>CAYMAF010000395.1:0-2493 GCA_964388365.1 uncultured Gammaproteobacteria bacterium | reverse complement strand
CTGCGGAGCACTTCCGAGGTGCGGAGCACCGCCGTAAGCGGAACTCTGACCCCTTCTGGTTAATTCCACTGTCGCCTTCCGCATGCAGCGGTAGGGTCGGCGCCATACGAATGAACCCAATTGAAGGGACCTTCCATGTACGCGTTGCGTATTCTCGCGGTATTGACGTGCAGTGCCTTCTTCGGTGGCTGCGGCTATAACACGCTGCAGCAACAAGACGAGCAGGTGAAATCGGCCTGGGCCGAGGTCCTGAACCAGTATCAGCGCCGGGCGGACCTCGTGCCGAACCTCGTCAATACGGTCAAGGGTGCGGTCGCGGCCGAGAAGGACATTCTCGATAGTGTCGTGGAGGCCCGAGCGCGAGCAACCTCGATCCAGGCCACGCCCGAGCTCATCGAGGATCCGCAAGCGTTCCAACAGTGGCAAGCCGCACAGGGAGAGTTGAGCTCGGCGCTTTCGCGTTTGATGGTCGTCGTCGAACGCTATCCGGATCTGAAGTCGATCTCGGGCTTCAACGACCTTCGTGCGCAATTGGAAGGGACCGAGAATCGGATCGCCGTGGCGCGCAAGCGCTATATCGATGCGGTGCAGAACTACAACGTGACGGTGCGATCGTTTCCGACCAACCTCACGGCGATGCTCTTCGGTTACGAAGAGAAGCAGAACTTCAGCGTCGAGAACGAAGCGGAGATCTCGAGACCGCCCGCGGTCGATTTCAGCGAGGCGCCGCCGGACGAGCCGCAGCCTGTGGACAACGCGGGCTGAATATCGGCGTGTCGTCTGTCCGACAGCTCGTCGAATATTCGCGATGAATCCCCGATCGCGGCGATACAGAAACGGGATCCAGCATGAGAGTACGACTCCGCCGCGCTTCGCCGGCCGTCCCGATGCCCCCGTCCTGGATCGCTTGGCTGACACTGCTCCTGAGCACGTACGCGTTCGCCCAGGTGGACGTGCCGGTGCTTCGTGCTCCGGTCACCGACCTCACTCAGACGTTGACGCCCGAGCAGATCGCGGCGCTCGATGTGCGCTTGCGCGAGTTCGAGCAACGCAAGGGGAGTCAAATCGCAATTCTGCTCGTGCCCACCACGGAGCCCGAGACGATCGAGCAATACTCGATTAGAGTGGCGGAGCGCTGGCAGCTCGGACGGCGCGGTGTCGACGACGGTGTGCTGCTGCTCGTCGCGAAGGAAGATCGGGCGGTTCGAATCGAGGTCGGATACGGTCTCGAGGGAGCATTGCCCGATGTGATCGCAAACCGCATCACCGATCAGGTCATCGTTCCGCGCTTTCGAGAAGGCGATTACTTCGGCGGCTTGTCTCAGGGGATCGAACGCATCGTTGCCGTGCTCGAAGGCGAGCCGCTTCCTGAGCCGGAACGTCGTCCGCCGCCGAGCGAAGGGTTCGGTTCGCTGTTGCCGATTTTGTTCATGCTCGTGTTCGTCGTGAGCGGCGCGCTCAGACGGCTGTTCGGCTCATTCGGCGGCGCGGCGGTGACCGCGGGACTCGCGGGGTTCCTCGCGTGGCTGCTCACGCACGTGATCCCGGTCGCCATTGGCGCGGCAGCCATCGCGTTCTTCTTCGGATTGTTCGGCGGCGGCATGGGCGGCGGTCGCGGCTGGTCGAGTCGCGGTCATCGCGGCGGATGGGGCGGAGGCTGGGGCGGCGGTTTCGGCGGCAGAGGCGGTTTCGGCGGCGGCTGGAGCGGTGGCGGCGGTACGTTCGGCGGAGGTGGCGCCTCTGGGCGCTGGTAAACGGATGTCGTTCCAGCGCGCAGTGCGGCACTTGTTCTCGACAGGGCGCGCGCTGCGCCGCGTGTTCGATGAAACGGCGCTGCAGGCCATCGAGCAGGCGATCGTGGCGAGCGAAGCACAGCATGGCGGCGAAATCCGTTTCGCGATCGAAGCGTACCTGAGCGCGTACGAGCTCATGCGCGGAGCGACGCCGCGCGAGCAAGCGCTGCGCGCGTTTGCGGAGCTGGGCGTGTGGGATACGGAGGCCAACAACGGCGTGCTCATTTATGTGCTATGGGCCGATCATGACGTGGAAATCGTAGCGGATCGCGGCTTCAACGATCGCGTGACCTCCGAGGAATGGGAGCAAATCTGTCGACGGATGGAGCGGCTCTTCGCATCCGGTCGATCGGTCGATGCGGTCATCGAGGGAATTCGAGCGGTCGGTACGCTGATTGCGCGTCACTTTCCCGCGGCGGACGGCGATGAGCTGTCGAACCGACCCGTCGTGCTGTGATGCTCGCTCGACCGCGCGGGTCGGCCTGCATTCCGGTAGGTCGGCCGGGCAATGTTCCCGACCAGCCCGGCACTTCCTACGTCCCTGTAGGTCGGCCGGGCAATGTTCCCGACCAGCCCGGCACTTCCTACGTCCCTGTAGGTCGGCCGGGCAATGTTCCCGACCAGCCCGGCACTTCCTACGTCCCTGTAGGTCGGCCGGGCAATGTTCCCGACCAGCCCGGCACTTCCTACGTCCCTGTAG
>CAYMAF010000394.1:0-2507 GCA_964388365.1 uncultured Gammaproteobacteria bacterium | reverse complement strand
GAGATCGCGTCGAGAAAGGCCCGCCGGCCCGCCTGGATGAACGCGACCTCCTTCGAGTCGACCGGATGGTGCTTGCCGTCATAGACCGTGACGCGCACATCGACGATCGGGAAGCCCGCGATCGCGCCTTCGGTCAGCACCTGCCGGACCCCTTTCTCGACGGCCGGGATGTACTGGCCCGGAATCGCGCCACCGACGACCTCGTTCGAGAACTCGAAGCCCGCGCCGCGCGGCAGCGGCTCGACCCGGAGGAACACCTCGCCGAACTGACCGGCCCCGCCGGTCTGCTTCTTGTGGCGATGGTGCCCTTCGGCGCCGCGGGTCACGGTCTCGCGGTATGCGATCTTTGGCGTACGCGTCGTGAGCTCGAGCCCGAACTCGTCCGTGATGCGCTCGAGCACGAGCCTCAAGTGCAGCTCCCCCATGCCGCGCAGCACGGTCTCGTTCGCCTGCGAATCGTGCTCGACGAGGAGGCTCGGGTCTTCCGCGGTGATCTTGTGCAGCGCATCCGAGAGCTTCTTCTCCTGGCCGTGCTGCGCGAGCTCGAGCGCGAGACCGTACATCGGCGGCGGCAGGTTCACGGGCGCGAGCCGTACCTCGTCCTCGTCGTGGCTCGAGTGCAAGACGTCGTCGAAGCGGATCTGATCAATCTTCGCGACGGCGCAGAGCTCGCCGGGCATCGCGCGCGGAATCTCCTCGAGCTCCTTGCCCTGCATGCGATAGAGGTGCGCGATCTTCACGGCTTTGCGCCGGTCGCCGACGAAGATCTGGTCGCCTGCGCGGATCCGTCCCTGATGCACGCGGAACGCCGCGAGCCGGCCGACGTAGGGATCGACATTGACCTTGAAGACGTGCCCGATGAAATGCGCGTCCGTGTCGGATGGATCGATCGGCACGCGGTTGCCGTCGTCTCCGGCGATGAACTGCGGCGGATTGCCTTCGAGCGGGCTCGGCATCAGCTGTGTGAATACGCGCAGCAGTTGCCTCAAGCCCGCTCCGGTCTCGGCCGAGACGAAGCAGACCGGGATCAGGTGTCCGCGCCGGAGCGCGCGCTCGAACGGGTCGTGCAGCTGCTCGAGCGAGATCTCGGAGCCCTGCTCGAGATAGAGCTCCATCAGCTCGTCGTCGAGCTCGATCACCCGGTCCATGATCTCGGTATGCGCCGCGTCGACGCTCGAGAAGTCCGGCGTCTCGTCGGCCGGCTCGAAAAAGCAGTCGGCGACGGCCTGCCCGTTGCGCGCCGGCAGATTGATCGGCAGGCATTGCGTGCCGAAGGTATCTCGGATCTGCGCGAGCACGCCCTCGAGATCCGCGCCGGGCGCATCGATCTTATTGACGATGATCAGGCGGCAGAGCCGGCGCTCGGCCGCATGGCGCATCGCGCGCCGCGTGACGAGCTCGACGCCGAGCTGCGCGTTGACGACCGCGGCCGCGGTGTCGACCGCGGGCAGCACGGCGAGCGCCCGGCCGATGAAGTCGGGGTAGCCGGGCGTATCGAGCAGGTTCACGAGGATGCCGTCGTGCTCGAGGTGGCAGATCGCGACGTCGAGCGAATGCTTGAGCCGTTTCTCCTGGTCGGCGAAGTCGCACACGGTCGTGCCTTTCGCGACGCTGCCCGGCTCCTTGATCGCGCCGGTCCTCGCGAGCAGCGCTTCGACCAATGTCGTCTTGCCCGCTCCGGCGTGGCCGACGAGCGCGATATCGCGGATATCGGCGGGATGGTGGGCTCGGTACGTCTGCGCCATGGAACACCCCCGAGAGTTCGCCTCGTTATGCCGCCGAGGACGCTGCTGCGTGGGTCTATCGTACCGGGATCGAGAGGGGTTGGCGCAACTCCGGCGGGCGCGGCGCGCAGACGGGTGATTCGGGGCCGCGGCGCGGAGACGACTCATTCGGTTCGGCGCATGGGGTCTGCGCCGCACGTGTCCCGCTCCGGGGACGCCGGAAGAGCGTCCCTACGGCTCGCGCGGGCCGGCCTTCATGGCGGCGCACGCACGTGAGCGCGAGCGACCGGCGGCGGCGCCGACGTTATACTGGCCGACCGGTCATCTCGGGGGAGCATGCGTGAGGGACCTGGTCGATCGGCTGCTGAACTTCAGGCGCGGCGAGGCGCCGCTCGCCGTGACCGCGGCGCTGTTCTACTTCTTCGTGCTGTGCGGCTACTACTTCCTGCGCCCGGTTCGGGAGGCGATGGGCGTGTCGCGCGGCATGGACAGCCTCTACATGTTGTGGGTCGGCACGCTGATCGCGTCGTTCGCGATCGTGATGCTGTTCGGCGACGTCGTGAGCCGTCTCGATCGGCGTCGGTTCATCCCGGTCGGGTATCTGTTCGTGATCGCCTGCCTCGCGATCTTCGCGGCGCTGCTGATCGCCGACGCTGCGGCCGGCGGCGGGCTGATCGGCACGGACAGCGAGACGACGGTCGCGATCGCGGTCGGCTACACGTTCTACGTCTGGCTCAGCGTGATCAACCTGTTCGTGAACGCGCTGTTCTGGGCGTTCATGGT
>CAYMAF010000393.1:0-2510 GCA_964388365.1 uncultured Gammaproteobacteria bacterium | reverse complement strand
GGAAGGAGCGCAAGTTCGCCGAGGCCGATGCGATCCGCGACGAGCTCGCGAGCGCGGGCATCGTGATCGAGGACGTCGCCGGCGGCTCCCGCTGGAGGCGCACGCGATGAAGCTCGGGGCCGCAGCCGGCGCGCAGATCCGCCGGGCGGCCGCGCGCACGATGATCGCAGCGGTCCGCGGCTATCAGCTCACGCTGTCGCCGTGGCTCGGCCGAGACTGCCGCTATTGGCCGACGTGCAGCCAGTACGCGATCGAGGCGATCGAGCGGTTCGGACCGCTGCGCGGCGCGGTGCTCGCCGCGCGCCGGATCGGCCGCTGCCACCCTTGGGGCGGATCGGGTTACGATCCGGTCCCTGAACGTCCGGATGCCCGGGAATGGCATCCGAGGAGCCCGGCATGAGCTTCGATACGGCTTTGCTCGACATCGTCTGCTGCCCGGTGACCCGGCTCCCGCTGCAGGTCGTGCCCGCCGGGCGTGCCTCGCGCGTGAACGAGCTGATCGGCGCCGGCCGGCTGAAGCGCCGCGACGGCAAGCCCGTCGCCGAGCCGGCCGAGCAGTGGCTGATGACGCGCGACGGCAAGCTCGCCTATCCCGTCCGCGACGGCATCCCGGTGCTGCTCGAGGACGAGGGCGTCGAGCTGTCGCAGCTCGACGATTGAGCGCACGGCGCGCTGTTCCTCGCATGCCGTCGACGAGGCCCGGACTGCATTGAAGATCCAGCCGTCAGGGCTCAAACGCCACCTCGCGAGCGGGCTTGCGCCCGTCTACCTCGTCGCCGGCGACGAGCCGCTGCTCGTCGCCGACGCGCTCGACGAGATTCGCTCGGCCGCGGCGCGCCAGGGCTTCGAGACGCGGGATCTCCACGTCGTCGAGCGCGGCTTCGACTGGGACGCGCTGCTCGCCGGCGCCGACAACCTGTCGCTGTTCGCGGCCCGGCGGATCGTCGAGCTGCGCCTGCCGTCGCCTCGCCCCGGCGACGCCGGCGCGAAGGCGCTGCGGGCGCTCGCGTCGACCCGCGATCCCGACCGGCTGCTGATCGTCGCGATCGACGCACGCCTCGACGCGTCGGCCGCGAGCTCGCAGTGGGTCAAAGCGCTCGAGGGCGCAGGCGTGCTCGTCGAGGCGCGGCCGATCGACCGCGCCGAGCTGCCGCGCTGGATCCGCGAGCGCGCGTCGCGGCATAAGGTCTCGCTGACCGCGTCGGCGGCGGAGCTCCTCGCCGACCGCGTCGAAGGGCATCTGCTCGCTGCGGACCAGGAGCTGATGAAGCTCGCCCTGCTCGGCCGCGACGGCCCGATCGACGACGGCGACGTCCTCGAATCGGTCGCGGACAGCGCGCGATTCGACGTCTTCCGGCTGACCGACGCCTTGCTCGAGGGCGACGCCGCGCGCGCTGTGCGCGTGCTGCACGGCCTTCGGGCCGAGGGCGTCGAGCCCGTTCTGGTATGCTGGGCGCTCGCCCGCGAGCTCGGCATTCTGACGACGCTCAAGCTCGCGGAGGTGCGCAGGGAACGGCTCGACGGCGTGTACGGGCGGCTCAAGATCTGGCCGAAGCGCCGCGCGCTGCTCGAGCGGGCGCTGAAGCGCTATGGGTGGAAGCATCTGACGACCTTGCTGGCACGAGCGGTCGAAGTGGACGCGATCGTCAAGGGCGCGCCCGGGATGCCGCCTTGGGACGCATTGACGCAGCTGGTGCTCGCGGCGCTCGCGCCCGCGAAGGCTCGGAGCACACGGACCGCGTGACGTCTGCGCACACCATCACGGGCGGCGGGCGGCCGATCGGCGTTCTCGGCGGCACGTTCGACCCGGTCCACATCGGCCATCTTCGTATCGCCCTCGAGTTGCTCGAAGGCGCGTCGCTCGCCGAGGTCCGCTTCGTGCCCGCGGCGCGGCCGCCGCACCGTCCGCCGCCGACGGCGCCGGCGGAGCTGCGGCTCGAGATGCTGAGTGCCGCGGCCGCGGACGAGCCGCGCTTCGTCGTCGATCGGCGCGAGCTCGACCGGCCCGGCCCGTCGTATACGGTCGATACGCTCGCGAGCCTCGCCGAGGAGCTCCCCGATACGAGCCTGTGCCTGCTGCTCGGCATGGACGCGTTTCTCGGCTTGCCGAGCTGGCATCGTTGGCCCGAGCTGCTCGACCTCGCGCACGTCGTCGTCGCGCACCGGCCCGGCTCGGACGCGCCTTCCGGCGGGCCGCTCGGCGCGCTCGTGCGCGAGCGGCGGGCGGCTTCGGCCGCCGAGCTCGCGGCATCGAAGGCCGGGCTGATCTACCTGCACGCGGTCACGCAGCTCGATATCTCGTCGACGGCGCTTCGCGCCGCCGTGCGGGCGGGGAGAGATCCTCGATACCTCGTGCCTGACGCGGTCAGGCGCATCATCTTCGAAACGGAGTGCTATGCCGAACGGGAAACCGAAAAAGCGGAAGGATGAGGAGCTGGTCAAGCTCGTCGTCGATACGCTGGACGACATGAAGGCCGAGAAGATCGTGAATCTCGACGTGCGGCATCTGA
>CAYMAF010000392.1:0-2517 GCA_964388365.1 uncultured Gammaproteobacteria bacterium | reverse complement strand
CGGCGTCGACGGATTCCGCGTCGTAGTTCGGCTGCTTGCCGCCGCGCAGGATCACATGGCAGTCGGGATTGCCGGTCGTCGCGGCGACGGCCGAGCGTCCGTCCTTCGTCACCGCGAGGAAATGGTGCGGGTGCGCCGCGGCGCCGACGGCGTCGATCGCGATCTTCACGTTGCCGTCCGTGCCGTTCTTGAAGCCGACCGGGCACGAGAGCCCCGACGCCATTTGCCGGTGAACCTGGCTCTCGGTCGTGCGTGCGCCGATCGCGCCCCACGCGACGAGATCCGAGATGTACTGCGGCGAGATCGTGTCGAGATACTCGCAGCCCGCGGGCAGGCCCATCGCGTTGATATCGCAGAGGAGCCGGCGCGCGAGCTTCAAGCCCTTGTTGATGTTGAAGCTGCCGTCGAGATCCGGGTCGTTGATGAGTCCCTTCCAGCCGATCGTCGTGCGCGGCTTCTCGAAGTACACGCGCATCACGATCTCGAGCGCGTCGCCGAGCGTGTCGCGAAGCGGACGGAGGCGCTCGGCGTACTCGATCGCCGCCTCCGGGTCGTGAATCGAGCACGGTCCGATCACGACGGCGAGCCGTCGGTCGCCCTTGTGCAGCATTGCGTGAATCGCCTGTCGGGCGTTCGTGACCGTCCGGGACATCGTCTCGTCGCACGGCAGCTCCCGGATCAGCTCCTCCGGCGTGATCAGCGGGTGAAATCCGCGAATGCGCAGATCGTCGGTGTGGGGCGCCATCGTTTCTCCTTCTGCTCTCGGGGCCCGCGAATTCCGGACGGCCAAACGAAAAAGCCGCCAGGTTCGCTGGCGGCTTTTTCGGAATGCTTGGAACGGATTCTCAGCCCGATCGCAACCCTTCCTCCGCCAGCGGCGTCGGAAAACCGAAATACCAAAAGTAATAGCGGGTCGCGTTCATCGCTCGGTATTGAACCATACGCCGACGCGTCCGCCAAGAGTCCGCGGTCCGGGCTGCACGGAGCGCCGCCGCCCCCCGGCGCGTCACGGCGGCTTCGCGCCGCCGGCGAAGCGCCGCTCCCGCCACAGCTTCGCGCCGCGGATCAGCAGGGCGACGCCGCCCCAGGCCGCGAGCAGCGCGGCGGGGTAGGCGAGCGCGGCCGGAAAGACCGCGAACAGCAGCGCAAGACCGATCAGCAGCGCGCCGCCGAACGTCGCGAGCCGCGCCTCGACCGGGCCCAGCAGCCGCCGGTCCGTGATCGCCGCGCCGATCGTGTTGCCGATCCGGATCGCGCCCGCGGCCGCGCGGCCCGCGCTGCCGCGGCCGCCGATGGCCCGCGCGCCCGGTCCGTGCGAGCCCGAGGCTCGCCGCTCCGGCGCCGGCGTATCCGCCGGCGCTTCTGCCGCTGGCGCCGCGGCCCGGTGCGCGTGTGCCGCGCCTCGCGCACCGCCCTCGCGGCGCAAGCGCGGCATTCTCGGGCGGCGGAAGCGCGGCCGCTTCATGTCGAGGACGATCTCGGTCGCGTGATCGAGATCCTCGAGATAGGCCTGCTCCATCTTCGCGGCGAACTCCTCATCCTCGATGACCGCGTCGAGCTCGCAATTGCCGAACCAGCTCGCGACGTTGAGATTCGTCGAGCCGACTCGCGCCCAGCTGCCGTCGGCGACCGCGGTCTTCGCGTGCAGCATCGTGCCGTTCCATTCGAAGACGCGCACGCCGGCCTCGAGCAGCGGCCGATAGCCGGCGCGCGACAACGGGCCCATCAGCGGCACGTCCGTCGAGCCCGGCACGAGCAGCCGCACGTCGATACCGTCCATCGCGGCCGCGCGCAGAGCCTGGACGTAGGACGGCGTGCCCGCGTAGTACGCGTCGGCGAGCCACAGGCGGCTCGTCGCGAGCGTCGCGACGAGCTGGTCGAGACGCAGCATCCCGGCCGTCGCGGGCTCGGTCGCGACGATCCGCAGCGTCGTTCGGCCCGCGGCCCGCGAGCCTTTCGGGAGATCCTCGTCGGGAACGGGATCGCCGAGCATCGCCCAGACGCGGGCGAACGCGCGCTCGATCGCCGGCACCGCGCGGCCGCGGATCTCGACGCCGGTATCGCGCCACGGCTCGAGGCCGCGGCTCGGGTCGCCGACCCACTCGCGGCCGACGCAAAGGCCGGTGATGAACGCGACCTCGCCGTCGACGGCGAGCATCTTGCGGTGATCCCGCGACAGCCAACCGAGCGGGCTGTCGAGCCGCGGCGGGTTGTAGCAGCGCACCTCGACGCCGCCGTTGCGGAGCCGGCTCCAAAACCGCCGCGACGCCTTCGTGAAGTTGCCCATCCAGTCGTAGATCAGCCTGACCTTCACGCCGTCGGCGGCCTTCGCGATCATCGCGTCGGCGAACTCGAGGCCGACCTCGTCCTCGCAGATGAAATAGGACTCGAAGCAGATGCGCCGCTTCGCTTCGTTGATCGCGCGCAGCCATGCGGGATAGTTCTCGGCGGCGTCGCGGAGGAGCTCGACCCGGTTGCCGTGGATCAGCGGCGCGCCGGCGGCGCGCGAGAACGGAT
>CAYMAF010000391.1:0-2520 GCA_964388365.1 uncultured Gammaproteobacteria bacterium | reverse complement strand
TCACGCGCGTTCCGGGCGGCAAGTTCTGGCTGCGCGGCATCGCGAACGTGCGCGGTCAGCTCCTGACCGTCGTCGATCTGAAAGCGTTTCTCGGCGCCGGCAGCACGGTTCCCGACCGCCGCAATCGAGTCCTCGTCGCCGCGAGCCGCGACGTGCCGACGGCGCTGATCGTCGACGAGGTCGTCGGCTTTCGCCGGTTTCAGAGCGACGGCTTCCGCGAGGACGTGCCCGGAACCGTGATTCGCTGTGACCGTTATCTCGACGGCGGCTTCGAGCAGGGGGCCGAGATCTGGCCGCGCTTCAGCTTCGACAAGCTTCTCGAGGACGACCAATTCTTGACGGCCGGCGAGGCCGCGAGAAAGTGAGCGGACGATGATCAAGTCGAGTCCCTGGACCAAGTTGCTGCCTTTGCTTGCGCTCGCATCGACCGCGGCGCTCGTTGCGGCTGCCGCGCTGCTGATGATGGACGGCGGGCGGGCGGGGGGCTCGATCGAGCGGGTGATGACGCTGACTCAGGCGGCGCGGGCCGATGCCCGCGCGGCGGTCGGCGGCGACGAAGCGGGCGCCGAGCGCATTGCCGCGGCGCTCCGGAATGTCGACCGGCTGCTCGACGACGGCCGGCGCACCGGGCAAACGGCCGCGGCGCTCGCCGCGGACGCCGCATGGGATGAGGTCCGCACGGGGCTCGGCGATATCGTTGCCGCGCGCGAGGCGCTCGGCGCGGCGCGAAGCGAGCGCGAAGCCCTGGCCGCGCTCGTGCCGCAGCTGCTCGCCGCGACCGGGAATCTGATCGCGGCGCAAGGTCCGGCCGACATCGCGGCGAACGAGATTCACGTCGCGCGGTTCGAGTTGACGCTTCAAGGCATTCGGCAAGATCTCCGCGCGCTCGACGCCGGAGACTCGATCGACGAGGCGCTCGGCCGGCTCGACGACGCCGAGCGTTTCCTCGGTCAGATGATTCGCGGGCTGCGCGGCGAGGATACGTCGCTCGGCATCCGTCCTGCCGGCGTCTCGGCCGCAGCCGAGCTTGCCGCAGCGGGCGCGCTGTTCGACGAGGCGCGCGCTGCGCTCGGCGCGATCGCCGCGACGGGCGACCGGCTCGCGGCCGCCGACGCCGCGCGCCGCCGCTTCGACCGTGCCGCCGCCGATCTGCTTGGGCGGTTCGACGCCCTGCCGGCCGCGTCCGGCCGATCGGTCTGGGCGGAGCGTGTGCCGTTCGTGCTCGTCGGCGCCGCGGTCCTGCTGCTGATCACGATGCTCGTCGCGAATCGCCGGGCTCGGGACTTCCGGCGGCTGGCGGAGGTGCAATCCGAGCAGAACGACCGCAACCAGCAAGCCATTCTGCGCCTGCTCGACGAGCTTTCGAGCCTCGCCGACGGCGACTTGACCGTGCAGGCGACGGTCACCGAGGACATCACCGGCGCGATCGCGGACTCGATCAACTACGCGATCGAAGCGCTGCGCGACCTCGTCACGACGATCGACGAGACGTCGATACTCGTCGACGCCGCCGCGAAGCAGAGCGAAGCGACGGTCCGCCACCTCGTGCGCTCGAGTGAGACGCAGGCGAAGCAGGCGGAGGCCGCGTCGGAGGCCGTCGCGCAGATGGCGCAGTCGATCGAGGAGGTTTCCGGCAACGCGGAGCGTTGCTCCGACGTCGCCCGGCACGCGGTCGACGTCGCGCACAAGGGCGGCGAGGCGGTGCGCCGGACGATCGACGGCATGAACACGATCCGCGAGACGATTCAGGATACGTCGAAGCGTATCAAGCGCCTCGGCGAGAGCTCGCAGGAGATCGGCAATATCGTCGAGCTCATCGAGGAGATCGCCGAGCAGACGAATATCCTCGCGTTGAACGCGTCGATCGAGGCCTCGCGCGCCGGCGAAGGCAGCCGCGGCTTCGCGGTCGTCGCGGACGAGGTGCAGAAGCTCGCCGAGCGCTCGACGGCCGCGACGCGCAAGATCGAGGTGCTCGTGCGCACGATCCAGTCGGATACGAACGAGGCCGTCGTCTCGATGGAGCGCAGCACGACGGACGTCGTCGGCGGCGCGCTCCTCGCGGAGAACGCCGGCGCCGCGCTCGACGAGATCGAGCAGGTCTCGCACCAGATCGCGAGCCTCGTCCACAACATTTCGATCTCGTCGCGCGAGCAGACGGGAGCGACGTCGGCGATCACCGAGAGCATGCGCGTGCTCCGTGATATCAGCGCGAAGACGAAGGAGTCGACGAATGCCGCGCTGGCGGCGATCAGCAAGCTTTCCGAGCTCGCGTCGCAGCTTCGGCAAACCGTCAACGGCTTCACGCTGCCCGACAACGTGTCGACGAGCGGCGTCCTGAGCGCCTCGCGCATCACGCCGGCGCTGTCGCAGCCGTCCGTCTCGGTCGAGGCCCATCCCGAGGAACCGATAGCCGCGCCCGAGCCGCGGCGCCGATCCGGCTGAGCGATTAGCGATGAACGCCGAACCGGAAACGATGAACGATCTCGCGGCGCATTCGCTCGACCTCGTCAGCCGCGAGGT
>CAYMAF010000390.1:0-2523 GCA_964388365.1 uncultured Gammaproteobacteria bacterium | reverse complement strand
CGCGGCATCCTCGGCGTCGACAGCGACGTGCGCAACGGCTACGACGACATCAAGGTCACGTTCAATATCGATGCCGATGCGTCTCAACAGGAGATCGAGGCGCTCGTCGCGCAATCGCAGAAGCGCTCGGCGGTCTTCGATATCGTGACGAACCCGACGAACGTCAGCGTCCAGGCGTTCAAGGTCTGACGAGCACGGCGACGAAGCGACTCGAGGACGAAGCGAGGCTCGACATCGAACGCTTCACCACTGTCGTGATCGGCGCCGGGCATGCGGGCCTCGCGGTGAGTCGAGTGCTCGGCGAGCACTCGATCGATCATGTCGTCCTCGAGCGCGGCGAGATCGCGAACTCGTGGCGACGTGAGCGCTGGGACTCGCTGTCGCTGCTGACACCGAACTATCAAAGCCGGCTGCCGGGCTTCCGCTACGACGGCGACGACCCGGACGGCTATATGTCGGCCGCCGAGGTCGCCGCGCTGATCTCGCGCTATGCGGCCGCATCGAACGCGCCGGTGCGCACGGAGACCGAGGTCACGTCGCTCGCCCCGGCCGGCGACGATTACCGCATCGTGACCCGCGCGGGCGAGCTCCGCGCGCGCAGCGTCGTCATCGCGAGCGGTGCGTGCAATATGCCGGCCGTGCCGCGGCTGCGTGAAGCGGTCCCGACGTCGATCGAATGCTTCACGCCGTTCGATTACGGCAACCCGAGCCGCCTGCCGGACGGCGGCGTGCTCGTCGTCGGCGCATCGGCGACCGGCGTGCAGATCGCCGACGAGATTCACCGCTCCGGTCGGCCCGTCGTGCTGTCGGTCGGCGAGCACGTGCGCATGCCGCGGATGTATCGCGGCCGAGACGTGCTCTGGTGGCTCGAGCGCTGCGGCCTCTGGGACGAGCGCTACGACGAGATCGACGACCTCGAGCGCGCGCGCAGCCTGCCGTCGCCGCAGCTCGTCGGCACGCCCGAGCACGCGACGCTCGATCTGAACGCGCTGACCGCGGCCGGCGTCGAGCTCGTCGGACGGCTCGCCGGCATTCGCGACGGCCACGCGCTCTTCTCCGGCGGCCTGCGCAACCTGTTCGCGCTCGCCGATCTGAAAATGAACCGGCTGCTCGACCGCTTCGACGAATGGGCCCGAGAAGCGGCCGACCTCGACGCGCCGCCGCCCGAGCGCTTCGAGCCGACGCGGGCGCCGGACGCGCCGCGGCTTCGGCTCGATCTCGATAGCGGCGAAATCCGCGCGATCGTCTGGGCGACGGGCTTTCGGCCCGATTATCGCTGGCTCGATATCCCGGTCCTCGACTGGAAAGGGCGCCTGCGGCACGACGGCGGCGTCCTCGCCGATGCACCGCGCCTGTACGCGATCGGCCTGCCGGTGCTGCGCCGGCGCAAGTCGACGTTCATCCACGGCGCCGAGGACGACGCGCGGGATATCGTCGAGCACCTGACCCGCTCGCTCTAGCTTCACGCTGCTCGCCTGGGGCGCGGCTCGATCCAACGGTTGGTCAAGAACCGCCGGGAGTAGCCGGCATACGTACTATTCCGAGCGCCGCCAACCGAGCCGGAACCCAAGCGAACGTGCGATACTGCGCGCATCGTGCACCGTTCGTTCTCGAGGCTCTTCAAGCGGTTGTCGCGCCGCACGCTGCGGGGCGCGACGCTGCTCGCCGTCGCGGCGAAGCTGGTCGTGCCGCTCGGATACATGCCGGGCGCATTGGCGGACGGCGGACCGTTCGTCCTCTGCCCGGCGGGCCTTCCGCCGGAATTCCGCGTCGCGCTCGCGGATGCGGCCGACGCGGACGTGCATGCGTCCCATGCCGAGCTCGACACGCGGCCCGCTCACGATCATGCCGACGGCGCACCGTGGGAACGGTGCACCCTCGGCGGTCTCGCGGGCCTCGTGCCCCTCGCGTTCACGCCGTTCCTCGTCGATGCGGCACCGGGCCCGGACGGGGTTCCCGTCTTCGTCGCGGCCGCGCCGGGCGAACGCACCGCGGCGATCGTCCGCTCGCGCGGCCCTCCTTCGCGCTCCGGCTGATCCGAAACCGACCGTCCCTTTGAGACCTGCCGGCCGCGCGGCGCATCGTGCGCGCCTTCGTGCCGGCCGTGCGCAGGCGCTCGTGCCTGCGCGGATCAGGAACAGGAGTCCGAAATGTCGATCGATTCCCTATTCTCGGGCGCACGCCGCGTCGGAACGGCCCGACGTGCGGCCGCCGTCGCTCCCGTGTGCGCGACCGCCGCCGCAGCCGCGCTCCTCGCCGGCACGCCGGCCGCGGCGCAGCCGCCGGGCGCGGCGGCACATCGCCCCGCGCGCGACGCGGCCGCGACGGAGCACGTCATCGTGACCGGCGAGCGCGTCTACCCGATCGTCGATACGGTCGCGCCCGCCGCGGCCGAGGCCGTCGATACCGCCGAGCTGCTTCGCGAGCTGCCCGGCGCGAACCTGAACGCGAACGGCCCGCTGAGCGGCATCGCGCAATATCGCGGCCTCTACGGCGATCGCGTCGCGATCACGCTCGACGGGC
>CAYMAF010000389.1:0-2529 GCA_964388365.1 uncultured Gammaproteobacteria bacterium | reverse complement strand
AGTACTACATGGAGACGATCAGCCGCGGACGCAGCGATCCGTGGTACATGCTCGATAACGCGAGCCGCTGCCTCGATTTGCTCGAGTCGCTGCCGGTCGTGAGGCCGCCGGCCGCATCGCCGGAGCCGGCCCCAGCGCCGCGCCGCGCGGCGCCGAAACGCCCGCCGTCGGTGATGGAGGTGCAGGAGGAGCGCTCCGATCCCGAGCTTCTCGAGCTGTTCATCGAGGAGGCGAAGGAAGAGATCGCGAGCATCCAGCGGTATCTGCCGATCTGGGCCGAGCGGCCCGAGGATTCGGACGCGCTGATCTCGGTGCGGCGGTCGTTCCACACGCTGAAGGGCTCGGGCCGCATGGTCGGCGCGCAGCTGATCGGCGAGTTCGCATGGAGCATCGAGAATCTCCTGAACCGGGTCATCAATCAGACGCTCGAGGCGACCCCGGCGATGGTCGAGTTCATCGGCGAGGCGGCCTCGGTGTTCCCGCAGCTCATCGAGCAGCTCGAGGTCGGGATCGCGCCGACCGCGGATGTGCAGTTCCTGATGAAGCGAGCCGAGGCGTTCGCGTCCGGCGAGGCGGATATCGCGTCCGCAACCGAAGCGTCGGCGGATGCGGAGCCGGCAGGGCCCGATGTCGATGCGTCCGCGCCGTCGACTTCCGATACCGCGCCCATGGCGGCGCTGTCGGAGGCCGAGCCGCCGCCCGCTGAGGCCGGCGACTCGATGGATCCGGTGCTGTCGGAGATCTTCGTCAAGGAAACGTTGGGGCATCTCGAGACGCTTCGCGCGTTCGTCGAGTCGTCGAGCCGCGGCGAGCCGCCGCACTTCGTCGAGGAGCCCGTGTACCGCGCATGCCATACGCTGCTCGGCAGCGCGAAGATGGCTGCGTTCGCCCCCGCGGTCGCGCTTGCGCGGCCGCTGTCGGAGCACCTCGGCCGGCTGTTCCAGTCCGGGCGCGGCCTCGGCGCGGAAGGCATTCGCACGCTCGCGGCCGCGGCCGACGAGATTGGCCGCATGACGCAATCGCTCGCCGCCGGCACGCCGTTCACGCCGGACGGTGACGTGATCGCGCGCCTCGAGCGGCTCGGCGATTGCGCGGTCGAGCCTCCGCAGCCGAAGTCGACCGAATCGCTGGCCGTCGACGAAGGTTTCGATCCCGAGATCGCCGTGATCTTCACCGAGGAAGCGGCCGAGATCCTCGAGAACGCCGAGATCGCGCTCGATGCGCTGCGCCGCGGCGGCTCGGATCTCTCGTCGGTCGTCGAGCTGCAGCGCCTCGTGCACACGTTGAAGGGCGGCGCGCGGATGGCCGGGATCACCGCGATGGGCGATCTCAGCCATGCGCTCGAGACGCTGCTCGCCGGCATGGCCGAGAAGCGCTTCGAGCCGACGGGCGCGGCGCTCGATCTCGTCCAGCAGTGCTTCGACGAGCTTCACCGGATGCGGGATCGCATCGATGCGGGCCACCGTGTCGCGAGCGCCGGCGAGCTCGTCGCACGCCTCGAAGCGTTGTGCTCGGGCGGGACCGCGGCCGCAGCGTCGGCTCCGCAGCCGACGTCGGAAACCTCGCCGCCGGAGGCTTCACCGTCCGTCGATCTCTCCGACGCGCCGGACCGCGTGCCGATGGGCGGGCCCGCCGAAGGGCGTCTGCCCGCGGTCGACGAGCTCGTCGCCGAGACGCTCGGGCAGGGCGACACGGTCGCCGCGCCCGACGGGCTGACGACGCTCGTCTCCGACGAGCCGGCCGCGGAAACGACGAGCACCGCGCCGGCCGAGATTTCCGTCGAGCCGCATGCGGCGGCCGAGCCGCGAAGCGTTGCCGGTGATCAAGTCGATCGCTTGAGCGACGAAGCGGACGCAGAGGACGCAGGCTCCGTCATCGAGGCGGCACTCGAGCCGTCGGCGGCCGCGACGACCGGCGGCGATGCGGCGGCGCTCGATGCCGCGGCCGAGCCGGAGGCCGCGCCGGCGCCCGTCGGCACGCCGGAGCCGGACGCTGCCGCGTCTCAGGAGACGTCCGAGCTGGAAGCCGCGACGCGTCGCGAGGCGTCGGAGGAAGACATCGCGGCCGTGTCGAGCGCTTCGGCTTCCGCGGCGCCCGCGCCGGACAGCGCAGAGGCGCCCGCCGCCGACGTCGGCACGCCGGCGCCTGCGGCGCAGCGTCCGGCGGCGGCGGACGGCCGCGGGGTCGAGCGTGCCGAGACCGCTCGCGTCGACGCGGCGCTGCTCGACGCGCTGCTGAACGGCGCGGGCGAGATCAATATCTTTCAATCGCGGCTGAATCAGCAGCTGCATTCGATCGATTTCCACCTCGGCGAGCTCGGCCAGACGGTCACGCGGCTGCGCGAGCAGCTGCGTAAGCTCGAGGCCGAGACCGAAGCCCAGATCCTGTACCGTCACCAGGACGACCTGACCGCGGGCGAGGATTTCGATCCGCTCGAGCTCGACCGGTACTCGACGATCCAGCAGCTTTCCCGTGCGCTCGCGGAGACGGCGAACGACGTCGCGAGCATCAACGAGCTGCTGCACGGGC
>CAYMAF010000388.1:0-2530 GCA_964388365.1 uncultured Gammaproteobacteria bacterium | reverse complement strand
CCGGCAGCTCGGGCGGACCGAGCGAGTTCTCGGCATAAGCCTGGCACTCGTACTCGAGAATCTGCTTCCTTGGATCCTTGTGCCGATAGAGATAGACACGGATCGTCCACGGCTGCGTGAAGTCTTCGGGGTCGGTCAGCGTCGCCTCGTAGCGGATCGTATCGGCATCGATCAGCGTGAAGCGCTCGTTCACGCGCAGTGTCGGCCCGCCGGCGTGGTTGCCCGAGCGGTCGAGCCAGATGTCGGGATGGAAGTTGAAGACGTCCGTGACGAGGGAGTCGCCTTCGAAATGCCCCACCGAGTCGCCGTTCCAGAGGTCGATCTCCCCTTCCCCGAAGTGATCGTCTCGGTGCAGGTAGATGAAACGCGTGTTGTGAACGTACTCCGAGTTGATCGTCACGAGATTGCGCGACTGGACGATCTGGAACGGAAACGGCAGATACATCAGGTGCGGGACGCCCGGCTTGTAGCAGCGCGCGAACGGATCGGCGGAAGGGTTCGCGCGATTCGCGTCGCGTTTCGCGAGCCCTTTGGCCGTGTACGGAATCCGGCCGTCCGGCGGGTCGATGACTATGCCGAGGCCGGCGGGCACGCCGTAGCTCGCGCCGTGCGGCTCGACGTTGTAGTGCGGTGCGGGATCGAGGACCTGCCAGATGCCCTCGAAGTCGGGCTGTCCGAACCTGTTTCTCGGCGGTGAGAAGTCCTCGGCTTCGGCGGATGGGACGATCGCGCAAAGACTCGCCGCGACCAGCGCAAACGCGGCCGCGCGAAGCCGCGCGGATCTCGGCGTGACGGCCGCTCGCGGGTCGGGACCGATCATCGCCGCCCGGGCAGCACGCCGTCCGGAATGCCTTCCGGGTTCGGGTCGAGCAACGCGAGGACCGTCTTCGGCTCGGGCAGCGCCTGTCCGTTCCGGGCCACGATCGCGACGCTCCGCGCCCAGAGGCGCAGCGAGCCGTTTCGCGCCGCGTACCCGTGAACGACGATCTCGTCGCCCGGCTGAATATCGCTACGCCGCCAGCCCTGACGGATCAGCTGATTCGGCGGAGGCGTCTCGGCGGCCCACACGACCTTCTCGCCGTCGTCGGTCGTGACCTCGAAATGGACCCACGAATGCGGATTGACCCAGTCCATCTCGAGGAACCGGCCCCTCATCTCGACGGGGCGATCTCGGTCGAACTCGGCCCATACCGAATGGTGCGCCGGCGACTCGGCGGCCGCGATCAGCAGGAGCACACCGCCGATGGCCGCAAGCGTCTTGCTCATTTGGATTCCTCCCCCGGGCGGCTCGGCGCGAGGCGGCGAGCACGACCCGATCATCTCATTAGGCGAGCGCCGTGCGAAAGTCCCGCACGAATCGCCGAAAAGCGCGGAAAAACGGCGAACGGGGTCGCCAACGACGCGATTGCGCGTATCCTTTTCGCTGAAAAGAACAACGAGGACGGTCATGCAATACCGGATAGTCAGCTCTTCCGTCGTGCTCGGACTCCTGACTTGCGCGGCCCACTCCGCTCTAGCCGACGAGGCCGAGTCACGAGCGGCGTGCGAGGAGCTCGCTGCCCTCGACGCTCCGAGGTTCCGAGTCGATGCCGCCGAATGGCAGGCCGCGTCGGACGCCCCTCCGCAGGCCGCCGCGCCTGCGCATTGCCTGTTGCGCGTGACGCTCGACGCCCGGCCGTCGTCGATCGACGGCGTCTCCCTCGGCATCGGCTTCGAGCTCCGGCTGCCGCTCGAGTGGAACGGCCGCTTCCTGTTCCAGGGCGGCGGCGGCCTGAACGGCGCGTTGAATCCGGCCTTCGGCAACGTCTCCGGTGCGCCGTCGGCGCTCGCGCGCGGGTTCGCCGTCGTCAGCACCGACGGCGGGCATCGGGGCCGGAGCATCGTCGATTCGAGCTTCGCGGTCGATCAGCAGGCGAAGCTCGACTTCGCGTATCAGGCCGTGCAGCGCACGACGTACGAAGCCAAGGACATCATCCACCGCTTCTACGGCCGTGGACCCGAGTACTCGTATTTCATGGGCTGCTCGACGGGCGGCCGCGAGGGGATGCTCGCCGCGCAGCGGCTGCCGCTCGAGTTCGACGGCGTCGTCGCGGGCGATCCCGCGTTCAATCTGACCCGCATCGCGGTCAATCAGGTGTATAGCCTCCAGACCGTCTCCCGCATCGCGCCCGTCGGCCCCGACGGCAAGCCGGACTTGTCTCGCGCGTTCACGGACGCGCAGCTCCGAGCCGTCGCGGATGCCGTCACGGCCCAGTGCGATGCGCTCGACGGGCTCGCCGACGGCATGATCAACGACTTCGAGGCCTGCAGCTTCGATCCCGGGTCGTTGCAGTGCGGCACGGCCGGTAACGACGCCGGCGGACAGTGTCTCGCCGAGGAACAGGTCGTGGCCTTGCGCGACATCTTCGGCGGCGCACGCAACTCGCGCGGCGAATCGCTCTACGGCGCGTTCACGTTCGACACGGGCATCGCAAACCCCGCATGGCGCTCGATGCACCTCGGCACCGACGGCCGGCCGCCGGCGAACGCG
>CAYMAF010000387.1:0-2545 GCA_964388365.1 uncultured Gammaproteobacteria bacterium | reverse complement strand
TTCTCGTTGCGCTGACGGGCGCCGTCGGCGCGTGCGGCGGCGGCAGCGACGGCAGCGTCGGCGTCGGCTCGGGCCAGGCACCCGATCCCGTCGTGCTCGATTTTCCGATCGCATACACGAAGGGGCCGCTGCTCGACGAGGACATGCAGCCGTTCAGGAGCGATCTGCGGGAGCTGCTGCGCTTCAACGTTGGAACCGACTTGTATATCCGCGATCGGGCGTCGCCGAGCTCCGACGACCGGAACGTGACGTTCGAGATCACGCAGGGGCAGGGCGACGTGCAGGGCCTCGAGATCTCGACGGACGGGACGAAGGTGCTGTTCTCGATGCGCGGCCCGTTCGATCCGAACCTCGACGACGACGAGCAGCCGACGTGGAATATCTGGGAGTACGACATCCCGACGGAGACGCTGCGCCGCATCATCGAATCGGATATCGCGGCCGAGGCCGGTCACGATCTTTTTCCGCACTATCTGCCCGACGGGCGAATCGTCTTCTCGTCGACGCGCCAGCGGCAGGCGAAGGCGATCCTGCTCGACGAGGGCAAACCGCAGTTCGACGCGCTCGACGAGGATCGGAACGAGCCGGCGTTCGTGTTGCACGTGATGGACGCGAACGGCGAGAACCTTCGTCAGATCTCGTTCAATCAGAGCCACGACATCGAGCCGACCGTGCTCGACGACGGCAAGATCCTGTTCAGCCGGTGGGACCGCGCGGGCACGCGGAACGGGATCCATCTTTACCGGGTCAACCCCGACGGCACGGAGCTCGAGCTGCTCTACGGCGCGCGCAGCCATATGACCGGGACGGGCGGCGCCGAGATCCACTTCGTCGGCGCCCGCGAGATGCCCGACGGACGCGTGATGGCGATCGCGCGCCCGTTCGTGCATCCCGATCTCGGCGGCGACGTCGTCGTCATCGACGTGCCGTATTTCGTCGAGAACGGGCAGCCGACGGCGCCGAACGCCGGCCTCGCGGGTCCGGCCCAGTCGCCGGGGACGTCGAATATCGTTCGCACCGGCACGGGGCCGTCGCCCGGCGGGCGCTTCGCGTCGGCCTTTCCGCTATGGGACGGCACGGGCCGGGTGCTGACGACGTGGACGATGTGCCGGCTCGTCGATGCCGAAGGGCGAATCGTGCCGTGCACCGACGAGGCGCTCGAGGATCCGGACGCGACGCCCGCGCCGCCGCTCTACGGCGTATGGATCCACGATCCGCGCGACGATACGCAGCGGCCCGTCGTCGTCGGCGAGGAAGGCGTAATGATCGGCGAGGTCGTCGCCGCGCAGCCGCGTGCGAATCCGCGCTATATCCCGGACAAGATCGGGGATACCGACCTCGCGGCGGAGAACGCGGGCATCCTGAACATCCGGAGCGTCTACGACGTCGACGGCGTCGACACCGCGAATCCCGATATCCCGACGCTCGCCGACCCGTCGCAGACGGCCGCGGACGACCGGTCCGCGCGCTTCCTGCGCGTCGTCAAGGCCGTCTCGATCCCCGACGACGATATCGTCGAGCTCGATAACACGGCGTTCGGTCCGAACGTGCGGCTCGGGATGCGCGAGATCGTCGCGTATGCGCCGATCGAGCCGGACGGCTCGGTCCGCATCAAGGTGCCCGCGCAGGTGCCGCTCGCGGTCGAGGTCCTCGACCGGGACGGCCGCCGCATCTCGCCGCGCCATCAAGGCTGGATTCAGGTCATGCCGGGGGAGGAGCTCAAGTGCAACGGCTGTCACGATCCGGCGAGCGGCCTTTCGCATGGACGGGCCGATGCGTTCGAGTCCGTCTATGCCGGCGCCGAGGCGACCGGCGTCCCGTTCCCGGGCACCGTCGCGTCGATCAGCCCCGATCATGGCGAGACGATGGCCGAGGCGCGCACCCGGGTCGGCTGTCAGACCGACTGCGCGGCGGCGCTCCGGCCGTCGGTCGATCTCGTCTACGAGGACGTCTGGACCGATCCTGCCGTGCGCGAGGACGAATCGATCGAGCTCCGCTATGCCGACCTGCCGACCGGCGCGTTTCCGACGGCGCCCGGATGCACGAGCGTGTGGACGCCGGCGTGCCGGATCGTGATCCACTACGAGGCGCATATCCACCCGATCTGGAGCGTGCCGCGGATCACCTTCGACGACGACGGAGTAACCGAGCTCGAGAACAACACCTGTACCCGATCCGGCTGCCACGTGCCGCTCGATGACATGAACCAGCTCGCCGTCCCGGCCGCGCAGCTCGATCTCTCGGACGGGCAATCGCCGGATCAGGCGGCGCATTTCAACGCGTATCGCGAGCTGCTGTTCCGCGACGACGCTCAGGAGCTCGTCGACGGTTCGCTGACGGATATCCTCGTCGAGAACGGGGTCGACGAGAACGGCAATCCGATCTTCGTGACCGTGCCCGTTCAGCCGTCGATGAGCGCCGCGGGTGCACGCGCGTCGTCGCGCTTCTTCTCGAAATTCGACGCCGGCGGCACGCACGAGGGTTACCTGACGCCGGCCGAGCTGCGCCTGATCGCCGAGTGGCTCGATCTCGGCGCGCAGTACTA
>CAYMAF010000386.1:0-2548 GCA_964388365.1 uncultured Gammaproteobacteria bacterium | reverse complement strand
TCAGCGAGCCCATGTCGAGCGCGTAGATCGTGCTGTCGGCGAGCACCTCCGGCACCCGCCCCTCGACGATGAGGCGCGCGAGCCCTTCGGCCAGCGCAGTCTTGCCGACGCCGGCCTCGCCGACGAACAGCGGATTGTTCTTGCGGCGGCGGCACAGGATCTGCACCGTTCGCTCGATCTCGAGCTCGCGGCCGATCAGCGGGTCGATCTTGCCGGCCTCCGCGAGCGCGTTCAGATTCGTCGTGAAGCGCTCGAGCGCGCTCGGCTCGGCGCCGCCGCGCCCGTCGCCCGCGAGCGTGCGCTCCGCGTCCGCCTTGTCATCGTGTAGCTTCGCGACCCCGTGCGAGACGTAGTTGACGACGTCGAGCCGAGTGACGTCCTGGAGGCCAAGGAAATAGACGGCCTGCGACTGCTTCTCGCTGAAGATCGCGACGAGCACGTTGACCGGCGTCACTTCCTTCTTGCCGCTCGACTGGACGTGGAACACCGCCCTCTGGAGGACGCGTTGGAAGCCGAGCGTGGGCTGGACGTCGACATCCTCCTCCTCGCCCGGGCGCAGCCGCGGCGTCGAATCGTCGATGAAATCGGTGAGCTCCTGCCGGAGGCGCGCGACGTCCGCGCCGCACGCCCGCAGGATCTCGATGACCTGCGGCACATCGAGCAGCGCGAGCAGCAGATGCTCCACGGTGATGTATTCGTGGCGCTCCTCGCGGGAGCGCTGGAATGCCTCGTTCAGGCAGTATTCGAGTTCGCTCGATAGCATCAGGTCTCTTCCATCGTACAAAGCAGCGGATGTTGATGCTGCTGGGCCATGCCCGTCACCTGCGCCACCTTCGTTTCGGCGATCTCGTAGGTGTAGACACCACAGACCCCTTTACCCTTCGTATGAACCTCCAGCATGATGCGCGTCGCGGTGCTTCGGTCCAGCGAGAACACCTTTTGCAGCACCTGCACGACAAACTCCATCGGCGTGTAGTCGTCATTGAGTAGAATGACGCGATACAGCGGGGGCCGCTTCAGGATCGGGCGCGCCTCCTCGATGGCGAGCCCGTTGTCATCGTCCCTACCCGGTTTCAGTCGATCATCGGACATGTGGCGAATTCACTCGTCTTACGGCTCTCAATTTACCGACGGAGGCGGAGGCTCGCAATGTCTCGGTGCCGCTTTCGTCGACTGCGTTCCAGTCGCCCAACACTTTGTTAATTCAGGGACTTGTCGCAGAGTTGCGACTTGTGGCACCGCGCAGCCGGCGCCTATGATTCGTTACCGCCCCTATCGAGGGTTTGCGTGATGGACGTCGCAAAATCGCTGAGTCAGTGGAAGGAGCTCTCGCCCGAGCAGTGGCTGCGAGCGGCGAACCGCTTCCTTCCCACCGCCGTCATGGCGGTGCTCGTCGTCGCGATCGCCCATCGCCTCGCCGAGCTGACGTGGCTCGCGACCCCGCACACCCCCTTCGACCGCCCGGCCCCGGTAATCGTTCAACCGGCGAGCGGCGGGAACGCGTCCGCCGGCGCCGCGAACTTTTCGGCGCTCGAGGACTCGGACCTGTTCGGGAAGGCGCCCGAGGAGACCGAAACGGCCCCGATTCCCGTCGAAACGGAGGTCGATGCGCCGGATACGACATTGAGCATTCGCCTGACCGGCGTCGCCGCCGACGAAACCGGCCGGCTGTCGATCGCGATCGTCGCGAGCGGCCGCAGCGACGAGCGTAAGTACCGGATCGGGCAAGAAATCGAGAATACGAACGGCACGACGCTGCATGCCGTCTATGCGGATCGGGTGATTCTGAACCGCGGCGGGCGGCTCGAGACGCTGCGGCTGCCGAAAGAGCCGTCGGCCGCCGCTCCGCGGGCCGCGTCGCGGATCGCGCCCGCGCCTCCGCCGGCCGCGGCTCCGGCGGCGCCGGTCGAGAGCACGACGTTTCGTGACCTCGCGAACGAGAACGCCCCGCGTCTAACGGATATCATGCGGCTCGCGCCGCAATACGAGGGCGGACAGATGCTCGGCTTCCGCGTCAATCCCGGCCGGAACCGCCAGGCGTTCGAATCGCTCGGGCTGCAGCCGAACGACGTCGTCACACAGATCAACGGGATCGTGCTCGATGATCCGAACCGCGCGCTGCAGGTCTTCGAGGCGCTCGGCGAATCGGTGCAGGCGGAGGTCACCGTCATGCGCGACGGCGTGCCGAACGTGCTCGTCGTCGACACGGCGCAGCTTCAGAGCATTGCGGAAGACAGGCAGTAACGAGAGCGTTGAAGGGGGCATCGAGTCATGAGCCGGCCATCGCGAACAAGGACCGCCCGGTGAGCCCGAGCACGGCTTTTCGCCGTACGGCTTGCCTCGCAGCGATCCTCTTCTTCCTGGCTGCGGCACCGGCGGGCGCGCAGCAGCAATTCACGTTGAATTTTCGCGACACGGATCTGCGTCAGGTCATCGAGACGGTCGGCGAGCTGACCGGCAGGAACTTTCTCCCGGATCCGCGCGTCCGTGGAACCGTCACGCTGATCTCGAACACGCCGATGTCCCTCGACTCGGTGTACGAGGCGTT
>CAYMAF010000385.1:0-2548 GCA_964388365.1 uncultured Gammaproteobacteria bacterium | reverse complement strand
GGTAACCTTGCTCGGGATGGGGCTTTGAACGGATCACGTACTCGACGAGGGCGGCGGTGTGCGGCCCGATCGTGCCGCCCCAGTTGATCAGCCGCGAGGGCGTCCACTCGAGATGCGCCCGGTGTGAGGCGGGGCGGTGTTCGGCGATGGTGCTGTAGGCGTACTTGGTGAAGCTTCTCGCGTGGCTCGCGACGCGCTTGCCCTTGTGCAGCAGCTCGACCGTCCCGCGTGTCGCACGGCACCAAAGCGTCTCGCCGATCAGCGTGTACGGGACGCTATAGAAGTGATCGTCGAAGCTCACGTGATAGTCGATGTTGACCTTCACCTGCTTCCAGTCGGCATACTCGTACGGCCTCGCCGGCAGGGGCTTGAGCGCCGGGAGCTCGAGCCGCTCGTACAGCGAGCGGCGCGACTCCTTCACGTGGCGCATTTCGCGGTCGTTGAGCTTGACGAGGAGCTCTGCGATCGCGGCGTTGAGCTCGGCGAGCGAGTAGAACGTGCGGTGGCGAAGCACCGCAAGGATCCAGCGTTGCGCGACCAGCACCGCCGCTTCGACCTTGCCTTTGTCGCGCGGCTTGCGCACCCGAGCCGGGATCACGCACGTCCCGTAATGCTCGGCGAGATCGCGGTAGGACGCGTTGATTTCGGCCTCGTAGCGATCGGGCTTCGTGACGCCGGCGAGAAGATTATCGGGGATCGTGAGAGCGCTGACGCCTTGATAGAAGTCGTACATCCGCACATGGCAGTCGAGCCACTCGGGCAGCGACTGCGAGAGCGTCGCCCAGGCGAACGTGTATGAGCTTGCGCCGAGCGCGGCGACAATAGCTGCGTCGGCACGCGCTCGCCCGTCACCGGGTCTGTCAGGGCGATCCCGTCGCAGAAGTCGACGAACGTCTTCTCGCCGGGACGGTGATGCTGGCGCAGCACGACCGAGAGCTTCTTCTCGAAGCGGCGATAGAGCTCGGCGAACTGCGAGTACTGATAGCCGTCGGGGTGCTCGGCCTTGTACTCCGTCCACAGCAGCATCAGCGTGACCTTGTGGTCGCGCCGCGCCAGCTCCTCACGCACCCACACCCAGTCCGGTAGCGGCCGAGACTTCGGTCGGGGCGCCGGCTTCGCCGTCGCCGGGTACAGCCGCTGCTCGAGCTCGTCCTCGTCGAGGCTCTCGACGACGTCCCAGCTCGTCAGCCCCGCCGCGCTCGCTCGCTGCAGGCACTCGGCGACCGCCGTCTTGCCGCAGCCGGTCGCTCGGGCGATCCGCCGGCAGCTCGACACGCCGGCCAACAGATGTAAGCGGAGTATGTCTTTGATTTTTCGCATCGCAAGCCTCTGTTGGGCCACCGTCTCGCTCCTCGGCAAAAGAGCGAAGCGTGGCGGTGAGAAAGGCTTGCGTCGAGACGCCCCGCCGGCCGGCGGGTGCTACCGGTCTCGTGCCGGCGATCGCGGACAGCGTTCCGAAATCATGGCGGACAGCGTTCCGCTGCGGCCGCCAAAGTGTCCGCGATCCGGACGGAACACTGTCCGCCATGCCGCCGGAATGGTGTCCGCCATCGGTTCGGAATCCTGTCCGTCATGGGCCGGAACGCGCAGCGAGTCTAGCGCGACGATTCCGGCGCGATTTCTATACGTTGTGAAGGGTTGGTTGCCGCGTAACTGTCCGTCGTAAGTTGCTCTCCCATCCTTTGACGCCCCGTTTAGCCGCCCCTGAACGAAAAGATTCGCCTGCTCGCTGGACGGACCCGCGAAGTTCTCGCGAGCGGCTCTTGGCGAGAATATTTCCAAAGTATCAATAGGTTATATTTGCCTGCCAACTGTTGACATTCTGTTGCCCGCCCGGGTAGAGTCATGCCTATCGGCCGGTCCGTATGCATTACAAACACCAGGTTAGGGGGAGTCCTCAATGAAGGTCGTCGGTTCGGGAACCGTCGCTTTATTAGCGGTTTCGTTAGCTGCCGAAAGTGTTGCTCAAGAGCGCGGCCCTGCGCTCGAGGAAGTCGTTGTCACAGCTCGGCAGCGCGAAGAGAACTTGATGGAGGTCCCTCTTTCGATTTCAGCGTTTACCTCGGCCGACGTCGAGGCGCGAGGCATGAAGTCGATTCAAGATGTCGCGGGGTTTGCACCCAGCTTTCACTTCGAGCAGGGGACCGGCGGCGGATCCGGACGCAACGACCGTTCCGCTCGCCAGTTGACGTTCCGCGGCTTGAGCGTCGCGCCTGGCCTCCTTTTCATCGATGGCTCTCAGGTGCATGGCAATAACCCGCCGCCGATGGAAGACGTGGAGCGCATTGAGGTTCTTCCGGGGCCGCAGAGCGTTTACTTTGGGCGCGCGACGTTCAGCGGTGCGTTGAACTATGTCATGCGCGAGCCCGGCGAGGAGTTTGCCGGTCGGGTCACGGCCGAGGTCGGCAATTATGGGTCCAACGAGGGCAGTCTCTCGATCGAAGGCGCGCTCAACGAAAAGAAGAGCGTTCTGGGGCGGGTAACGCTTTCGCACCGATTCAAGGGCGGACAGTACAGCAACTACGGAGATCTGTCCGAGGTATTCGGA
>CAYMAF010000384.1:0-2561 GCA_964388365.1 uncultured Gammaproteobacteria bacterium | reverse complement strand
TCTCGCGATCGTGCTCGCGGTGCTGTCGAGCTTCAGGGAGCGGCCGCTGCCGGACCGGCTCGCCGTGTTCGGCGAGGTCGGGCTGACCGGCGAGATCCGGCCCGTGCCGTTCGGCGAGGAACGCATCGTCGAGGCGGAAAAGCACGGCTTCGAGCGCGTGCTCGTGCCGCGCGCGAATCGCCCGCGCCGGGACGGGCGCATCGACGTCGTCGCGGTCGAGAAGCTGCTCGACGCCGTCGACGCGCTATTCGACTGACGGCGGCCGTCAGCCCTGCGCGGCGCGAAGCGCGGGCAGCTCCTGGTCGTGCGGCGTCAGCACCCGCACTTGCTTGATCGCGTGCTCGGTCGCATCGAGGATCTCGATCGGATAACCGTTGACGGTCACGGACGTGCCGGGCGACGGGATCGTCTCGAGCGTCTCGATGATCAGCCCGTTCAACGTCTTCGGGCCGTCGGTAGGCAGCTCCCAGCTCATCAGGCGGTTCAGCCGCCTGATATTCGCGCTCGCGTCGACGAGATAGCTGTGATCGCTCTCGCGCGTCACGCCGACCTCGGCGAGCACGGGCTCCGAGTCGAGGTCGCCGACGATCTCGCGGAGGATGTCCTCGGTCGTGATCAGGCCCTGAACGTCGCCGTACTCGTCGACGACGAAAGCGGAGCGGCGCTTCTGCTGCTGGAAGTTCAGCAGTTGCTTGTTGAGCGGCGTGCCCTCCGGCACGAAGTACGGCTCGCGCGTGTGCTCGAGCAGCCGCTGAGGCGTCAGCGTCCCCTTCGCGAGGTCGGTGAAGAGCTGCCGCGTTCGAACGACGCCGATGATGTTGTCGATATCGTCCCGATAGACCGGCAGCCGGTTGTGCTCGGCGTTCTGGATCAGCGTAAGGTTCTCGTTCCAGTCCCGCTCGAGATCGATGCCGACGATCTCTTGCCGCGGCACCATCACGTCGTCGACCGTGATCGCGTCGAGGTCGAGCACGCTCAAGAGCATCCTCTGGTGGCGGCGCGGAACCATGACGCCGGCCTCGGCGACGACGGTGCGCAGCTCCTCGGCGCTCAGCAGGTGCGGCGGGATGCGGTCGGGACGGATGCCGACCAGCCGCAGCAAGCCGTTCGCGAGCAGGTTGATCAGCCAGACGACCGGATACGCGAGCTTCAGCAGCGGGTAGTAGATGACCGCGGCCGGGAGCGCGACCCGCGTCGGGTGCAGCGCCGCGATGGTCTTCGGCGCGACCTCGCCGAAGATCAGCACGACGAACGTCAGAATCATCGTGCCGACGAGCACTGCGCTTTCCCCGCCGAGCCGCAGCGAGATCACGGTGACGAGCGCGGCCGCGGCGAGATTCACGGCGTTGTTGCCGAGCAGGATCAGCCCGATCAGACGATCGGGTCGCTCGAGTAGGAGCTCGGCGAGCTTCGCGGAACGCTGTCCGTTCTTGGCTCTATGCCTCAATCGGTAGCGATTGAGGCTCATCAAGGCCGTTTCGGTACTCGAGAAGAACGCTGAGAGGATCAGGAGAACGATCAGCAGGCCGAACAGCAGGCCTATAGGAACGTCGTCGTTCAAAAAAGGTGAACCTCCACGAGGGTGCGTTGGTCTCTAGAGTGACCGAAGCGGAAATCGGGTGTCAAGGAGCCGAATCCCGCTTTTTTCGCGGCGCGCCGGGGCGCTCCGCGGGCGGCGAAGCGATGCGCGGGGCCCGTCCCGGGGGCGCCGAGACGGCCTCCGAGGACGCCGTCGGAGAGGCCGCGGCGCCAGGGGCGTCGGCGCCCGGCAACGGCGGCCGCGCCCGTCGCTGCCGGCTCTCCCGGGGACATGCTACGCTCGCACCCTTCACGCGCCGATTCATCAAACGATCCACGACTCATGTTCGACACGCTTACCGAGCGCCTGAACGGCGCTCTCAAGAAGGTCACCGGCCGCGGTCGGATCACCGAGGACAACGTTCGGGACACGGTGCGGCAGATCCGCATGGCGCTGCTCGAGGCCGACGTCGCGCTGCCCGTCGTGAAGCGCATCGTCGAGCGGGTTCGCCAGCGCGCGCTCGGGGCCGAGGTCGCGCGCAGCCTCAACCCCGGCCAGACGTTCGTCAAGATCGTGCACGACGAGCTGGTGATCGTGCTCGGCCGCGACCAGACGCCGCTCCGCCCGAAAGGGCGCCCGGCCGTGCTGCTGCTCGTCGGCCTTCAGGGCGCCGGCAAGACGACGACGGCCGGCAAGCTGGCCCGCTACCTTTCGAACGGGCAGACGTCCGAGGTGCTGCTCGTCAGCACCGACGTCTACCGTCCCGCCGCGCGCGAGCAGCTCGAGACGATCGCCCGCGATCTCGGCGCGGGCTACGTGCGGCCGGAGTCCGACGATCCGCGGCAGATCGCGCTCGAGGCCCTCGCCGAGGCCAGGCGCCGCGGCTCGCGCTGGCTGATCGTCGACACCGCGGGCCGGCTGCACGTCGACGACGAGATGATGGCCGAGGTTCGGGATCTGCACGCCGCCGTCGACCCGTCCGAGACGCTGTTCATCGTCGACGCGATGCTCGGCCAGGACGCCGTGAACTCGGCGAAGGCGT
>CAYMAF010000383.1:0-2564 GCA_964388365.1 uncultured Gammaproteobacteria bacterium | reverse complement strand
CGCGGCGCTCCTCCTCCGCGCGCCGCTCCTGATCTCGAACAACACGGGACCCGTGCATCTCGCGGCCGCGGTCGGCACGCCGGTCGTCGATCTCTACGCGCTGACGAATCCGCAGCACACGCCGTGGCAAGTGCCGAGCAGGGTGCTCTCTCACGATGTGCCGTGCGCACCGTGCTATCGAAGCGTGTGTCCGGAAGGGCATCACTTGTGCCTCGAAGGCGTTGCGCCCGAGCGGGTCGTCGAAGCCGCGCTCGAGCTGATGCGCGCGCGGCGCCGCATACGGCGGACGCACGGCGCGCAGGGCACGCCGCCCGATGCGCGCGTCGCCGAGCACGCGCGGGCCCGCGCGTCGATCGCGGAGGGCGGGCGATGAGCGTCGACGTGCTGATTCCGACGTACCGGCGGCCGACCGCGCTCGCGGTCACGATGACGAGCCTCTGCGCGCAAACATTGCAGCCCTCTCGCGTGATCGTCGCGGACCAGACGGACGGCGGTGCAGCGATCCGCACGCCTGAGGTCAAGGCGGTCGCGCGCGTGCTCGAGAGCCATGGCGGCGACGTCGAGCTGCTCGAGAACCTGCCGCGACGCGGCATCGCGCAACAGCGCCAGTTCCTGCTCGATCGTACGTCCGCGGCTTACGCGCTTTGTCTCGACGACGACGTGATACTCGAGCCGTTCGTGCTCGAGCTTCTCGTGAACGTGCTCCGACGCGAGCGATGCGGTTTTGTCGGCTCGTCGGTGATCGGCCTCAGCTATTCCGACGACGTTCGTCCAGATCAGCAGCACATCGAGCTCTGGGACGGCCCGGTGCGACCCGAGGTCGTCGTGCCCGGTTCGCCGCAATGGGATCGAGTGAAGCTGCACAGCGCCGCGAACCTGCACCACGTTCAGCAGAGGCTCGGCGCGACGCGCGAGCGGCCGCTGCTGTACAAGGTGGCGTGGACGTCGGCATGCGTGCTGTACGACACCGCGAAGCTGCGGGCCGTTGGTGGGTTCTCGTTTTGGCGTCGTCTTCCGGTCGAGCATTGCGGCGAGGACGTGCTCGCGCAGCTCGAGCTGATGAAGGCTCACGGCGGGTGCGGCGTGATGCCGTCCGGCGCATACCACCAGGAGCTGCCGACGACGATTCCGCGCCGTGACGTAGAGGCCGAGCGCGTGCTCGGCTGGGGACACGCGTCATGAGCACGCGGCCGACGAGCGTAGCGTCCGTGCCGATGCCGTTGCCGGGCGACGATCGTTCGGCGCCGGGCCCGTGGCAGCGGGTACGTCGACTGCTCGTGATCCGCGCCGACAACATCGGCGACGTCGTGATGACCGGCCCGGCGTTGCGCGCGCTGCGGCGCGCGTTGCCCAGCGCCGCGATCACGATGCTCGCGAGCCCGGCAGGCGCACAGGCGGCGCCGCTGCTGCCGTGGATCGATGACGTCATCTGCCGGCGCGTGCTCTGGCAGGATCTTGGACGCCTCGCGTTCGATCCCGAGCGCGAGCGCGAGCTGATCGCCGAGCTCGCCGAGCGCCGCTTCGACGGTGCATTGATCCTGACGAGCTTCAGCCAAAGCCCGTACCCGGCCGCGTTCGTCGCGTGGCTCGCCGGAATCGGGCTGCGCGCCGGTGCGTCGCGCGAGCATTGCCCGCTGCTCAATTATCGGACGCCGTTCGGACCGTTTGGACGCCATCAGGCCGAGCGCAATCTCGCACTCGTCGCGGCGCTCGGCTTCCGCTGCGACGACGACTCGCTCGAGGTTCGTGTGCCGGCCGATGCGGCGCGGCGCGCAGCGCGGCTGCTCGCGCGGCACGGCGTTGCCGACGGAACGAAGTATCTGCTGTGGAATCCGTGGGCGAGCGCAGCGGCGCGAACGTACGCGCCGGAGCTCGGGGCCGAGGCCGCGCGGATAGTCGGCGACGCGACCGGCATGCCGATCGTGATCACGGCTCATCAGCGGGACGCTGCAGAGGCGTCGCGGCTCGCTGCGCGCATCGGCCCGCGTGCGCTCGATCTCGGCGGCCGCACCAGCGTGCTCGAGCTTGCTGCGCTCGTCGAGCGTGCGGCCGTCGTGCTGACGAGCCATACGTCGGTCATGCATCTCGCGGATGCGCTCCGCGTTCCCGTGGTGGTGCCGTTCTCCGGCACCGATCTCGTCTCGCAATGGACTCCGCGGCACGGACCGCACGTCGTGCTGAATGCGCCGACGAGTTGCGCGCCGTGCTACGCGTTCGAGTGCCCGCACGGGCACGAGTGTTTGCCATTCACGCCGCAGGAGGTCGCGCGCACCGCGCTCGAGCTCCTCGAGCGTTCTGTCTCCGGCGCGTCATCGGCGCCGGAGAGGTTGGAGGGAGCTCATGCTTGAAAGGCCTAGGACCGGATCGGCCCTGCCGCTCGCTCGAGGTGCAGGCGTACCGACGCTCGAGGAGGCAGTCGCCTCGTTCGGGAGACATCATTCACGGCGGCGCGCACCGCTGCGCTCGAGCGTCGAGCGGCTCGCGGAGCTCGCGCTCGCGCCCGACCCGCGGGTGGCCGCCGAGGGAACGCGCGTGCTGTTCGAACGCATCGTCGAGCCGCTCTG
>CAYMAF010000382.1:0-2588 GCA_964388365.1 uncultured Gammaproteobacteria bacterium | reverse complement strand
CGAGCCCCTGGACGATCTCGACGGCATTCACCGACGTGCGGCCGATCTCGACCGGCACGCGGACCGCGTAGCGGCCTTCGTCGACGAGCTTGAACAGGCTGATCGTCGAGCTCGGCTGACCATAGACCGGACGGCCGGTGAAGAGAACGTTGTCGATCCGCTCGATCTCGATCGTCCCGTCGACCGAAAGATCCGGACGCGCGCCCCGCGGCAGCTCACCGATGAGCTCGACGTCGACCTGCGCGCTGCCGCTGCGCACCGCCGGATCGATCCGCATGACGCGTCCGTCAACGATGCCGTTGCGCGTGTCGACGCGGACGCGCTGGCCGACCTGGACGTCGCGCGCCTGCGTCTCGGGGATCTGCAGCTCCGCCTGCAGCTCGTCGGGCCGCGCGACGCGAGCGACGTTCGCGCCGAGCGTGATGCGCTGACCTTCCTCGACGTTGACCTCGGTCAGCACGCCGGCGAGGCCGGCCCGAACCTGCAACGACGCGACCTGCTCGAGCCGCCGCTCGTACGTGTTCTTCACCTGGTCGAATCGCGCGCGCTGCGCCGCGAGCTGCGCCTCCATCGATGCACCGAACTGATCGAGCCGCTCCTGCTCGATCTCGAAGGTCGTCCCGAGCTGCCGGGCGAGCAGCTCCGAGCGCTGATAGTCGAGCATCGAGACGATGCCGTCGTCGATGAGCTGTTTTTGCGCTTCGGCCTCGAGCCGTGCGCGCTCGTACTCCGCCTGCGCGCGCGCGAGCGCGGCTCGCTGATCGAGCTGCTGGCTGCGCAGCCGCAGCTCGACCTCGGCGAGCTCCGCGCGCGCCGCTTCGAGCTGATAGCGCGCTTCCTCGGCCTGGCGCATCAGATCGGGATTCGACAGCTCGACGAGGACGGTGTCGGGCGTGACGGTCGCGCCGGGCCGGACGAGGATGCGCTCGACCCGGCCCTCGGTCTGGGCCGCGATCCAGCGGATCTCGCGCGGCACGAGCACGCCGGGTCCACGCACCTGGCGCAGCATCTCGCCCTCGCGCACGGTGTCGATCCAAAGCGACGCCCGTGCGACGCCCGGCGCCGCGGGCTCGAGCCGGCCGACGGCGACCGTGACCGCGGCGACGACCAGCACGACGCCGATCGCGAGCGCGGTCTGCCGGATTCGCTTTCGCCTTTTGAGCTCGGGCCTCGGAATATCCATGCCGGCGCTCACGCAACGAGCGTGCCAGCTCCGCTCGTCATCACAAGTGATTGGTCGTGCGATGTTTTCGGCGCACCCCGGGGCCCAATCGAGCGAGCTGCGTCCCGGTTCCGCACCGCACCGTCCCGACTCCGGGATCGGTGTTCAGCGCGGCTCCCGTGCGTCCCACAGGCGCCGTGCGCGGCCGGCACGCGCCTTGCGGTCCGCGTGCTCGGCGAATCAGGCTTCGATCGCGACGATGATGCAGCAGATCGCCCAGAACAGCGGATACTCGGCGCCGCCGAAATTCCACATCCATCGACCTTCCGAGAACCGCCAGCTCGCCCAGGCCGCGACGAGCAGAAACGCGGCCGCGAGGCTCGCCGCCCAGACGGTGTACACATCGAGAACGAGGCCGATCGTCACGACGATCTCGATCGCGAACGCCGCATACAGCCACGCCGCGGGGGGCTCGAGCCCGACCTTCGCCATGAATCCTTTGACGAATTCCTGATTCCGAAGCTTCACGACGAGATGCGGGACGAAATAGAGGCCGCAGAGGAGCCGTAGGAGATCGAATCCGGTTACATCGAAGCCAGCGATCGTCGTCCCCCTTCGCGTCCGGCGCACATGCGTGATGCTTCGGCTCCGTGCTCCCGAAGCCCTCGGTCCCACACGCTATCGGACGCTTCGGTCCGCGGTCAACGCGCTCGCGAAAATGACGTAAACTCGTAGCCCATGGCCGGGCTCGCCCACTCCTCCCCCGGCCGGTCATTTCGAGAGGATCCAAGTAATGACAACAACACGGCAATCGCTTCTTCATGGGCCGCGACGACGACCGGTGCGCGCGATGGCTGCGCTCGGCGCGTCTCTGAGCCTCGCGGTCGGCATCGCCGAGGCCCAGCCTCCGGGACCGCCGAGTCATGCCTACAAGGTCGTCACCGTCGCCGAGGGTCTGCGCAATCCGTGGAGCATCGCGTTCCTGCCGGACGGCGACATGCTCGTGACGGAGCGCCCGGGGCGCCTGCGGATCATTCGCGACGGCCAGCTCCTGCCCGATCCCGTTCCCGGTGTGCCCGAGGTGCGCGCGGTGAGCCAGGGCGGGCTGCACGACGTCGTGCTGCATCCCGAGTTCGAGTCGAATCGGCTGATCTATCTCGCGTACGCGAAGCCGGGCGAGAACAATCTGGGCACGACCGCGATCAGCCGCGGACGCTTCGTCAATGACCGGCTCGAGGACGTCGAGGAAATTTTCGTCGCCGAGGCCTGGAACGACAGGCCCGGCCACTTCGGCGGACGCATCGCATTCGATCGCGACGGGTATCTGTACCTGTCGATCGGCGACCGGATGGAAGGCTTCACGGCAACCGGCGGCTTCATGGAGAACGTCGAGGACCATCCGGCGCAGGATCTCGGCAGCCACAAG
>CAYMAF010000381.1:0-2596 GCA_964388365.1 uncultured Gammaproteobacteria bacterium | reverse complement strand
TATCTGCTCGAGCAGGGCGCGGACCCGAATCTCGCGAACAGGTCGGGGTGGACGCCGCTGTATCTCGCGACCGACAACCGCAACATCGAGGGCGGAGACTATCCGACGCGGCGGCCCGACATGGATCACTTCGACTATATCGAGCTGCTGCTCGCGCACGGCGCGGATCCGAACGCGCGGCTTGCGACGGGGTGCGGGCGGCCGGGCTGCGCGAGCACGGAGACGCGGACGATCTTCACGCACCAGTGGCTCTATGAAGAAGGGGCGACGCCGTTCTTGCGGGCGTCGCAGTCCGGCGATCTGAAGCTGATGAGGCTGTTGCTCGAGCACGGAGCCGATCCGACGCTGACGACGGAGCACGGCGTGACCGCGCTGATGGTCGCGGCCGGGATCGGCTGGGTCGAAGGGGTGACGTTCGAGTGGTCCGAGCGGGAGACGCACGAGGCGGTCCGTCTCTTGCTCGAGCTCGGCCTCGACCCGAACGCGCGCGAGACGCTCGACGGGCGCACCGCGCTGATGGGCGCGGCGCACAAGGGGCGCAACGACGTCGTCGAGCTGCTCGTCGCGCACGGCGCGGATCTCGCGGCGCGGGATATCGGCAGCCGCGACAGCATCCATGCGCTCGCCGGCGTGACGTGGCAGGCGATCGACTACGCGGACGGGCTCGTCCGCGTCGGCGTGCAGTCGGCGATTCCGCATCCCGAGACCGCGGCGCTGCTGCGGCGGCTGATGCTGGAACGAGGGCTCGACGTGCCGCCGGAAGGGCGCACGCTCGACTCGATCTGCATCACGGATCTTTGCCGATAGCGCGGGCCGCCGTGAGGACGACGAGGGGAGTTTCGACATGGCTGAGGCTGATCGATTCGCCGACGGGCCGGGCTTGACCCGCCGCACGTTCGTCGGCGGCTCGGCGCTGCTCGCGGCCGGCGTTGCGTTTCTCGGCGGCTGCTCGGGAGGCGAAAGCTCGCCAGGCCCTTCGGCGGGCGCGGGCCGGCTGTCGCTGACGTTCCTCACGATCCTGCCGCCGCAAAGCCTGACGTTCGCGCCGGAGCTGCTCGCCGATGCCGGCGGCTATTTCGATGCTCACGGTCTCGACGTCACGTTCGAGATCACGCGCGGCTCGTCGCAGGCCGTGCAGCTCGTCCTGGCCGGGCGCGCGCCGCTGACCCGCATCAGCCAGATCGAGGGGATGCGCGCGGCGGCGAACCGCAATGCGCCCCTCGTGAACGTCGGCATGGTGTTCAAGGGCTCGACGATTCGCTACGTGTCGCACAGGACCGATCCGCTGCTCGAGCCCGCGGACTTCGTCGGCAAGATGATCGGCATCCCGTCCGAAGGCGGCTCGAGCGAGCTCGAGCTCGATCTGTTTCTCGCCGCATCGGGCGTCGATCGCGGCAGCGTCCGCCGTCAGGTCGTCGGGCTGACGCCCGGCGTGTTCAATCTCGTCGAACAGGGACGAATCTCGGGCTATGCCGTCAGCATCGATACGGCGATGATTCTCGAGCGGCGGCAGGAGAACGCGGTCGTGCTGAATCCGGGCGAGTACATCCGCTCGGGCGGCCAGTTCTATATGACTTCGAAAGCCGGGCTCGAGCAGAATCGCGAGGCGATCCGCCGGTTCCTCGCGGCCGTGCACGATGCGCTCGAGTTCATGGTCGCGGACGAGGGTTTCGATCGCACGCTCGAGGTTCTGCGCAGCAAGTACTCGTTCGACGGGCTGAACGATTCGGACGTCGCGAAGGCGAGCCTCGCGGAGTTTCGCAGCGTGTGGACCGCGGGCGGCCGCGAGAATCTGCTGCTCACGCAGCCGGAACGCTGGGCGACGGGTTATCGGGAGCTGGTGGCGGCCGGGCTCGCGGAGCCCGGCAAGATGCCCGCAGAATGGTTCACGAACGAGCTCGTCGAGCGGTGATGACGCGGCGGCGAGCAGATCGAGGATCGATGGTGCAGCAGGTCGTGAAGTCGCGTGAGACGATCTCCGATGCCGCGGCGGAGCGCGGCCAGGCGCGAGACGGATCGAGCGCCGGCCCCGAGGCAGCGCTCGAGCTGCGCGGGATCACGCAGCGGTTCGAGTCTCGTCACGGCACGGTCGTCGCCCTCGAAGACGTCTCGCTAACCGTGCGGCGGCGCGAGTTCGTCGCGCTCGTCGGGCGTTCCGGATGCGGCAAGACGACGATGCTCAGGATATTCGCCGGGCTCACGCAGCCGAGCGCCGGCGACGTTCGCGCGGGCGGGCGTCCGCTCTGGCTCGACGGCAGCCGCGATCCGGAAACCGCGGCCGGGCTCGGCATCGTCTTTCAGGATGCGCACCTGTTTCCGTGGTACACCGTCGAGGACAATATCGCGCTGCCGCTGAAGCTCCAGGGCGTCGGCAAGGCGGATCGCCTCGCGCGTGCGCGCGAGCTGTGCGCGCTCGTCGGCATCGCAGGGTTCGAGCGTGCTTATCCGCGCGAGCTCTCCGGCGGCATGCGGCAGCGCGTCGCGATTGCGCGCGCATTGAGCTATCGGCCCGATGTGCTGCTGATGGACGAGCCGTTCGGCGCGCTCGACGCGCTGACGCGCGAGAAGATGAATCTCGAGCTGCAATCGCTCGCGA
>CAYMAF010000380.1:0-2610 GCA_964388365.1 uncultured Gammaproteobacteria bacterium | reverse complement strand
CCGAGCCACGTCGGCAGGATCGGCTCGTCCTCGAGCTCGCGGCCGTCCATGAAGATCGTCCGATACGTCATGTCGGGATTGAGCACCGCGATGATCTCCGGGTGCTGCACCATTCGACGCATTCCGCCGACCGACGCTCCGGCCGGATAAGAGCTCGGTCCGCTCGGCAGGCAGTGAAAACGCGGATCGTTCGTGTAGAACTGCCGCTCCGCCTCGGCCATCGCTTCGAGCGCCCAGCCGAGAATCTTCGACTGGTCGAACAGCGAGCCCCGCGCGTCGACGGGCACCCACAATCCGGAAACGTCGACGCGCCCGTCCGCCGTTTTCGGCACGGGCGCATGCATGTCCGGACGGCCGTCGTCACCGCGCGGCACGAGGGGTGAGCGCCAATCGAACCACTGCGCATGGAGCGGTGAGCTGAGCAGAATCAACAGGGCCGAGATCGAAAGCCGATGCATCGCCTTTGCTTACCTTCCGAGAAGTGCGGCGAGTATACTATTGCGATTTGTAAGACCACAAAAACCCTGCGGACAGAGGGCGCTCATGAGGTTGAATTCGATCAGGAAAGCGATGTCGTTCGGCGCCGCTTTCTCATTGGCTCTCGCATGGACTTTCGCCGATGCGCACCATTCGTTCTCGGCGGAATTCGATATCGGACGGCCGGTCGAGATTACCGGCACAGTGACGTCCATCGAGTGGACCAACCCGCATGCTTGGGTCCATCTCGAAGCGGTCGACGCCGAAGGCAACCGCACGCAGTGGGCGGTCGAGCTGCTCGGGGTCAATGCGCTTGCGCGCAGCGGCTTGACGCGCCATACGCTGAAGCCCGGCGATCAGATCACGGTCAGCGGCTATCAGGCGCGCAACGGCACCCATACGGCGAACGCGTCGTCGATGAAGCGAGCCGATACCGGCGAGCGCTTGTGGACGAGCTCGGTCGAACCGAACTGATCGCTCTTCTTTTTCTTTCTTGATCGGTCCCGCGCCGCCGGTCCTCGGCGGCGCGGGCCGAATTCGCATGTTCGTCAGCGTAAGCTCATCGCCGCCTCGACATCGGCCCGGGTCTGCGGCTCGGCCGACGCGTGGACGTTGATATAGCGCTCGTAGTCGAGGCCCAATCGATCGATCGTCGCGACGAGCGCCTGCACGTGGTCGTTCGCGGGCTCGCCCGGAATGACCGAGAAATCGCCCTGAAACAGCACCTTTTCCTGCGGGAAATAGGCGATCAGCAACGCGTCGGAGTGGGGCGCCGGATAGACGTGATAGAGCTCGACCGTGCGCTTGCGGTCCGAGTAGACGCGCATATCGGAAACGGTCTCGATTCTCGGCAAGCGCGGGTTGCGCGCGAGCGCGTCATCGAGCAGCGTGCGCGGCGTGCTGAACGCGCGCTCGAGGAATTCGCGCGCATTCTCGTGCGCGATGATCGTTGCGCCTTCGGCGACGAGCACCGGCAAGCCTCCGGTGTGATCCGAGTGCGGATGCGTGACCATCACATATCGGATCGGCTTGCCGGGAAACTGCCGCTTGATCTCGTCGACATAAGCCTGCGCGCGCGCCTGATTCTGCCCGGCCTCGAGCATCATGATGTGATCGTCGAACTCGACGATCAGCGAGTCGTAGCTGAAGCCGGCCGTCGTGTAGCGGAAGAGCCCTTCTCCGAGCTGCTCCTTGATGACCTCGAAGCCCGGCGCGCCGCCGCCGAACCCGCCGGCGAACGCGGGCCGTTCCGGCGCGGGCGCGATCGAAGCGAGATTCTCCGGGTGCGCCGTGGCGTCCGCGACGTGCACCTCGAAATACGGCCAGCCGCCGCGCGTCTGGACGATGCGCGTGGGCGCCATCGTGCCGTTGAAATCCATCCAATCGAGGTATTCCGCGACGATATGCATGTCGCCCATGATGTTCTCGCCGAGCCACGTTTCGATACGGTCGATCAGGTTCCGCTCGTTGACGTAGCCGTTGATTCGGTAAGCGGCTCCGGAAGGCGCCTTGACCTCCGGGCTCCAGCTCAGAATCGTGTAGTGCTTGCCGTCGATCACCGCACGGCTTGCCGCCGCATTGCGCTTCGCGGCTCCCTCGAGAAATCCCCACGGCGTGATGTAGAGCTCGAGCGATTCGCCCCACGGCCGCGAGAGATCCGCCTGCTCCGGCGTGACCTGCTGAAAGAACCGCCCCGCGACCAGCTCCGTCGAAGGTCCGCCGGCGACGTTGAGCGTATCGCCCGCGTGGCGCGACGTCGGTGCGTCGAGATCGATCACGCGCACATAGTTGTGGATCGGGCGCATCGGATCGTGCGTCCCGTAGCAAATCATCTGTGCCGCATTCGCCCCGCACTGCTGAAACGCGACGTCGCGGGCGGAGCCGCTATACACGATCGAGCGGACGTTGCCCAATGCGCTTCGCGCATTCGCAATGACGGTGCCGGCATCCTGCGCCAGGGCCGTCCCGCACAGGGACGCCGCGCAGAGTGCCGCGAGCGCGATCTTCTTTACCATTAGACTCCCCCTTCTCGGGCTCTGGCGATTGTTCTGGTCTTACGGCGGCGGGCCGACGGCAAGCGGCCGGGACGACGAGCTGAACGCAGCGATGCCCGGAGCCTGCGGCACGTCCGCG
>CAYMAF010000379.1:0-2626 GCA_964388365.1 uncultured Gammaproteobacteria bacterium | reverse complement strand
GTCGTCACGCCGCCCGTCGGATTGTGAGGGGAGTTCAGGAAGATCGCGCGCGGCGACGGGTCGTCGGCGATGAAGCGCTCGATGTCGGCGAGATCCGGCCGGAATTCGTTCGACTGGCGAAGCGGCGCGAAGACCGGGCGGGCGCCCCGGCGCAGGATATTCGGCAGATACGTCGGAAAGTACGGGCTGAACACCAGCACGCCGTCGCCGGGATTCAGGAACGCCTCGCAGAAGAACTGCTCGAAAACCTTCGCTCCGGGCCCTGCGACGATATTCTCCGGCTGCGCCGGCACGCCGAACTCGCGGCGGACGAACGCCGCCGCGGCCTCGCGGAACTCCGGGATGCCGGGCGACGGGCAATAGTGGGACTGGTTCTGCTCGATCGCGCGGATGCCATGGGTCCTCGCGCTCGACGTGCTATCGAACGGGCTGTCGCCGATCTCGAGCTCGACGATGTCCTTGCCCTGCGCCTTCAAGGCCTTCGCAATCCCCAAGACGGTGAATGCCGTCTCGACCGTCAACGAGCGAGCGAACTCGCTGAGGCTTACCGCCACGTGGTTCCCCTTCGGTTATCGGTTGGTTAGCTGTCGAGTCCGAGCTCGGCGCGAATCAGCGCCTCGACTTCCGGCGGAACGTCGAGCTCGGAGATCGTCGTGTCGTGCGGCGCGCCGGCCGCGATCCACCATTGAATGATGCGCACCTGCTCGTCGGTCAGCGGAGTTTTGCCTTCCGCCGGCATGTACGCATCGTCGCTCGGCGGCAGCGTGATCCGATAGTAGAGCTCGCTCGACTCCGGCCTGCCGGCGACGACCGTGCCGCCGGTCTCGCCGCCGCGCATCACCGCGTCGTACGTCGTGATGTCGAGCTTGCCCTGCCGCTTGTCGCGGTTATGGCAGCTCGAGCAGCGCAGGTCGAGCATCGGTCCGACGACGTCGAGAAACGGATCCGCCTCGGCGAGATTCGTCACCTTCGGCCGCCGCGGCGCGAGCCCCGCGAGCGAGCGCAGCGGCTGCGGCGCATACTCGACGAGAAACGAAGAGCCGTGCGTCAGGTTGCCGCCGTAGTGCCCGGTCACCGCCGAAAGCAGCAGCAGCACGACCGAGGCCGGGAAGAACAGCGGCGCGTAGCTCGGCGCGAGCTTGCTGACGCGCAATGCCGCGACGAGCGTCGTCAGCACGGCCAGGACCGTGCCGAACAGCCGGTGCTGCGTCGCGGACGGACCGTCGAATCCGCCCTCGGCGAAGTGCATGAAGCCGAGCACCACGGTCGCGATCGCGGACACGGCCGCGGCGCCCCAAAGATACGGCGAGGCCGCGGCGAGATCGCGGTACCTGTCCTTGCGTGCCGCCCACTCGAGGCCGACGAGCGCAACGATGATCCCGAGCGGAACGTGCAGGACGACTACGTGGAAACGGCCCAAGAAGTAGATCAAATCCATATCGCGCCCCCCATGACGCGGTCGCCGGCCGCGGCGCGTCGAGCGTCAGCGGCTCGACGGGGGCGGCTTCAGCGTCGCGACAATGTAGTGCGCGGTTTGGGACAAATCAAATCGACACGAGGGTATCGGCGAGGTACTCGACGAGCCGATCCGACTCGCCCGCGGTGCAGCGAAAGCCGACATAGCCGTCGGGCCGGAGGAGGTAGAGCCGGGCCTCGTCGGCCGAGCCGTAGGCACGCGCGAGGCTCGGCGAGGGATCGACGGTGTGGCACTTGACGAGCCCGCCGAAACGGTCGTTTACCTCGCCGAAGAGCGCGGAGGGATCGGCGTGCTCGTTCCGGCCCGGCAGTGCGAGCAGCGTGAACCCGGTATGACGCGTGAGGTCGAAGAGCGCCCGCCCGTCGGCGAGGTCCGCGTCGGGCGCACGGTCGCCGATCACGGGCCCCTCGAGCGACGTCCCCGTCGGCGGCGCGTCGGCGCTGTCCCGGTAGGTGTACGAGATTCCCGAGCAGCGTCCGACGACCGCCTCGACGAAGCCCGGCTCGTTCATTCGCTGTGCGCGCTCGGCGATATCCCGGCCGTGCCCCATGAAGATATCGTGCAGCGAGGACGCGGCCCAGATCACCTGCTCGGCGATCGGACGCCGCTCCTTCTCGTAAGTATCCAGCAGCTCGGGCCGAGCCTTTCCTTGAACCACGAGCGCGAGCTTCCACCCGAGGTTGTACGCGTCCTGCATGCAGCAGTTCATCCCCTGGCCGCCCGTAGTCGAATGCACGTGAGCGGAGTCGCCGGCGAGAAACACGTTCCCGCGGCGACACGTGTGGGCAAGCCGGACCCAGCTCTCCCACTTCGAATGCCAAACGAAGTCGCCCAGCCGAACCCCGTCAAAATGACGATTCACGAGATTCATGAACGCGACGCCGGTCGGCACGCGCGGATCGGCCGCCTCTCCTCGATCGCTGAGCAGCAGCCGATAGAAGCCGCCGGGCAGCTTGACGATCATGATGAAGTGATCGGTGCCGGCGCAGTAATGCACGTAGTCGTCCGCGTCCGGGAACCCGTAGAGATACGCGTCGAGATTCTGCAGCACCGTGCCCTTGTAATCGCTCTCGTCCTGCTCGAGGCCGAGCACTCGGCGCACGCGCGAGTTGATGCCGTCGCACGCGACGAGGTAGCGGCAGCGGACTC
>CAYMAF010000378.1:0-2628 GCA_964388365.1 uncultured Gammaproteobacteria bacterium | reverse complement strand
GCGTGCCGCCGCAGCCGACGACTTCGCGGATTCGATATCCGTCCTCCGGACGCACTCGCAACGTCAACGTGGAGCCGTGCGGCACGCTGCTCGTGCCCGGATCGATCGTGCCGCCTTCGCCTGCGGTCGCGGTCACGGTATACGCCGTCGGCGCGAAGTCGGCCTGGATCGCGCAGGCCGAGGTCAACGGCCCGGTCGTGTAGAGGTTTCCGTCGAGCGACCCGCCGCAGCCGGTCACGGCCGCGATCCGCTGACCGAGATCGGGCGTGACGACGAACTGCGCATGCTCGCCGTGGCGCACCGTGCGCGTCTTCGGGTCGATGCTGCCGCCGGGCGATGCGGCCGCGGTCACGGCGACCGTGACGATCGCGCCGGCGGGCGGCGCCGGGTGCGCGGAGCGGTCGGTGACCCAGTCGACCAGATCCTCGACCCACGCATCGAGCTCCCCGTCGCCGTCGATGAATTCGCGCGCCTGCTCGAGATCGAAAGCCGGCTCGGGCTCGTCCTCGAGCAGTACCTTCACGAAAGGATCTCGATCGACGCCGAGCGCACCGACGATCAGCGCGCGCGCATCGCCGGCCGCGAAGCAGTGGTCGTCGACGAGCCGGGCGAGCGCGGTCGTGAACGGCGTGACGTTGCAATCCGTGCCGGACTCGCAGTCCGCGTACAAGTCCGCGGCGTACGGCATCCCGTCCAGCGTTCCCCCGCGGACGGTCACTCGATAGGGCGGCGGGACGTTCACGATCAAGCTGTAACGCCCGTCCGCGCCCGTCGTCGTCCGTCCGAGCAATCCTCCATCGGACGCGAGCACGGTGACCTCCGCATACGCGAGCGGGCCGTTGACGGCAGCGCCGGATATGACGTGCCCGGGAAGCTCGGGCGCGGGAACGACGCGCGGCGTCGGAGAATCGCAAGCGACGAGCGAGACTGCACCTACACACGCGCCGAACGCGCGGGCGACGGAACGCAAGATACCGGACATGCGCACTCCCCAACCTCACGTGGAGGGCGGGAAGCGCCCTACGCGTGCTCGATGTTCCGGCCCTCCGTGATATGCAAGGCCTGCCGACTCTTCGGTGCGACGCAGGCCGAATCGCGCACTATCATCGACACGCGCCTACGGCCGCGCTTGCCTGAACGTCTCGACGAAATGGACGGACCGTCTCGCTCGCCGCGAAGCGTGAGCGCGTTCACGCATCGAAAGAGCGGGTTAGAGCTGCCGGAGCCAGTGATGAAACGCGGGCCGAGGCGAGGACGCGCGTCGGGCGGGTTCCGCTTGCGCGCTGCGCCGCGACCGCGATTGCTCGATCGCCTCTGTCGGCGTGATCCCGAAGTGGGCGCGAAACAGCCTCGAGAAGTGACTGTGGCTCGTGAAGCCCCAGCGCGTTGCGACGTCGATCACGCTGCCCCGAGGTCCGAGCGGCTCGGTGAGATCGTGCAGGCAGCGCTTCAGCCGGGCCCGGCGAATGTACGCAGCGACGCCGCCGAGCGGTTGAAACAGGCGATACAACCGAGCGCGCGAGCAACCGAACGTCCTGCACAGGTGCTCCGGCGTGAGCTCGTCGGCGGAGAGGTTCCGCTCGATATAGTCGCAGATCGCATCGAGCACGTGATCGTCCGCAAGCCGTTCGACGGACTCGTCCCGGCCATACCCCGAGAACGCACCGGCAACGGCGCCGATCACGGAGCGAGTGATGCGTTCGTCCTCGTCCGCCGAAGCGCGGTGCAGGCTATTCCAGACGGCGAGCAAGTGATGGCCGAGAATCTTGCCGACCGCGGAACCCGCGGGAATCACGGATCCGACGTGCGCGTTCCCGGGCGGCATGAACGAGAGCAGCGCGTCGCGAGGGATGACGAGCGACAGCGCGCTGGAACGCTGCGCGCGCGTTTCGAGCGAATGGCCGAGATCGAGCAGGCTGATATCGCCGGGACCGACGCGTACCGGACGACGTCCGTTGTGGCCGACGTAGCCGCCGGTCAAGTACATCTGGATGAGCAGATGAGCCGCGCCGCCGTCGACACGATGACTGTTCCGGCGCAGATAGCATTGGCTCGAGAACTCGGTGAGGCAGACGAACAGGCGCCGAAGGTTGAAGCCGTCGACCCGCGCGAAGAAGCCTTCCGCCGGCATCGGCTCGAGCTGCGGCTCGAACAGCGGCAGCACGCTCTCTCGCCATACGGCGAAGCGCTCGTGGTCGGGGAGATTCAGGGCGTCGAATACGTCGTGGGGAATTCCGCCGCTCACCGCCGGCGCGCATTGCGTGCTGACCATCCCGTTCCGATCGTTCTCCTGTGCGGGTAAAGCGTCGCGCGCGCAGGATTAGCACCCTCGGAGCGCTATCGCAAGGACACGGCACACATCCTCCACAACGAGGAGGTCTCGGGCGTAAGACGGCAGCCGTGCTTTCGGCGAGCCGGCTGGAACGGATGTCGGCCGTCGAGTGACTCGCATCGCACGATCGCCGCGCGCTCGACGAACGCCGCGACGGCTACTTTCCGATGCAGAACGTCGCGAAGATCTCGCCGAGCAGATCGTCGCTCGAGAACTCGCCGGTCACCTCCCCGAGCGCGGTCTGCGCCGCGCGCAGCTCCTCGGCGCCGAGCTCGAGCTCGCCGGCGAGCTTGCCG
>CAYMAF010000377.1:0-2629 GCA_964388365.1 uncultured Gammaproteobacteria bacterium | reverse complement strand
GCGCACGCGACGCCGTTCGTGCCGAGCTCGGGGCTCGTCCACAGATTCCGCCCTTGCTGCGCGACGCTTTCGAACTGCGCCGCCCAGCGCTCGAGATCGGCCTCGGTGAACTCGTCCGCGAAGGCCGCGCTTCCCGCCGCGGCCGCGAGGGCCGCAATGATGAACCGTCTCATCGCCTCGTCCTGTCAGTAGTGCGCCTGAGGAGGAATCCTCCTCGCCGGGTGCTGGTATTCCGCGTCCTCCGGGCGCCCGGTCGCGGCGTTGTAGGCCACGGTCCGGTTCCGGTTGTCGTAGAGCGTGTAGTGCACGGCGGCGCGGCCCGTATGCACGTCGATGAACTGCCAGCCGGTCGCATCCCGCTCGTTGAACGGGTCCGCACGGTTCATCGGCACCGTCATCACCGGCACGTACGCGCCCGAGTGCGCGTACGTCGACGGATACGGCCAAGGCCACGCCGTCGCCATCACGGAGTGGAATGAGATCGTGCCGATCTGGTTGTACTGGATCTGATGCACGTGCCCGTAGAGCACGGTGACCTTCTCGAACGGCGCGAGGATCGCCTGCACGTCCTCGGCGTCCTCCGTCCAGAAGTTCCAGCCCTTGTAGATCTTCTGCAGCGGCGAGTGCGAGAGCACGACGATCGGCGTCGTTCTCGGAACCTGCGCGAGATCTCTGCGCAGCCACTCGCGCTGACGCTCGCCGACCATGAACGGCGAGCCGTTCGGATTGTCGAGGCCGGCCATCTCGAGCATCCGGCGCTCCGGCGATTCCCAGCGCTCGTACGTCCATTCGTCGTACGTCAGGACGCTGTTCAGCACGACGAAGTGCACGCCTTTGTGATCGAAGCTGTAGTAATGATCGCCGAACAGCTCGCTCCAATACTCGCCGAGGTCGAGATAGTAGTCGTGCTCGCCCATGACGGCGTGCATCGGATACTTGAGCGCGGACAGGATCTCCGCGCCGTGATCGAGCTCGGCCTTCGTGCCCATCTGCGCGAGATCGCCGCCGAAAATGACGAAATCGGGCTTCGGCTCGAGCAAATTCGCCTCGGCGACCGCGCGCTTCAACCCCTGATCCCAATTACGCACGAACTCGGCGCCCCGAATGTGCTGGATGTGCGAGTCCGAGATATAGGCGAACGTGAAATCCTGGCTGTCGTCGCCGAACGCGAGCCGGACCATGCTGACCGGCAGCACCGTCGCCGCGGCAGCGGCGCCGGACCGGCGCAGAAATCCACGACGGTTCATCTTCATCGGCTTACCTCCCCGCCCGGTCGAGCGCCGACACCCGCTCGGGCTCGGCGAGCTGCTCGAACTGCGGGCTCGTCAATGACTCCATGAACGCGACGAGATCGTCGATCTGCTGCTCGGTGAGGCCGAGCGGCCGAATGCCGCCCGCGAGGAACGGGTTCACCGGGGCGCCGGCGGGCAGCACGCCGCCGTTGTTGTAATGCTCGACGACCTCGCGCAGCGTCGCGATGCTCCCGTCGTGCATGTACGGCGCCGTGAGCGCGATGTTACGCAGCGTCGGCGTCTTGAACGCTCCGATCTCCGAAAGGTCCCCGGTCACCGCGAAGCGGCCGAGATGCGACGTGTCGGCGTCGGTCAGCACCGCGACGTCGACGTCGATCCCCTCGCTCTTCGCGACGAGAAATGCCTTTGCGAGCTCCTCGATACGGTCCTGCATCGCGTTCACGCCGACGCCGATGTTGTGAAACAGGTGATCGGTGAACAGCGCGTGGTCTTGCTCGATCGTGTGGCACGACACGCAGCGCCCGTCGGTCAGGAACACTTCGAAGCCGCGCTTCGCGGCTTCGCTGATCGCGCTCTCGTCGCCGCCGAAATACCACCGGTCGAACGGTGAGTCGCCGGCGATCTGCGTCCGCTCGAACGCCGCGATCGCTCTCGTCAGATGCTCGATGCGGATCTCGTCGGCGCGGACGCCGAAGACACGGCGAAATTGACGTACGTATTCGCGATCCGCGCGGACGATCTCGAGCAGCGCGTCGTGGCTCGGCATCGCCATCTCGACCGGGTTCACGAACGGATGCAGCGCCTGATCCTCGAGCGTCGGCGAGCGTCCGTCCCAGAACTGGGTGCGGTTGTATGCGGCGTTGACGATCGTCGGCGAGTTGCGGGTGCCGAGCAGCCCGTTGACGCCGACCGCCACGGGCACACCGTCGGCGAACCCGGTCGCCGCCGCATGACAGTTCGCGCAGCTTACGGTGCCGTCCGAGCTGAAGCGCACGTCGTTGAATAGCCTCTCGCCGAGCGCGACTTTCTCGGGCGTTTGCGGATTGTCCTCCGGGATCGGCACGGGCGGCAGACCGAGCGGCTGAGCTCCGACCTGCCACGCTGCGCCGATCGACAAGAGCAGAAGCGCGATTCGCATGCCTCGTAAGCCTCCCTCGGTTCTCATCGTGGAGCGGACGCCGTCATTGCGGCTCCGGCAACAAGCTCGCGGTCTGCGGCGCGGGCACACCGCAGTTGAACATCGGAGCGGTATCCGACCAGAACATCTGCCGCGGACCGAGTACCCGCACGTTCCGGTAGCCGATCTCGCGCAACCGCTCCGCGAGCAGCGCGGCCCGCATTCCGGTCTTGCAGTACGTGACGAGCGGCGCGTCGAG
>CAYMAF010000376.1:0-2629 GCA_964388365.1 uncultured Gammaproteobacteria bacterium | reverse complement strand
CGACACCTTTTTCACCGCCGTCGTCTCAACCCTCTGCCGTCCCGCCCGAAAAAGGGGTCTGACGCGATTGCTCGACACCTTTCCGGACGTCGCCTGCACCCGCTTACGCCGTGTTCACCTGCAGCGGCCGATGCGACTGCCGCCCGCCGTTCAACGCATTGACAATGTGGTCCGGCGTCACCGGGATCCGGTTGAACACGTGACCGCCGAGCGCCTCCGAGATCGCGCAGAGCAGCGCCGCCGATCCGGCGCCCATGACCGGCTCGCCGATGCCCTTCGTGCCGAGCGGGCTCTGCGGATCCGGCAGGTCGACCGCCTCGGCGCGCATCACGGACGGCACGTCGAGATACGTCGCGGGCTTCGCCTGATAGAGGCCGACGTTGCCGGGGAGACCGTTCTGCGGATCGTAGATGTGCCGCTCGAGCGCGGCCATGCCGAAGCCCATCACGGCGCCGCCCTTGACCTGCGCCGCAAGGCCCAGCGGATGGATCACGGTGCCGCAGTCCGCGACGCCGAGGTAATCCAGGATCTCGAACTTGCCGGTCTCGACGTCGAGCTCGATCTCGATGAAACCGACCGCGAACGCCGCCGGCTGCGCGGTGATCGGCAGGTTGTCGCGCGCGGCGCCGATGAGACCGGTGCCGGCGAGCGCGAGCACGGACGCGCTCGTCATCGGGTTCACGTCGGCCGGCGGCTCGTGACCGTCGAACCGGCCGCCGAGCTCGATCGCGCGTTGCGCCGCCTGGGCGTACGTGAGCCCCGTGTCGGGATCGTCCTTGCGGAAGACACGCTCGCCGCCGACGTCATAGTCGTCCGGCGTGCCGCCCAGATCCATCGCGGCGATCTCCTTGAGCTTCGCGAGCGCATCCTGTGCGGCGACGAAGTTCGTCCGCGCCATCGTGAACGACGTGTTGCTGCCGAACTGGCCGATGTTCCACGGCAGATGCTTGCGCGAATCGCCGCGCTCGACGACGCAGTTCTCCCAGCTCATCTTCAGCACCTCGGCCGCGATCCGCGCCGTGCCGGTATGCGAGTACGTGCCGAGGTTGCCGACGCCGGTGTGGATGTGAAGCTTCCCATCCGGCGTGATGCGCACGATGCCGTCGAAGCCGGAGAAGCCCGCCGGATGGAAGGCCTGGCCAAGCGCGACGGCTCGGACCTTCGAGCCGTTGCGCTCGCCGCTCCGCGCCTTGCGCTCCGCGTAGTTGAACGCCGCGGCGCCCTTGTCGAGCGCCTCGCGGATGTACGCGCTCGTGACCGGCGCCCGCTCGCCGCCGAGCAGACCGTCCATGCCGGGCGCGTTGATCTTACGGATCTCGAGCGGATCGATGCCGAGCTGCCGGGCGGCCTTGTCCATCAGCGGCTCGACGATCGACACCGTCTGGTTGTGCCCCGGCCCGCGCTGTGCCGAGCGCGGCACGGTGTTCGTCAGCACGTTGATGCCGCGGAAGCGCATCGCCTCCGGCTGATAGAGGATCGAAACGGTCTCCCCCGCGGACGGCCAGTCGGGGAAGCCCTGCGTCGCGCCGTTCTCCTGCACGACGTACATATCGACCGCCGTGACGCGCCCATCGGCCTTGAAGCCGATCCGGATCCTGCCCTGGAAGCCCGTGCGCGCGTAGCCCAGGTAGAACTCCTCGGCACGGCTGATACGCATCATCACGGGACGGCCGTTCAGCTTCCGGGACATGTGCGCGGGGATCGACATCACCGGATACGCCGTGCCTTTCGAGCCGAAACCGCCGCCGCAGGTCTCTGCGATGAAGACGAGGTCCGCGACGTCGATCCCGATGTAGTTCGCGAGGTCCGGCATCACGAAGCTCTGGCTTTGCGACGAGCCGTGCACGAAGCACTTGCCGTTCTGCCAGTACGCGAGCGCCGAGCGCGGCTCCATCGAGTGATGCGACATGCCGGCGGTGACGAATGTCTCGTCGAGGACGAGCGCCGCGTTGGCGAAGTTCCCGTCGACGTCGCCGTACGACCATTCCGCGAGCGGCTCGCCCATCGGCAGCTTGTCGTCGCCCGCGGCCGCGAAGTCCGCCGCCGTCCACTTCACGCGCCTGAGCTGCGGCGGCGTGCCGAGCCGGTTGTCGAGGACGTTACCGCCCTCGAGAGCATCCGGGCCGCCGGGGAAGAGGCTTTCGAGCGGATCGACCGTGAACGGGAGCTCCTCGAAGTCGATACGGATCCGGTCGATCGCGTCCTGCGCGAGCTGCTCGGTCTCGGCGGCGACGGCGAGGATCGGCTGTCCGATGAACGCGGGCTCCTTGGTCAGGATCGGCTCGAGCGGAGGCGGCTGGGCCGGCACGTCGTCGGGCGTCAGCACGCCGAGCACGCCGTCCATCGCGAGAGCCGCCGAGTAGTCGATGTTGCGGACCCGCGCATGCGGCATCGGCGAAAGCATCAGGCGGCAGAACACCATCCCGTCGACGCGAAAGTCTTCCGCGTACTTCGCTTTCCCGGTGACCTTGCCGTACACGTCGGGGGGTACGAAGTCCTTGCCGATCAGTTCGTTAGCCATCTCTATCCCCTACGGATGCCCGATCGAAAACCGTGTCAGACGCCTTTTTCGATCGCCGTCGTCTCAACCCTCTGCCGTCCCGCCCGAAAAAGGTGTCTGACACCATTT
>CAYMAF010000375.1:0-2632 GCA_964388365.1 uncultured Gammaproteobacteria bacterium | reverse complement strand
CGTCGTCGACGCCGAGTTCGAGGAAGTCAAGGACGACGAGCAGAAGAGCGCTTGATCGATGCAGGCCGGGGCGGCGGAGCTCGCTCCGCCGCCCCGGCGCGGCATCGTCGGCGCCGCACGAATCCGGCGTCCGCGGCGGGGCGCGGCGCGCCCGACGCATCTTCGATCCGACGCGCGGCGCGGTCCGGCGCGACCACGTTCATTTTTTCGACGCCGATCGGCCCCGCTTGCGGGCGTTTTCGGCGACAATCTGCACCGGCATGGGATGAGGCCCGACTCGCGGTCGTGTGCCTCGTGTAAGGGTGAGCCTGACGAATGGCGAAGCGCGACTATTACGAAGTGCTCGGCGTACAGCGCAACGCCGATCCGGACGAGCTGAAGAAGGCGTACCGTCGCCTTGCGATGAAGTACCACCCGGATCGCAACCCGAACGATCCCGAGGCCGAAGCGAAGTTCAAGGAAGCGAAAGAAGCCTACGAGATCCTTTCGGACAAAGGGAAGCGGGCGGCTTACGACCGCTTCGGTCATGCCGGTGTCGAGCCGGGCGGCGGAGGCTTCGGTAACGGGTTCGGCGCGGCCGACGCGTTCAGCGACATCTTCGGCGACGTTTTCGGCGATATTTTCGGCGCCGGTCCGCGCAGCCGCACGCAGATGTACCGCGGCGCGGACCTGCGTTACGACCTCGAGCTGACGCTCGAGCAAGCGGTGACCGGCGATACGGTCGAGATCGATATCCCGAGCCGAGTCGCGTGCGAAACGTGCGAAGGCAACGGCGCAGCGCCCGGGTCCGAGCGGATCACGTGCACGACGTGCGGCGGGCACGGCCAGATCCGCGTGCAGCAGGGCTTCTTCTCGATCCAGCAGACGTGCCCGGCGTGCCGCGGCGCGGGCTCCCGCGTCGAGAAGCCGTGCCCCGATTGCTCGGGCGCCGGCACCGTGCGCAAGATCCGGACACTGTCGGTGAAGGTGCCGCCGGGCGTCGACAACGGCGACCGGATTCGGCTTTCGCGCGAGGGCGAGCCGGGACGCAACGGCGGGCCGCCGGGCGACCTGTACGTCGATATCCACGTCGCGCCGCACCCGATCTTCGCACGCGACGGGCAGGACCTCTCGTGCGAAGTGCCGATCAGCTTCGCGACAGCGGCGCTCGGCGGCACGGTCGAGGTGCCGACGCTCGACGGGCATATCGCGCTCAAGGTGCCGCCCGAGACGCAGTCCGGCAAGGTGTTCCGCCTGAAGGGCAAGGGCGTGCGCTCCGTGCGCGCGCCAGGCTACGGGGATCTGTTCTGCCGCGTGCAAGTCGAGACGCCGGTGAACCTGACGCCCGAGCAGAAGGAGGCGCTGCGCCGCTTCGACGAGTCGATCAAGGGCGGCGGCGAGCGTCACAGCCCGCGGGCCCGCAGCTGGTTCGACGGGGTCAAGAGCTTCTTCGAGCGAATGGGAGCCTGACGTGCTGAAGATAGCCGTGCTCGGCGCGACCGGACGGATGGGACGCGCGATCCTTGCCTGCATCGCGGAGCGCGACGACGTGAAGCTCGTCGGCGCGGTCACGCAGAGCGGCGATCCCGCGATCGGCCGCGACGCGGCCGACGGCACGCCGCTCGCGCCGTTCGGCGTGCCGCTGACCGACGATCGCGAGCAGGCCCTGCACGGGGCACAGGTTGCGATCGACTTCACGCTGCCCGCGGCGTTCGAGGCGAACGTGCGGGCTTGCGTCGCGCACGGCACGGCGCTCGTCGTCGGCACGACGGGGCTCGAAGAGCGGCATTTCGACACGATGGAGCGCGCGGCGCATCAGATCCCGCTCGTCTACGGCAGGAACATGAGCGTCGGCGTGAACCTCTTCATGGAGCTGGTCGCGCGGGCGGCCGCGGCGCTCGGCGAGGACTACGACGTCGAGATCGTCGAGGCGCACCATCGGCAGAAGGTCGACGCGCCGTCGGGGACCGCGCTCGCGCTCGGCGAGCGGATCGCCGAGGCGAAGGGCCGGCCGCTGAAGGAAGTCGCGGTCTACTCGCGGCACGGCATGACCGGGCCGCGCGTGCCGGGCACGATCGGCTTCTCGGTGATCCGCGGCGGGCAGATCGTCGGCGATCACACGGTGATGTTCGTCGCGGGCGACGAGCAGGTCGAGTTCGTCCACCGGGCGCGGGATCGGGCCGCATTCGCGCGCGGGGCGGTGCGTGCGGCGCGCTGGGCCGCGGGCCGCGCGCCGGGCCTTTACTCGATGGCGGACGTGCTCGGCTTGTCCGGCGAGCGCTAGCGGGAGCGCCGCCCCCGACGAGGTCGAACGGCGGCGTTCCAAAGCCGATAGTCGAGAAGTTACAATAGCGTCCTGAGCCCCCACTACCGAACGCTCTCCGGGTTGCTGCGCGCCTTGCGGCAGTCCCGCGACCTTGTGCAAGGCGCAAATCAAGAATCAGGAGCTCAGCGTGACAGAGCCGGCGATACTAGCGCTCGAAGACGGGACGGTGTTCCGCGGAATCTCCGTCGGTGCCCCGGGCCGAAGCCTCGGCGAAGTGGTGTTCAACACCGCGATGACCGGGTATCAGGAAATCCTCACCGATCCGTCGTACTACCGGCAGATCGTCACGCTGACCTATCCGCATATCGGTAACGTCGGCACGAACTC
>CAYMAF010000374.1:0-2635 GCA_964388365.1 uncultured Gammaproteobacteria bacterium | reverse complement strand
GATCTGAACGACCTGACGCCCGAGCTTCGCGCGGAAGCGGAGGAGCTCGTCAAGAGCTACCGCTTGGGACCGTTGTTCACGCCGCCTGCCGTCGATTCGCCGGATGGCCCGATCGGGACGTTGATGGTGCCGTCCGACGTCGGCGGCGCGAACTGGCCGGGCGGAGCTTTCGATCCCGAGACGAATCGGCTCTATATCCATTCACACACGGCCGTGTTCACGCTGCGGAACATTCCGGCGGACTTGCGGCCGTTCGATCCGAGCCCGGCCGGTCGGAGCGCAGAAGGGGAACGGGGCGGTTCGCCGGCGGGGGGCGGGGCGTCCGGCCCTCCTCGCGGCCTCGGAGCGCCGGGAGGCTTGGGACCGCCGGGCGCTGCGCTCGGTGCCCGGAGGGGCGGCACGTTCCTTCAAGGCACGATCCCGCTGATCAAGCCGCCGTACGACCGGATCACGGCGTACGACATGAACACCGGCGAGATCCTGTGGCAGAAGCCTCATGGCACGACGCCGGACAACATTCGCAATCACCCGGCGCTCGCGGGGCTCGACGTCGACCGGCTCGGCTCGTATGGCCGAATCTTCATCGGCGTGCTCGTGACGAAGACTCTGGTGATTGCAGGCGAAGGGAGCGTGCATACGAACGAGGCGGGCGAAACCGTCGCGCTGCTCCGTGCATACGACAAAGCCACCGGCGAGGACGTGGAGGGGCGAATCGAGATGCCGGCGAGACAGACCGGCTCGCCGATGACGTACATGCATAACGGTAAGCAGTACATCGTGCTTGCGGTGACGCACGCCGGGGCCAATGCCGGAGGCGAGCTGATCGCGTACGCGTTGCCGTAGCGACGCTCGGCGAGCAGGTCGATGCAGCGTCGAGCGGCGGCTGCATGATGCTCGAGGCGTTGCAGCACGACGCGTCAACGCATGCCGGCCGGAAGGGGAATGCAAACGCGAGCGAACTTTGCGGAGGAAAAGACATGACCGAGCCATGCAGGCGGATTGGCCCCGTGCTCGCGCTTGCCGGGACATTGACATTCGCGTCGATGACGGCAGCGCATGCGCAGACCGGCGAACGAAGTCTCACGCTGACCGAGTCGGTCTGCACGTCGCCGGAGCTCGCCGCGCCGATCCCTGTCGACCGGATCGGCGAGCCCGTTTCCGCGGTCGTGCTCGACTCGCTGACGTGGGTCGCCGCGTCCGGCAACACGCCGGCGCACTGCATGGTCAGCGGACGGCTCCTCCCCGTCGACGACAGCCCCACGGCGCGGCCGATCCGGTTCGGCGTGGCGATGCCTGCCGAATGGAACGGTCGTTCGATCCAGATGGGCGGCGGCGGCATGAACGGCACCGTGCCGGCGCTCGCGGGCGGCTTCGGCGGGCCGTCGAACCTCGCGAACGGGTTCGTCACGTATGGCAGTGACTCGGGGCACAGCACCGGCGACGACGAATGGGCGCTGAACGACGAGGCGATCCAGAACCTCGGCTTCATGCAGATGAAGAAGACGCACGACGTTGCGATGGTGCTGATCGAGCGCGCGTACGGCGGGCTGCCCGCGTACAACTACTACGTCGGCGGCTCGCAGGGCGGCCGCGAGGGCCAGATGGTCGCGCAGCGCTATCCGGAGGATTACGACGGCGTGCTGTCGACCGTGCCGATCGTGGGCTTCTCGTCACTGATGCTCGCGCCGACGCTGATCCGCATCCAGGAGATACCGCTCGAGAACTGGGTGCCGCCGGTCAAGGGCAACGCGATTCTCGCGGAGTTCATGCGCCAGTGCGATCACCTCGACGGTCTGGTCGACGGCATCATCAACAACTACGTCGATTGCCGCGCCATTTTCAACGTCAACGACGGCATCGGCGAGGCCGACCCGTGGGCCGCGAAGCGCTGTCCGGACGATATCGATCCGAATCCGCAGGATGCGTCGCAGAACGCCTGTTTGACGTCCGGGCAGATCAAGACGCTCGAGCTGATCTTCTCCGATTGGCAGTCCGATGCGAGGCTGCCCAACGGCCGGACGACTTTCGGCATGTGGGCGCCGACGACGGCGATCGGCAATCCCGCGGCGTTGACCGGTCCGGCGCCAGCGTCGGGCGGCGCGGGCCCCGCAGGGCCGGGCGGCTTCCCCGGGCTCCCCGGCGGAGGGCTCCTCGCCGGTGAGCGCTATCGCGGCCAGGAGGGTGCGCCGGAGGATGCACGCGTGTTCTCCGCGCTCGGCTCGATCGGCGTGAACGGTTTCGTCATGCAGGACATTCGCGCGAACCCGCTCGATTACGACGTCGAACGGTACCGGGCGCGGCGCGAGCAAATCGCGGCGTGGCTCGATACGACGAATCCGGATTTGAGCGCGTTTCGCGCACGCGGCGGCAAGATGATCCTAGCGATCGGCACGGACGACACGATCGCGTCATCGGGCGAGCAGCTGAACTACTACCAGTCGATCCTCGACACGATGGGGCGCGAGGCCGTCGACTCGTTCGCGCGGCTCTACGTGCTGCCGCAGGCGGGCCACGGACTGACGGGGCGGGCCGCAGCGATCGACGGCGACGGCAACCGCATCGAGCAGCGGCCGATCCCAAGCGGCTTCGATCGCTTCGGGCTGCTGCAGAACTGGGTCGAGAACGGCGTCGCCCC
>CAYMAF010000373.1:0-2646 GCA_964388365.1 uncultured Gammaproteobacteria bacterium | reverse complement strand
TCACCATGTTCGGGAAGAGGTCCGTGTTCTCCATCGCGCGCTGCAGACGCTGGCCGGTTGCCACTTCGTCGCGCATCTTGTGCACGGCTTGCTCGTAGACGATGTTGCCGGTGGCGCCGGCAACCGAGTCCAAAGCCTCGACGAGCGGAACGCCGGCGGCGAAGGTCGTCGCAAGCGTGCGGGCGTAGCGAGCGATCGCGGACTTCTGCAGGATCGGCCCGATGACCGGAACCTTCAGAGCCGCCCGGTCGACGAAATGCTGAACGCTGCGATAGCGCTTCTTCGCGTGCAGAAAGCCGAATACCCCGGCGACGCCGGCCACGAGCATCAACCAGCCCTCGCTGCGGACGAAGTTCGAGAGGTCGATGACCATCCTCGTGAAAGCCGGGAGATCCGCGCCGAAGCCCCGGAATAGCTCCTCGAACTGAGGGATCACGTAGATCATCAGCACGGCCGTCACGACGATCGCGACGACGACGACCGCCGTCGGGTAGAACAACGCCTTCTTGATCTTCTTCTTGATGGCCTCTGTTTTTTCCTTGTACGTCGCAATCTTGTCGAGAATGGTCTCGAGGGCACCGGCTTGCTCGCCCGCTTCGACGAGGCTGACGTAGAGGTCGTCGAAGTGCATAGGATGCTTGGCGAGCGCCTGGTGCAACGAATTGCCCGCCTCGATATCGCCCTTGATTGTCAGAATGAGCTTCTGCATCGCGGGGTTCTCGTGCCCGGCGCCGATAATCTCGAACGCTTGCACGAGCGGGATACCGGCCGTCATCATCGTCGCCAATTGGCGGGAGAAGATCGCGATGTCAGCGGGAGTGACGCGGCCCTTGTTCTGAAAGAGCGTGCTCTGCTTGCGAATTCGCGTGGGCACGACTCCCTGGCGCCGCAGCTCCTGGCGCAGCGCCGCTTCGTTCGCGGCAACGAGCTTGCCTTTGACCTTCTTCCCGGTCCGATCCGTTCCCTCCCACGTGAACGGCGTTTGTCTTACTGCAGCTTGAGCCATGACACCCTGTCTCCCAACCGGCGGTCAGGACCGCCGAAGCCTCGTGCTCAGTCGATCGTCACCCGATTGACCTCTTCGAGGCTCGTGACTCCGTCTTTGACCTTCTTCAAGCCCGACATCCTGAGGTCAGGGATGTTCTCCCGCTTTGCCTGCTCGGCGATCTGCATCGAGTTGCCGCCTTCCATGATGATGCGGCCGATCGTCTCGGACACGGGCATCACCTGAAAGATGCCTACTCGCCCCTTGTAGCCGCCGTTGCATTGGCTGCAGCCTTTCGGGTGGTATACCGTGAAGCCCTGCTCGATCTCCTCTCTCGAGAAGCCTTCCTTCAACAGAGCTTCCGGCGGCACATCCACGGGCTCCTTGCAGTTGTCGCACAGGCGTCGGGCAAGGCGCTGGGCGATGATGAGACTGACAGAGCTCGCGATCGCGTACGGTTTCACGCCCATGTCGACGAGACGCGTCAGGGTCTTCGGCGCGTCGTTCGTATGCAGCGTCGACAGCACGAGGTGGCCGGTTTGCGCGGCCTTGATCGCAATCTCGGCGGTTTCGAGATCGCGGATCTCGCCGACCATGATCACGTCCGGGTCCTGGCGGAGGAAGGCGCGCAAGGCCGAAGCGAAGGTCAGCCCGACCTTCGGGTTGACGTTGACCTGGTTGATGCCCGGCAAGTTGATTTCGGCCGGGTCCTCGGCCGTCGAGATGTTTCTGTCGGCCGTGTTGAGGATGTTGAGACCGGTGTACAGCGACACCGTCTTGCCGCTACCCGTCGGCCCGGTCACGAGAATCATCCCGTAGGGCTTCATCAGGTAGTTCAGGTAAAGCTGCTTCTGGTAATCCTCGTAGCCGAGGGCATCGATCCCGAGCTGCGCGCTCGACGGATCGAGCAGACGGCAAACGACCTTCTCGCCGAACAGCGTCGGGCAGGTGTTGACGCGGAAGTCGATCGCGCGGTTCTTCGAGAGCCGCATCTTGATGCGGCCGTCCTGCGGAATGCGCCGCTCGGCGATGTCGAGCCGTGCCATGACCTTCAACCGGGCCGCGACCTTGCTCGCGAGCGCGACGGGGGGTTTCGCGATCTCGGTCAGCACGCCGTCCTGACGGAACCGGATCCGGTAGAACTTCTCGTACGGCTCGAAATGGATGTCCGAAGCGCCCCGCTTGATCGCGTCGAGCATCACCTTGTTGACGAAGCGCACGATCGGCGCATCGTCGACGTCCGCGCTCGTGATCTCGCCGCCGATCGCATCGTCGTCGCCGCCGGACACCTCGAGGTTCTCGAGGTCGAAGTCGTCCTCCTCGAAGCTCGACATCGTCGTGTCGACCGCCTCGATGGCCCGTGCGACCCGGGCTTCCAGCTTGTCCTGCTCGACGACGATCGGCTCGACCCGGAGGGTCGTCTGGAACTTGATCTCGTCGAGGGCGTGGAGGTTGGTCGGATCGCCGACGGCGACGTAGAGCCGCTTGCCCCGTTGCAGGATCGGCAGGACCCGGTGCTTCGTCAGCAACTTGTCGTCGACGAGGCGAACCACGTCGAGATCGGGCTCGATCGCGTCAAGATCGAGGAGAGGAACCCCGAACTCGTGCGCTGCCGCGACGGCAATCTGCCGCGGGGACCCCAATCGATTGGCGACCAGGTA
>CAYMAF010000372.1:0-2651 GCA_964388365.1 uncultured Gammaproteobacteria bacterium | reverse complement strand
TGCCGATGACGAGCGCGTCGTACGCGAACAGCGTCTCCTCGTCGGCCGGGAAACCATCGGCAAGCTCGTCGGCGGATTCGACCCCCTGCCGATAGAACTTGTTCGGCGTCGTCCGCAGCAGGCTCGCGAGCCGCACCGACGGGTTCTTGTCGAGCGCGCGGCGGATGAACTTGTATTCCCAGCGCGGCTCGCCCTCGACGTACAGGACGTGCCGCCGCTCGGCCGGGACCTCGATCGGCCGTAGCTGCGTGTTGTTGACGAGATTGCGCTCCTCGGGCAGCGCGTCGAGCGTGAAGCGCAGGTCGCGTATCCCGGGCTCGCCGACGTCGATATCGATCGAGCGCGTCGTCACGCCGGCCCGCGCCGGCAGCCGAATCGTCTCCGACGCGATGATCGCGTCGCCGTCGTAAACCTTGAGCGTGACGTCCGCGGCACGCGCATGACGGATGCTGACCTCGGCGCTCAGCGTGGAGCCCGACAGCCCGTGCGGCGCGACGACGACGTCGTCGAGCTCGATATCCTCCGGAATGCGCTCGCGGCCGACCCCGACCGTGTGCACCGGCACGCCGAAGCTCGCGATCTCGGCGATTTTCGCGGCATCGAGCGCGTTCGAGTTGTCACCGCCGTCGCTGACGAGCACGACCGCGCCGAGCGTTCCGGACTGCGCGGCCCGGAGCACGGACAAGAGGGCATCGCCGATCCGGGTCTGCGCGCCGGGCGCGGGCACCTCGCCGAGCGACGGCAGCTCGACGAGCCCTTCGTCGAACGCGAAGAGCTGCACGTCGAACTCCTCGGCGAGCGTCGGCAGCGCGTCACGGCCGAGCACGCCGACGGCCTGCTGCAGCCGCGAGCGCTCGCCCTCACCGTAGCTCATGCTCGCCGACGTATCGAGCAGCACGGCGACCGAGTTCTCCTGCGGCCGCAGCGTCTGCGTGAGCAGCGCCGGACGCCACAGCAGCACGAGCACGGCCACGAGCAGCGCGGCCTGGAGCGCGCCGAGCGTAACCGCCTTCGGCACGGCGAGATCCTGCCGAGATCGAACGAGGCTCACGGCGACGACCGCGACGGCGATCGCGGCGAGCACGACGAGCCACGCGAGCGGCCGCTCGTTCGCGAACACGAATTCCGAGCGCGCGAAGGTTTCCGGCGAATACTTGAACAGCAGCTCGAACACGATTCGTCCTATGTCGACCTCGGTCCGCGAGCGCAGGAACGGCTTCCGAGGCCCGAACCCGGCATCTTTGAAGCAGACCGCGCGCTGCGCGCCCGGTTCCGAGCTTACCTGCTGCCCTGCGCGCCGCCTAGCCCGCACCGAAGCCGGGACGCGGCCGCGGCGGGCGGCTATCATGGATGCTTATCCGCTCCGCGCCGCCGGCCGCAAGCGATGGATCTGGACGAAAGAAAAAGGCTCGTGATCCGCTTTCTCGAGCGCTGCAACGCCTATGCCGACCGCGAGCTCGCGAAATATCGCGAGCGGCTCGGCGAGGCGCACGGCGAGGAAGCGCTCGAGATTGCCGACCGGATCGCCCACTGGACCGCGTATCGCACGTTCAACGAGCACGCGATCGGCGAGCTCGGAACGGCGCGGCTCGACGACTGGCTCGAGTGAGAACGGGCCGGGAACCACTGGTATTTTCGGTGCCCCGGGGCTAGGGTGGCAGCCGAATCGCCGTTCGAGGACCGTCCGATGCAAGGCGCGAGGCCAGAGCAGAGTTCCGTCGCGGAATCGTTCCTACGTGCGCTGAAACGGCGCGGAATCGACTACGTTTTCGCCAATGCGGGCACCGACTTCGCCCCGATCATCGAGGCGATGGTCAAGCTTCGGGACGATGCCGACTCGCTGCCGCGGTTCGTCACCGTGCCGCACGAAAATCTCGCGGTCGCGATGGCGCACGGCTACTACCTCGTCGCCGGCAAGCCCGCCGGTGTCATGGTCCACGTGACCGTCGGCACCGGCAACGCGGTATGCGCGATGATGAACGCGTATCGCGAGGACGTGCCCGTCTTGCTGATGGCGGGCCGCACACCGATCACGCAGCGCGGTCATATCGCATCGCGCACCCACCCGATCCATTGGGGCCAGGAGAGCTTCGATCAGGCCGGCATCGTCCGCGGCTACACGAAGTGGGATTTCGAGCTGCGTGCGGGTCAGCCCGTCGACGAGGTCGTCGGCCGGGCGCTCGACGTCGCGCTCGCCGAGCCGCGCGGACCGGTCTATTTGACGTTGCCGCGGGAGGTGCTCGCCGACGCCGACCCGAGCGTCGGGGCCGCGCTCGACGAGCCCGCGCCGGTCGTCTCCGAGCCGCAGCCGAGCACGAGCCATGTCGAGACGGTCGCGGAATGGCTCGCGGCCGCCCGCCGTCCGGTGATCGTCACGAGCCATACGGGACGGGATCTCGGCGCCGCGGCCGCGCTCGCCGACGCGGCCGATGCGCTCGCGATTCCGGTCGTCGAAGCGGCCGCGACGTGCGTCAATCTGCCGGCAAGCCACCCGATGAGGGTCGGTCCGGCCGGCGGCGCGCTGCTCGAGCAGGCCGACGTGATCGTCGTCGTCGACTCGGAAGTGCCGTGGTTTCCGCGCGCGTTCTCGCCGGCACCGGGCGTGAAGGTCGCGCATCTCGGCATCGATCCGCTGTGGACGCGGTACCCGA
>CAYMAF010000371.1:0-2655 GCA_964388365.1 uncultured Gammaproteobacteria bacterium | reverse complement strand
CGAGCATCGCGACGACCGTCTCCGGGATCATCGGCATGTAGATCGTCACGCGGTCACCGCGCTTCACGCCCTGCTCGCGCAGCACGTTCGCGAAGCGGCAGACCTCGTCGTGCAGCTCGCCGTACGTGATCTTGCGGTCCTCGTTCGGATCGTCGCCTTCCCAGATGATCGCGATCTGATTCGCGCGCGCGGGCAGGTGACGGTCGAGGCAGTTCGCGCACGCGTTCAGCGCGCCGTCGGCGAACCAGCGGATGTGGAGATCCTTCGCGTCGTACGAGACGTCCTTGACCTCGGTGAAAGGCTCGATCCAGTCGATCCGCTGTGCCTGCTCCCGCCAGAACCCTTCCGGGTCCTCGATCGACTGCTTGTAGAGAGCCTCGTATTTGGCCTGGTCGATCCAGGCTCTTTTTGCCCAGTCTTCGGCGACCGGGTACAGCTTATCGTCGCTCATGTTTCCGAGAATAATGGGGTCGCCCCCCTTTTCCTAGTCATGCCCCGAGGCGAGTCCTGTCGAGAAGGCAGCTCGCCCATCCCCCCGATCGATCGAAACGCTCCTAAGCGGCCGTCATGAAATGCACGCTGAAGAGCCCGTGCCGGTCGATCCACGTGCGCTCGGGCTCGAAGCCGGACCCGCGCGCCATCTCGTGAAAGCCCTCGACCGAGTACTTATGTGAATACTCCGTCACGATATGCTCGCCGCGGCGGAAGCGGAGCACGTGGCCGAGGAGCTGCGCTTCCTGCTCCTTGTCGCTGACGAGCCGCATCTCGATACGGCCGCGGGCGTCATCGTAGACGGCCTCGTGATGGAACGCATCGAGGTCGAAGTCGGCGCCGAGCTCGCGGTTCAGGCGCCGCAGCACGTTCAGGTTGAACTCCGCGGTCACGCCGGCCTCGTCGTTGTATGCGGCATGCAGGATCGCCGGGTCCTTCTCGAGATCGACGCCGATCAAGAGCGCGCCGTCGTCCTTCGCCTCGGCGCGCATCACGCCGAGCAGATCGCGTGCCTCCGCGCGCGTGAAGTTGCCGATCGTCGAGCCGGGGAAGAACACGAGGTTGCGCTCCGGCATCACCGGATGCTCCGGCAGGTCGAACGGCTGCGTGAAATCGGCGAACACCGGCTGAATACAAAGCTTTGGATAATCGAGCGCGAGATCCTCAGCCTGCTTCAGGAGGTAATCGGCCGAGATCTCGACGGGGACATAGGCGATCGGCTCGTCGAGCGCGTCGAGGAGCTGGCGGATCTTCGCGTTCGAGCCCGCCCCGAACTCGATGACCGCGGCCCGCGGACCGACGAGGTCGGCGATCTCGGGCAGATGCTCGGCCATGATCGAGCGCTCGGTGCGCGTCGGATAGTACTCCGGCAGCTCGCAGATTCGATCGAACAGCAGCGAGCCCCGCTCGTCGTAGAAGAATTTCGGCGAGATGTGCTTCTGCTCGGCAAGGAGGCCTTCGAGGATCTCGTCCCGCTCGGCCGCAAGATCCGGCGGGGTCTCGTTCGCCGTCGCGAGCTCGGTCAAGCCTTCGCTCATCGGTCCTCCTCGTCGCTATCGGTCGCCCGTTCTCGTCGTCCGGCGGAGCTACGTGTCTTTCGCCAGGCGGAAGCCGAGAAACTGCCAGCGGTCGCGCGGATAGAAAAAGCTGCGGTAGGTCGCGCGGATGTGCTCGGCCCACGTCGCGCAGGAGCCGCCGCGAACGACGACCTGGTTGCACATGAACTTGCCGTTGTACTCGCCGAGCGAGCCGGCGAGCGGCTCGAAGCCGGGGTAGGGGCCGTAGGGTGTCGAGGTCCATTCCCAAACGTCGCCGTAGAGCTGCCGGGGCTCGGCGGCCGGCGTCGACCCGGCCGGATGCAGCCGCCCTCGGTCGAGCAGGTTGCCCGCGACGGGCTGCTCCGCCGCGGCCAGCTCCCATTCCGCCTCGGTCGGCAAGCGCGCGCCGGCCCAGCGCGCGAACGCGTCCGCCTCGTAGTAGCTGACGTGACAAACCGGCGCATGCGGATCGATCGGACGCCAGCCGCCGAGCGTGAACTCCTGCTCGAGATCCTCGGACCAGTAGAGCGGCCGATCGCAGCTCTCGGCGCGGATCAGGGCCCAGCCATCCGAAAGCCACAGCTCCGGCCGGCGATACCCGCCGTCGTCGATGAACTCGCGATACTCGGCGTTCGTGACGAGCCGCGTGCCGAGCGCATGGTCGCGAACGAGCACCTGATGGCGCGGCGTCTCGTTGTCGAAGCAGAAGGCGCCGCTGCCGGCACCGATCTCGAACAGGCCACCGGGGCGGCTTATGAACGTGAGGTCCGTCGCTTCCGAGCGGGTTTCGGGCGGATCGGCGTACGCGGGTCCGAGCGGATTCGAGAAGAAGACGTGCTTGATGTCGGTCAGCAGTAGCTCTTGGTGCTGCTGCTCGTGGTGCAGCCCGAGCTCGACGAGAAATGCGAGCGCGGGCTCGTCGCCTCGTGCCGCGATCAGGCGCTGCATCGCGTCGTCGACGTGCCCGCGGTAGTCGCGAATCTCCGCGACCGTCGGCCGGCTCAGCAGACCGCGCTGCGGCCGGCGGTACATTTCGCCGACCGTGTAGTAGTAGGAATTGAAGAGGTAGTCGTAGCGCTCGTCGAGCGGCGCGTAGCCCGGAACGTGCTCGAGCAGGCAGAACCGC
>CAYMAF010000370.1:0-2659 GCA_964388365.1 uncultured Gammaproteobacteria bacterium | reverse complement strand
TTCATCAAGCAGACGATGCGCGAGGTCGACGGCATCTACGGCGGCGAGATGAGCGCGCATCACTATTTCCGCCGCTTCTCGTACGCTGATAGCGGCATGATTCCGTGGCTGCTGTTGACCGAGATCATGAGCCGCCGCAGCGCGAAGCTTTCCGAGCTCGTCGAGGAGCGGATGGCGCAGTTTCCGGCGAGCGGCGAGATCAACCGGCGCGTCGACGATGCGGCGGCGGTGATGCGCCGCATCGAGGACGAGTACGCGCCGCACGCGAAGCGCGTCGAGCACGTCGACGGCGTCGGCATCGAGTTCGAGGACTGGCGCTTCAATCTGCGGGCGTCGAATACCGAGCCGCTGCTGCGCCTGAACGTCGAGAGCCGCGGCGACGCGGCGCTGATGCGCGCGAAGACCGAGGAGCTGCTCGCGAAGATCGGCGGGGACCCCGAATGAGCCGGCCGTCCGGGCGCGCCTCGACGGCACACGCTCTCGGACTGTGATTCACGTCGTCTTATCGGCGCGCCCCGCGCGGTAATGTCGTGCTTTCGAGAGGATGCCGCTCGGACCGTCGAGCGCCGGCGGCCGGGATCGATCGATGCAGGACACCCAAACCTTCACGCCGAAGCGGGCCGCCGGTCTCTTTGGCGCCGCCTTCGCGTTCGTCTACATCATGACGGTCGACGCGGAGGCGATGCCGCCGACGCTGATGAGCACGTCGAAGTGGCTCGTGCTTCTGCCCGCCGCATTCTTCCTCGCGCTGCGGCCGTCCGCGGCGCTCTGGACCAGCGGACTCATGTTGACCGGAGGCGTCTTCGTCGGCGTCTGTCTCGCGGCGCTGCTTCACGCATCGAATATCTGGCCGATCGCGGGCGCGTATTGGACGATCATCTGGCTTCCGCCGATCGTCGTCGGCTCGGCCGCCGGCAAGCTCGCGGCGCGTCTCGTCGGAGGACCGTACCGATGACACGCATCGCACGCGGAGCCGCGGCCCGTGGCGGATGCGGAGGCTCGCGAGCCCGCGGAGGCTGCCGCTGATGGTGCTTTTTCAGGGCTTGATACTGCTCGTCCTGGGATACGGGACGCTGGCCGTCGCGTACCGGTCGCTGACCCACGGCTGGCTGCCGTTCGGGCCGAACGGGCTCAAGGGCCGCGTCGAGTTCCGGATGGCGGACCAGCCGTTCGCCTACTGGATGGCGTTCACGTTCTATTGCGGGCTCGGGGTCTGGTGCGTCACCCTCGCGTTCGGCGTGCTGTCGGGCGAGATGGAGCCGTTGCCGTGGAACTAGACGGCCGCGGCCGCCGCGCGTACGAATCGCGGGAGCGTCCGCGCTTCCGCCCGGGATCCCGTCAGTCGCCGTAGCCGAGCTGGCTCAGCCCCTCCTCGAGATAGTCGGCGGCGAGCGGCGTGCCGATGACGTAATCGGCGGTACGCTCGTTCCACGCGTCGCGCGCCTGCGCACGCGCGTTCTCCCACTCGTCGGGCCCGAAGTCGCCTCGCCCGACCCAAACGAGCGCGACCAGCTCGACCTGCTGGTCGCGCGCAAGGTCCTCGATCGCGGCACGCGCCTCGTCGACGGCCGGATCGTCCGGATAGTCGGCGAGGACGCTCCGCGACCAATCGTCCTCGGAATCGGGGATCGTCACGCCCTCCTTCACCTGAAACTGGCGCAGCCGATCGGCGATGAAGCGGACGGTATCGGGATTCACTTCGAGCTGCATCGTAGGCTCCGCGACGGGCACGAGGGCACGCAGCGCCCCCCCGGAAGTCATTGATCGTAAGACATTGTAAGCGTCGCACCGAACGGGTCTGTACGGGGAACTACCGACGCCCGCACGGGCCCTGTCCGGCCTCGCGGCTCGGAAATTGCAAGCCTCGGCTGGCCCAATTGCCGCCGCCCGCCCGTCCGAGCTTGTCCACAGCCGTTGAAAAGCTCGCCGCGAGGCCCCACCTAGGACTCACAGAACCCACAGCGAGCCGAAACTCTCATGGATCAAGACATGCACAGCGCACGCGAGGATCGCTCTCCGGTGAAGCGGCCGTCCGCCGACATTCCGGAGGACGTGCTTCTGATCGTGCCGGTCCGCAACATCGTGATGTTCCCCGGAGCGGTCACGCAGATCTCGCTCGGCCGCGAGATATCGATCAACGCCGCGCAGGAAGTCGTCAACGACGGGCACAAGCTCGGCGTCATCCTGCAGCGCGATCCGAACGTCGACGATCCGACGCCGGAGGATCTCTATCAGGTCGGCACGACGGTCAGCGTCATTCGCTACATCAAGGCGCCGAATGGCATGCATCACCTGATCTGTCAGGGCGAGCAGCGCTTCAGGGTGCTCGACTACCTGAACGGTCTGCCGTTCCTCGCGGCGCGCTTCGACCTGATCCCCGAGCGCGAGGGTAAAGGGCCCGAGATCGAGGCGCGGGCCGCGTACCTCAAGCAGAAGGCCGCGGAGGCGATCGAGCTTCTGCCACAGGCCCCGCCCGAGCTCGGCGCGGCGCTGCAGGGGGTCGAGTCTCCGTCGCAGCTCGCGGATCTGATCGCGGGCCTCGTCGATATCAAGCCGTCCGAGAAGCAGGAGATCCTCGAGACCTTCGACGTCGGCGAGCGCCTGAAGAAGGTCACGGACTACCTCGCGCACCGCGTCGAGGTGCTGAAGCTGTCGCGCG
>CAYMAF010000369.1:0-2675 GCA_964388365.1 uncultured Gammaproteobacteria bacterium | reverse complement strand
TCTCGGACGTGACCGCGCATGCGATCGACGAGGAAGTGCGCAGCCTGATCGATACGGCCTACAACGAGGCGAAAGCGCTGCTTCAGGCGAACGAAGACAAGCTCCACATGATGGCCCAGGCGCTGATGAAGTACGAGACGATCGACGAGCAGCAGATTCGGGACATCATGGAAGGGCGCACGCCGAGGCCGCCGGAGGACTGGAACGAGCCTTCCGAGCCCGGACGCACCGAGCCCGAGCCCGCGGACCAGCCCGCGCCGGCGTTTCGCGGTCCCGCGGGCCGGCCGGGCCCGGCTGGCCAGCACTGATCGAATCGCGGCCGGACGGCTGCCGGGGGGCGGCCGTCCGGCCTGCATCGCACGAGCCGCTCGATTTTTCGCTGCTTGAACCCTGTCGTGAGCGGCTTCGCATCGGATCGACAGCGACGGTAGTACGCTCCGCTCCGCGAGAATACCGCCGGAACGGACGCGCGAGCCGCGCGGCCCAGGGAGGATCGATGACCAGACGCTATTTCGGCACCGACGGCATTCGCGGTCAGGTCGGCGTTGCGCCGATGACCGTCGATTTCGCGTTACGCCTCGCGAGCGCCGCGGCGCGGGTGCTCGCGCCCGGCGGCGGCACGGTGCTGATCGGCAAGGATACGCGCGTTTCCGGTTATATGTTCGAGTCCGCGCTCGAGGCCGGATTCGTCGCCGCCGGCGTCGACGTGCTGCTGACCGGGCCGCTGCCGACGCCCGCGATCGCGTACCTCACGCGCAAGCTCGGCACGGATTTCGGCATCGTCATCAGCGCGTCGCACAACCCGTATTTCGACAACGGCATCAAGTTCTTCGGCGGCGACGGCGAGAAGCTCTCGGACGAGCTCGAGGCGGCGATCGAGGCCTCGCTCGACGAGGGCCCTATCACGCGGGAGTCGAAGGCGCTCGGCAAGGTCCAGAAGGCCGCGTCGGCGCGTGACGACTATATGGCGTTCGTCAAGAGCACGATTTCGAGCGATATGACGCTGGACGGCATGAAGATCGTCGTCGACGCGTCGCACGGCGCGGGCTACAAGGTCGCGCCGCGGGTGATCGCGGAGCTCGGCGGCGACGTCGTGCCGGTCGGCTGCTCGCCGAACGGCCGAAACATCAACGAGGGCTGCGGCTCGACCCGGCCGGACCTGCTGAAGCTGACCGTGACCGGCGTGCGCGCGCACGTCGGCCTCGCGCTCGACGGCGACGGCGACCGCGTCGTGATGGTCGACGAGCGCGGCGAGCTTATCGACGGCGACCAGCTGCTCTATATCCTCGCGCGCGACCGCCGCGAGCGCGGCGTGCTGAGGGGGCCGGTGATTGGCACGGTCATGAGCAATCTAGGGCTCGAGCTTGCGCTGCGCGATCTCGGCATCGAGTTCCGCCGCGCGAAAGTCGGCGACCGGCACGTGCTCGCGATGCTGAAGGAGCACGGCGGCGTGCTCGGCGGCGAGACGTCGGGCCACGTGGTCTGCCTCGACAAGACGACGACCGGCGACGGCTTGATCACGGCGCTGCAAGTGCTCGCCGTGATGCGGCGCACGGGCCGCAGTCTCCGGGAGCTTGCCCAGCCGATGCCGCAGCTCCCGCAGGAGCTGATCAACGTCCGCGTCGCGAAGCGCATCGACGTCGACGGACATCCTGCGATCCGCGAAGCCGTGCGCGACGCCGAGGAAGCGCTCGGGAATCGCGGCCGCGTCGTGCTGAGGCCCTCCGGCACCGAGCCCGTCGTGCGCGTCATGGTCGAGGGCGACGACGCCGAGACGGTGCGCTCGCTCGCGCTGCGTCTCGCGGATTCCGTGCGCGCGGCGATCGACTGACGTGCGCCGCGATCTGAGCCCCGCTCTCGGCCGAGTAGCCGCTCCTGTTGATTCCGCGGCGGGCGGCCCTTAAGCTCTCGGCCCCGCCATGACCCGATGTCGGAGGAAAGCGCGATGAGCGCCGCAACGCGACCGTCCGGACGCACCAAGCTGGTCGCCGGAAACTGGAAGATGCACGGATCGCTCGAGTCGAGCGGTGCGCTCGTCGCGGCGCTCGTCGACGGCGTTCGGGACGGCGCGGCGATGCTGCTCTGCCCGCCGTATCCGTACTTGAAGAGCGTCGCGGACCGGCTCGCGGGCAGCAAGATCATGCTCGGCGCGCAGGATATCTCGACGCGCGTCGGCAGCGGGGCGTTCACCGGCGAGGTCTCGGGCGCGATGCTCGCCGACGTCGGGTGCCGGTACGTGATCGTCGGGCACTCGGAGCGGCGCTCGCTGTTCGGCGAGAGCGATGCCGTCGTTGCGGAGAAGTTCAAGGCGGCGCAGACCGCGGGGCTCATTCCGATCTTGTGCGTCGGCGAGACGCTCGAGGAGCGCGAAGCGGATCGAACCGAGGAGGTCGTCGAGCGTCAAATCAAGGTGGTGCTCGAGGCCGCGGGCGTCGCCGCATTCGGCAACGCCGTCGTCGCGTACGAGCCGGTCTGGGCGATCGGCACCGGCAAGACGGCGACTCCGGAGCAGGCCCAGGCGGTGCATGCGCAAATTCGCAAGATGATCGCGGCGCAAGATGCTACAATCGCGTCCGGTCTCGTCATCCTCTACGGCGGCAGCGTGAAGGGCGCGAATGCGGCCGAGCTGTTCGCGATGGAGGACATCGACGGCGGCCTCGTAGGCGGAGCGTCTC
>CAYMAF010000368.1:0-2693 GCA_964388365.1 uncultured Gammaproteobacteria bacterium | reverse complement strand
AGCGCTCGGCCTTCCGGGAAGCGATGCGCGGCGTCACGCCGCTGAAGGCCCAGAACCGCGTCCCGCCCGCCCGGCGCCACGCGCCCGCGCGGGCTCGGCAGACGCGCGCGGCCCGATACGACGTGCTCGAGGACAGCCTGCGCGGCGAGCTCGTGGAGCTCGGCGGAGAGGTCGAGTTCCGCCGCGGCGGCATCAGCCGCGAAACGCTGCAGCGCCTGCGCCGCGGCCGCTTCGCGGTCGAAGCCGAGATCGATCTGCACGGTCTGAACCGTTTCGAGGCGGAAGAGGCGTTGAAAGCGTTCATCGGCTCGTGCATCGCTCGCGGCTACGGCTGCGTGCGCGTCGTCCACGGCAAGGGCAGCCGCTCGGGCCCTGCTGGCCCCGTGCTCAAGATCGTCGTGCAAGACTGGCTCGCACGCTGGAACGACGTCCTCGCGTTCGCGTCAGCGGATCGACGACACGGCGGTAGCGGGGCTGTCTACGTCCTGCTCCGCCGACGCTGAGTCGACGTCGGCGCTGAATCGTGCCGCCGCGTCGTGCGGCACGATCTGATAAAAGCTCTCGTCGGGCAGCACGAGACCGAGCTCGCTGCGTGCCCGTTCCTCGGCCGCGGCAAGGCCGCTCTTGAGGTCCTGCACCTCGGCGGCGAGCGCCGCGTTGCGCTCGGCGAGACGGCGGTTCTCCTCGGTGCGGGCCGCGACCTGCGCTTCGAGGCGCCAAACCTCGCGGAGCCCGCCTTCGGCGACCCACAGCCGAAGCTGCAGCACACCGAGCGCGATCGCGAGCGCGACGATCAGGACGCGCACGCAGCCGCTCCGGCCGACGGATCAGAGCGCGACTGGAAAGGCGCGAGCGCCCGCATACTTCGCTTCCCCCCCGAGCAGCCGCTCGATGCGCAGGAGCTGATTATACTTCGCGAGCCGATCGGATCGACAAAGCGACCCGGTCTTGATCTGTGTCGCGCGCGTCGCGACCGCGATATCGGCGATCGTCGCGTCCTCGGTCTCGCCGGAGCGATGCGACACGACGGCCGAGTAGCCCGCATCCACCGCCATGTCGATCGCGGCGAGCGTCTCGGTCAGCGTGCCGATCTGGTTCGGCTTGATCAGGATGCTGTTCGCGACGCGTTCCTCGATGCCGCGGGCGAGGATCTTCGTGTTCGTCACGAACAGATCGTCGCCGACGAGCTGGATGCGGTCGCGCAGCCGCGAGCTCAGATGCCGCCACCCGTCCCAATCGTCCTCGGCCATCCCATCCTCGATCGATACGATCGGATAGCGCGCGATCAGATCCTCGAGATAACCCGCAAACTCGCGCGCATCGAAGCGCCGATTCTCCGACGCGAGCGTATACGTGCCGTCCGCGAAGAACTCCGAGCTCGCAACGTCGAGCCCGAGATAGACCTCCCGGCCGAGCGTGTAGCCCGCGGCCTCGACGGCCTCGCCGATCGTCTGGAGCGCCTCCTCGTTCGAGCCGAGATCCGGCGCGAATCCGCCCTCGTCACCGACCGCGGTATTGAGCCCGCGCCCCTTCAGCACCTTCTTCAGCGCGTGAAAGACCTCGGTGCCGCAGCGCAGCGCCTCGGCGAACGTCGGCACGCCGACCGGGAGGATCATGAACTCCTGGATATCGACGTTATTGTCCGCGTGCGCGCCGCCGTTGACGATATTCATCATCGGCACCGGCATCGTGTATTCAGCGGCGTCGTTGAGGTGCCTGAACAGCGGCAGCCCCCGATCGGTCGCCGCGGCCTTCGCGGCCGCGAGCGACACCGCGAGGATCGCGTTCGCGCCGAGCCGGCTCTTGTTCTCCGTGCCGTCGAGCTCGATCAGCCGCGCATCGACCGCCGCCTGGTCCGCCGCATCCATGTCGCGCAGCGCGGCCGCGATCTCGCCTTCGACGTTCGCGACGGCCTTCCGGACGCCTTTGCCGAGATAGCGCTTCGAGTCGCCGTCGCGCAGCTCGACCGCCTCCCTCGAGCCGGTCGACGCGCCCGACGGCACAGCCGCGCGGCCGACGGCGCCGCTCGCGAGCTCGACCTCTGCCTCCACCGTCGGATTCCCGCGCGAGTCGAGGATCTCGAGACCGCGGATCGCCCTGATCTTGCTCATTATCGCTCCCTGGTTGCTTTGCGCCGACGTCCCTGATTTCGCCGGCGATCGTTTATGCGAGGATTGTACCGCCCCCGTTCTCGGCCTTGACGATCTCGTCGAGCGCCTTCAGCTGCCGGAGCAGCGCCTCCATGCGGTCGAGCGGCCATTGCGTCGCCGCGTCGCACAGCGCCTCGGCCGGGTTCGGATGCGTTTCGAGAAAGACGCCGGCGACGCCGGCCGCAACCGCGGCGCGCGCCAGTACCGGCACGTGCCGCCGGTCGCCGCCGGTCGCGCGGCCGAGGCTGCCCGGGTGCTGGGCCGCGTGGGTCGCGTCGAACACGACCGGCGCACCGGTCTCGCGCAGCACAGCGAGCCCGCGCATGTCGACGACGAGATCCCGGTAGCCGAACGAGACGCCGCGCTCGCAGACGAGCAGACGGTCGTTCCCGGTCGAGCGCGCCTTCTCGACGACGCCCGCCATGTCTTCCGGTGAAAGAAACTGCCCCTTCTTGAGATTCACCGGCAAACCTTGTTGCGCGACGGAGACGATGAAATTCGTCTGGCGGCACAGCATCGCCGGGGTCTGCAGCACGTCGACGA
>CAYMAF010000367.1:0-2698 GCA_964388365.1 uncultured Gammaproteobacteria bacterium | reverse complement strand
TCTCGCGTTCGCTCGCCGCGTGCGAAGGCGCGCTGCTCGTCGTCGATGCCGGTCAAGGGGTCGAGGCGCAGAGCGTCGCGAACTGCTACACCGCGATCGAGCAGGGGCTCGAGGTGCTGCCGGTCATCAACAAGATCGATTTGCCGACCGCGGACCCCGAGCGCGTGATCCGGCAGATCGAGGACATCATCGGCATCGAGGCGAAGGACGCGCTCAGGATCAGCGCGAAGACGGGCTTCGGCGTCGAGGATTTGCTCGAGCGCATCGTCGAGAGGATCCCGCCGCCGAAGGGTAGCTCGGAGAATCCGCTGCAGGCGCTGATCATCGACTCGTGGTTCGACAGCTACGTCGGCGTCGTCTCGCTCGTGCGCGTCGTGAACGGCACGATTGCGAAGGGCGATCGGATCGTCGTGCATTCGACCGGCCGGCGCTATACGGTCGATCAAGTCGGCGTGTTCACGCCGCACGCGGCCGAGCGCGGATCGCTGACTGCGGGCGAGGTCGGCTACCTGATCGCATCGATCAAGGAGATCGACGCCGCGCCGGTCGGCGATACGATCGTCTCGGCCGATGCGCGCGACGTCGAGCCGCTGCCCGGTTTCAAGCGCATGCAGCCGCGCGTCTTCGCCGGCCTCTTTCCGACCGTCTCCGACGATTACGACGCGTTCCGCCAGGCGTTGCAGAAGCTCGCGCTGAACGACTCGGCGCTCAGCTTCGAGCCCGAGACGAGCGCGGCGCTCGGTTTCGGTTTTCGCTGCGGCTTCCTCGGGTTGCTCCATATGGAGATCGTGCAGGAGCGCCTCGAGCGCGAGCACGGGCTCTCGCTGATCTCGACCGCGCCCACTGTGGTCTACGAGGTCGAGACGACCAAGGGCGAGATCAAGAAGATCGAGAACCCGTCGCAGCTCCCGCCGGCGACGCAGATCAAGGAGATTCGCGAGCCGATCATTCTCGCGAGCATTCTCGTGCCGCAGGACTATCTCGGCCCGGTGATGCAGCTTTGCATCGAGAAGCGCGGCACGCAGCGGAAGCTCCAATACCTGGGCGGCCAGGTCTCGCTCGAGTTCGAGCTGCCGCTCGCGGAGGTCGTTCTCGATTTCTTCGATCGGCTGAAGTCGGTGAGCCGCGGCTATGCGTCGTTCGATTATCAGTTCCTGCGTTTCGATCCCGCGCCGCTCGTCAAGCTCGACATCCTGATCAACAAGGAGCGGGTCGACGCGATGTCGATGATCGTTCATCGCGACGGCGCGGAGCGCAAGGGGCGCGCGCTCGTCGAGACACTGCGCGAGGTGATTCCAAGGCAGCAATTCGAGGTGGCCGTGCAAGCGGCGATCGGCAGCCAGATCATCGCCCGCAGCACGGTGAAGGCGTACCGCAAGGACGTGACCGCGAAACTCTACGGCGGCGACGTGACGCGCAAGCGCAAGCTCCTCGAGAAGCAGAAGGCGGGCAAGCGCCGCATGAAGCAGATCGGCTCCGTGGAGATCCCGCAGGAGGCGTTTCTCGCCGTGTTGCAGGCGGATAAGAAATAACCAATACTGGGGCGCCGCTCCCGTAATCCCCTGGCTCTGCAAAGGAAATCGGATAGGTGTTCGCGCTGATTCTCGTCCTCGCGACCTTCGTCACCGGGATTATCTGGGCGCTCGACGCGCTGGTATTCAAACGCTTGCGGCTCGCTCGCGCCGGGGGAGACGCGGTCCGGGAACCGGTCGTCGTCGAGTACGCAAAATCCTTCTTTCCGGTGTTGTTTCTGGTGCTGGTGCTGCGCTCGTTCCTGTTCGAGCCGTTCCGCATCCCCTCCGAGTCGATGCTGCCGACCCTGCACGAGGGCGATTTCATTTTTGTGAACAAATTCGTATATGGGCTCCGGCTTCCGGTCCTTAATACCAAGGTCGTAGACATCGGCGAGCCCGAGCGCGGCGACGTCGTCGTGTTCCGTCTGCCGTCCGATCCCTCCATCAACTACATCAAGCGGGTGGTGGGGCTGCCGGGCGATACCGTTCACTACGACAGGCATCGTAAGCAGTTGACCATCAACGGCGAGGAGGTGCCGATCGAGATCGTCGGACCGGCCGAGGACGACCCGGGCAAGGTGCTCGCGGAGGAAGAGCTCGGTGACCACAAGCACTACGTGCTGCTCGCACGGGGTTTCGCGAGCGAAGGCGGCACGTATACGGTGCCCGAAGGCCACTATTTCATGATGGGCGACAACCGCGACAACAGTCGCGATAGCCGTTTCCCCGAAGTGGCGTTCGTTCCGGAGCATCACCTCGTCGGTCGGGCCGAGCGGATCTGGATGAACTGGCGTTGGCCGAGAGACGGGGGACCGCAGTGGAGCCGCATTGGCAAAAGCATCGAGTAGGCGCACACCTGCGCAAGCAGGCCGGCATCACCCTCATCGGGTTTCTGGTGCTCGCGGGCTTGTTCGGGCTGCTGGGCTACGCCGGGATCAAGCTCGTTCCGATGTACCTGCAGTACTATCGGCTCGACACGGTCTTGAGCGACGTGCAAAAAGAGCTCGACGGGCGCAATCCGACGCCAGGCCAGATCCGCTCCGCGCTCAATCGCCGCTTCGACGTCGAAGGCATACAGCTGCCTCGCGACAGTGTTAATATCACTCAGAGCCGAAACGGCTACACCGTTCAGATCCAGTACGAAAGCCGCGCGCGGTACATCGCAGATATTTGGTTACTCGTGA
>CAYMAF010000366.1:0-2707 GCA_964388365.1 uncultured Gammaproteobacteria bacterium | reverse complement strand
GCGGCGCGAGCGAGACGCGGCACGTCGCGCAGCTCGAGGTCGTGCGGGGCGGCGCCCCGGAGGCTTCCGCGTACTCGCGCGCGAATCCGTTTCCGGCCGAGATCATGGTCAATCAGAAGATCACCGGCCGCGGCTCGACGAAGGACGTCCGCCATATCGAGCTGTCTCTCGAGGGCTCCGGGTTCGTCTATCGGCCCGGCGACGCGATCGGCATCTGGCCGGAGAACCCGCAGCCGGTCGTCGATGACCTGCTCGGCGTGCTCGGCATGAGCGGCGACGAGGAGGTGACGGTCGGCGGCGACGCGCAGCGGCTGCGCGACGCGCTGACGAAGCGGCTCGAGATCACGCAGGCGAGCCGCGGGTTCGCGAAGGCGTACGCGGAGCTTGCGGGCGCCGGCGAGCTCGACGCGGTGCTCGGCTCGAGCGAGGCCTCGGCGTACCTGAATATCCGCCAGGTCGTCGATATCGTCGCCGAGTACCCGGCGAAGCTCGCGCCGCAGCAGTTCGTCGATACGCTGCGCAAGCTCACGCCGCGCCTTTACTCGGTCGCGTCGAGCCTCGACGCGAACCCGGACGAGGCCCATCTCACGGTCGGTCTCGTCCACTACGAGCGCTTCGGCCGCGCGCATTGGGGCGCCGCGTCCGGCTTCCTCGCCGGGCCGACGCTCGAGGCGCGCGCATACGTCGAGCCGAACGATCACTTCAAGCTGCCTACGGATCCCGACGCGCCGGTGATCATGATCGGCGCGGGCACCGGCATCGCGCCGTATCGCGGCTTTCTGCAGCAGCGGGAGATCGACGGGGCGGGCGGCCCGAACTGGCTGATCTTCGGCGACCGCACGATGCGTGCGGACTTCCTGTATCAGCTCGAGTGGCTGCGCTATCGGAAGAGCGGGCTGCTCGGCCGGCTCACGGTCGCGTTCTCGCGCGATCAGGCAGAGAAGGTCTACGTCCAGCATCGGATCGCCGAGGAGGCCGCGACGCTCTACGACTGGCTCGAGCGCGGCGCGCACGTGTATGTCTGCGGCGAGGCGGAGAATATGGCGCCGGCCGTGCACGCGGCGCTCGTCGGCGTCGTCCGCGACGTCGGCGGCAAGAGCGACGACGCGGCCGAGGAATACTTGCAAGCGATGAAGGCCGCGAGGCGGTACCAGCGAGATGTCTACTGACAAGCCTTTGTCCGAGGTCGAGCATATCAAGCGAGCGAGCCGCTTTTTGCGCGGCACGATCGACGTCACGCTCGAGGACCCAGTGACCGGCGCGGTCACGGAGGAAGACCGGCAGCTCTTGAAGTTTCACGGTATGTACCAGCAGGACGACCGTGATATTCGGCCCGAGCGCACCGAGCAGAAGCTCGAGCCGGACTACAGCTTCATGATCCGCATCCGTATCCCGGGCGGCATTCTGACGCCGGCCCAATGGCTCGCGGTCGACGACATCGCGCAGCGTTATGCCGGCGGCAGCGTGCGCCTGACGACGCGGCAGGCGATTCAGGTGCACTACGTGCCGAAGCGTAACGTCAAGCCCGCGATGCGCGCGATCGGCGAGTCGGGTCTGACGACGATCGCCGCGTGTGGGGACGTGAACCGCAACGTCGTCGTCACGCCGTTGCCCGAGCAGTCCGTGCTGCACCGCATCGCGTACGACAAGGCGCTCGAGGTCGTCGAGCACCTGACGCCGAAGACCGGCGCGTACCGCGAGATCTGGCACGGTGCGCCGAAGGTCGAGCCGAGCGAGAACGAAGAGCCGCTCTACGGCCCGGTCTATCTCCCGCGCAAGTTCAAGGTCGGCTTCGTCGTGCCGCCGCTGAACGATATCGACGTCTTCGCGCAGGATCTCGCGTTCATCGCGATCTCCCGCGGTACGGAGATCATCGGCTACAACGTCGCCGTCGGCGGCGGGCTAGGGATGACGCACGGCGATCCGAAGACCTATCCGCGGCTCGCGACGACGATCGCGTTCTGCACGCCGGAGCAGGTCGTCCCGGTCGCCGAGCACGTCGTCGGCATTCAGCGTGACTACGGCGACCGGAGCGACCGCTCGCACGCGCGCTTCAAGTACACGATCGACGATCGCGGCGTCGATTGGATCAAGGCCGAGCTCGACCGGCGGCTCGGCGTCGTGCTCGATTCGCCGCAGCCGTTCAAGCTCACGCATACCGGCGATCGGCTCGGCTGGATCGAGGGTCACGACGGACGCATGCATCTGACGCTGTTCGTGCCGTCGGGCCGCGTGGTCGATACCGACGCGCACCGTTTCCGTAGCGGCATCAATGCGATCGCGCGAGTGCACGAAGGCGATTTTCGCGTGACGGCGAACCAGAACCTGATCATCGCGAACGTCCCGCCGGAGAAGGTCGCCGAGATCGACCGCATCGTCGCCGAGCACGGCTTGGACTTCTATTCGAGCCTGAAGCCGGTGCGCCGCAACGCGATGTCGTGCGTCGCGTTCCCGACGTGCGGTCTCGCGATGGCCGAGTCCGAGCGCTATCTGCCGGATTTCCTCGGGAAGCTCGAGCCGATCCTCGAGAGGCACGGCCTCGGCGACGAGGATATCCTCGTCAGGATCACGGGCTGCCCGAACGGCTGCGGCCGCCCGTATCTCGCCGAGATTGCGCTCGTCGGCCGGGCGCCGGGCCGCTACGCGCTGTTTCTCGGCGGCGGGCTGACCGGCGAGCGCCTGAACGAGCTATACGCGCCGAATCTCG
>CAYMAF010000365.1:0-2707 GCA_964388365.1 uncultured Gammaproteobacteria bacterium | reverse complement strand
ACCCCAAGCGCTGAGCCTCAATCAGCACCGTCGTGTCGAGGAGCCAGATCACTCGTCCTCCAAAACGACGTCGAGCAGATCACCGCGTACGGAGATCCACAAGGTTCCCTCCACTGCGGGGCCCTTACTGTGCGCCACGGAGTTTCGTCCGGTTGCACATCAGCGGCTGCCCTCCCGGTGGTCGTCTACCGACGTCCAGAGCGAAGTGGCGGTCGATGAAAAACAGAAAGTCCTACCGCGATCGGGCTCAGCAATGTATTGTTGAGAGCCGCACAACGCGGCGACCACACCGCTCTTCCCACTGCGACGACCGTCGCCTCCCGCACGGCACCTCCGTTCCGCCTTTCGCGCGCGCTCACAGCTCACGCGAGAGACCATCAGGACGCGACCCAATGCCCGATACCGATTCCAGCAGCCGCCACTGGGCGATGCCGAAAGTCGGCGCCCCAGCCCCGGCGGAACCATCCGCCGAGGTTCAGGGTGTGGAGCCCTCTGCTCATGTCTCTGAGCGGGCACTGATGCCCGTGCGCATGCTCAACGAATACGCGTACTGCCCCCGACTGTTCTACCTCATGTATGTGGACGGGAGATGGGAGGACAACGTGTATACGGAGGAGGGCCGCGAGGTGCATCGTCGCGTCGACCGGCTCGATCACGTCCTGCCCGATCCTGATGCCACTACGCAAACCGCGGCCTCCCATGGCACCGATGACACTCCGGCAATCACCCGATCGGTTCAGCTCGGTTCTGAGGCGCTCGGGCTTGCTGCCAAGCTCGACCTGGTGTCGACCGATGGCGACGAGGCTGTTCCCGTCGAGACGAAACGGGGTCGTGTGCCAGACAATCCGGAACGGTCGTGGGAGCCGGAGCGCGTTCAATTGATGGCCCAGGGGCTGCTTCTCCGAGAACACGGCTACCGGACCGACCATGGTGTCCTTTATTTCGCTGGTTCCAAGACGCGCGTGGACATCCCCTTCACCGATGAGTTGGAGGCATACACACTTCGCCTGCTCGAGGAAGCGCGAGAGGCTTCGATGTCGACGGCGATGCCAGCCCCGCTGGAGGATAGTCCCAAGTGTAACGGCTGTTCCCTCAGCAGCATCTGCCTGCCCGACGAAACGCTGATCATGCGAGACGTGCCCGCGGCGCGGCGCAACCGTGCGCACGCGTCGGTACGCCGTCTGTATCCCTCTCGACCGGCTGCTCTGCCACTTTACGTACAGGAGCAGGGCGCGACGGTTGGCAAGCGTGGCAAGGTCATCGTCGTACGCAGGCAGGACGAGGAGCTTGCGACCGTGAGGCTCAAGGACATGAGTCAGCTCGTTCTCTGCGGTAACATCACGGTAAGCGCGCAGGCGACGCAGCTCCTGTGTGAAGCATCGATTCCGATCGTCCACCTCTCACGAGGACACTGGTTCTACGGTGTAACATCCGGAATCACACTTCGTAACGCATACGATCGGGCCGCACAGTTTCGAGGCGCAGCAGATCCTGCGAAGGCCCTCAGCGCCGCGAGGGGTTTCGTGTTTGCCAAAGGCGCGAATCAGCGAACAGTGCTCGGCCGGAATGCACGGCCCGCGCCAGGTCGACGATTGAAGGAGATGGCAGTTTTGCTGCGCAAGGTGAAGCACGCCGCCTCGATCGGCGAGCTACTCGGCTTGGAGGGGGCGATTGCGGCGAAGTACTTCGGGGCGTTTCACACGTTGCTCCGGCCACGTGATTTCAATGCGGAGTGGGACTTCAACGCTCGTAACCGCCGTCCTCCACGTGATCCCGTCAATGCGCTGCTGTCGTTCGGCTACGCCATGCTAACGAAGGAGTGCACGGTGGCACTTATGGGCGAGGGCCTGGATCCGTGGTGGGGGTTCTACCACCAGCCACGTCATGGGCGTCCCGCGCTCGCACTGGACCTGATGGAGGAGTTCAGACCACTGGTCGTCGACAGCGCAGTTCTGAGTGCGATCAACACCGGCATGGTCAAGGCAGGGGACTTCCAGATGTCGAACGCAGGATGTGTGCTTCGGGGTTCCGCGCGCAAGGCATTCATCCGCGCCTATGAAACCCGACTGGATCAACTCGCGACGCATACACTCTTCAACTACCGCTGCTCATGGCGCTCGATGATCCGGATCCAGGCTCGGCTGCTGGCGCGTTGGCTGCGTGGTGACGTTCCGCGCTATATTGGCATCACGACGCGGTGATCGTCCCATGACACGACGCAATTATGTCATCGCTTATGACATTTCTGATGACCGCCGCCGCAACCAGGTCTTCAAGATCATGCACGGGTTTGGTGACCACGCCCAGTACAGCGTCTTCCTGTGTCAGCTCAACGAGCCGGAACTCGTGAGGCTGCGGCGTGCTCTGCGCGCCGAGATCCACCACGGTGAGGATCAGGTGCTCATCGTCGAGGTCGGCCGTGCGAGCCGCCCTCTGGAAACCGCCCTGGACGTCATCGGTCGGGCGTACGAACCGAACGTGAGAACCGTCGTCGTGTGATGCAAGCGGTCGAGCGGTATCGAGTAACGCATCGGCGTTCGAGCTCTTTGATAATACAGGTTTTAGAGGACTCAGGACGCACCGGAAGCTGTACTAACGGCATCGGCAAGAGACCATCTCTCGAAAGCGGTCTCGTAAGTCGTGAGGAGAGAGCGAGTTAGGAGGCCTGCCGATTTCCGCGCTTCTCTAGCGCGGCCTCATTGAAGCC
>CAYMAF010000364.1:0-2725 GCA_964388365.1 uncultured Gammaproteobacteria bacterium | reverse complement strand
CGAAGGAGGTCGCGTTCATCCAGGCGGGCCGGCGGGCCTTTCTCGACGCGATCTCGAAGGCCGCCCCGATCGTCCTCGAGCCGATCGCGAAACTCGAGATCACCGCGCCGAGCCAGTGCGTCGGCGAGATCACCGGCCACCTCGCCGGCATTAGAGGCCGCATCAACGGCAACGACACGCTCCCGCGCGGGCAGTCGCGCATCACCGCCGAGGTACCGCTCGCCGAGCTCGGCGAGTATCAGACGACGCTGAAGTCGCTGACCGGCGGCGAAGGCTCGTACACGATGGAGTTCGACCACTACGCGGTCGCGCCGCCAAACGTGCAGAAGCAGCTCGAAAGCCAGTTCCGACCGGCAGCAGAGGACTGAGACCGGGAAACGCGGCCGAGAAATAGCGGACAATAGGCAGAAGCGGAAGCGGCCTGCCTTCTCGAGAGAATGGGTCGCCCCTTTGTCTGCTCTTTCGCGTTCTCCTCTTATGACCGACGGCTGGCACTTCTGGATCGATCGCGGCGGGACCTTCACCGACATCGTCGCCCGCGATCCGACAGGGACCGTTCGCTCGCTGAAGCTGCTGTCCGCGAATCCCGATCACTACGCCGATGCGGCCGTCGAGGGCATTCGACGGCTGCTCGAAGCCGCGCCGGACGCGCCGAGACGCGTTGCTTCGGTGCGCATGGGCACGACGGTCGCAACGAACGCGCTCCTCGAGCGGCGCGGCGAGCCGACCGCGCTCGTCGTGACCGCGGGCCTACGCGACGTGCTCGAGATCGGCACGCAGCAGCGGCCCGACCTGTTCGCGCTCGATATCCGTCTGCCGCCGGTGCTCTACGAGCGCGTCGTCGAGGCCCGCGAGCGCGTCTCGGCCGCCGGCGAGATCGTCGAGCCGCTCGACGAGACGCGCCTCGCCGACGATCTCGCCCGGCTTCGTGACGACGGCATCGACAGCGTCGCGATCGCGTTCCTGCACGGCTATCGATACCCCGAGCACGAGCGGCGGGCCGGGCGCATCGCGGAGCGGCTCGGCTTCACGCAAGTCTCGCTGTCCCACGAAACGATCGCCGTGCAGAAGCTCGTGCCGCGCGGCGACACGGCACTCGTCGACGCGTATCTGTCGCCGGTCCTCCGCCGCTACGTCGCATCGGTGCGCGCCGGCCTCGAGGCGCTGCTCGGCGAGCCCGCGCCGCTTTCGTTCATGCAAAGCCACGGCGGTCTCGCGCGCGCCGAGTTCTTCCGCGGCAAGGACAGCATTCTCTCGGGGCCCGCCGGCGGCGTGATCGGCATGGCCACGACCGCGCGGGCCGCTGGCTTTCCGCGCGTGCTCGGCTTCGACATGGGCGGGACGTCGACCGACGTCTCGCTGTTCGCCGGCGAGCTCGAGCGGACCGCCGAGGCCGAGGTCGCGGGCGTCCGCGTCGCGGCGCCGATGCTCAGGATTCACACGGTCGCCGCGGGCGGCGGCTCGATCGTCGCGTTTCGCGGCGGGAGGCTCACGGTCGGCCCGGAGTCGGCCGGCGCACGGCCAGGTCCCGCATGCTATCGAAACGGCGGGCCGCTGACCGTGACCGACGCGAACGTGCTGCTCGGGCGCATCCAACCGGACTTCTTTCCGGCGACGTTTGGACCGAACGCGGACGAGCCGATCGACGTCGACGCGGTCAGGCGGGGCTTCGAAGCGCTCGCCGCGGAGATCGCCAAGGCCGCCGGCACGACGCAGGGCGCCGAGGCCATCGCCGAAGGCGCGATCCGGATCGCGATCGAGCGCATGGCGAACGCGATCCGTCATATCTCGATCGAGCGCGGCCGGGACGTCACGGAGTTCACGCTCGCGAGCTTCGGCGGCGCGGGCGGCCAGCATGCGTGCCAGATCGCCGACGCGCTCGGCATCGACACGATCTTCATCCACCCGCTCGCCGGCGTGCTGTCGGCATACGGCATCGGGCTCGCGGAGCTCCGCGCGCTCCGCCGGCAAGGCGTCGAGCGCCGGCTCAACGACGGCGCGCCTTCCGAGCTCGCGGAAATCTTCGCACGGCTCGAGCGCGCCGCACGGCAAGAGCTCGAGGCGCAGGGCGTCGCCGCGGCGGCGATCGGCACGTCGGCACGCGCCGGCATCAAGATCGAGGGCTCGGATACGCCGCTCGTCGTGGCGTGGAGAGCCGCCGATTCCGCCGCCGAGATCCGCAAGGCCTTCGCCGACGCGCATGCGCGGCATTTCGGCTTCGCGGCCGAAGGGCCGGCCGTCGTCGAATGGATCGAGGTCGAGTGCATCGCCGCCGAGCATGACGCGCCGAGCATCGTCGCCGGCGGCGATTCGGCGGCTTCGGGCGCGCCTGCGTCGCATCCCCCCTTGCCGGAGCGTCCGCGGCAGGGACGCCGCGCCCGCAGCCGCGATGGATGCCTTCACGACGGTCCAGCAAAGGGGGATATGACGCAGGCGCGGCCGAAGCCGGCCACCGTCCGCCCGATCTGGGTCGACGGCGCATGGTGGGAAACGCCGGTTTATCGCCGCGAGACACTGCCGGACGACGCGACGATCGACGGGCCCGCCCTGGTGATCGAGGAGAACGGCACGACCTTCGTCGCGCCGGGCTGGCGGGCGAGCGTCGGGCACGAGCGCGCGCTCGTGCTCGAGCGCGCGGCGCCGCGGGCCACGCGCGAGGACGTCGATACGCGCGCCGACCCGATCATGCTCGAGGTCTTCAACAACCTGTTCATGCACATCGCCG
>CAYMAF010000363.1:0-2725 GCA_964388365.1 uncultured Gammaproteobacteria bacterium | reverse complement strand
CCGCGCCCGACGGCGTCGTCATGCCGATGCTCATGTCCATCGCGATGCCGAGCTCCGGATGCTTTGGGCCCTGGAGGGCGTAGACGTTCGACGGCGCCTCGCCGGTCTGATAGTGGAACAGGTCCACCGTGTGGCAGGCGTGGTGCCACAGGAGATGATCCGTCCAGCTCCTCGGCTTGCCCTCGAGGTTGATGTTCTGGCGGCGGAAGAAGAACGTTTGCACGACCAGGTGCTGGAGCTTCAGCTCGCCGGACTTGATGCGGTTGTGCACCCACTGATGGGACGGATTGAAGCGGCGCGTATGGCCGGCCATCGCGACGAGCCCCGTCTCGCGCTGCACCTTGTCGATCTCCTCGGCGTCGGCCAACGAATCCGCGATCGGAATCTCGATCTCGACGTGCTTGCCGGCACGCATCACCTGAATCGCCTGCTTCGCGTGGAGCTGCGTCGGCGACGTGATGATCGCGGCCTCGACGCCCGGCTGCGCGAGGGCCTCGTCGAGGTTCGTCGTCCAGTGCGGAATACCGTACTGCTTGGCGACCTTCTCGGTCGACTCGGGGCTCCCGCCCGCCAGGCTCGCGACCTCGACGCCTTCGATGTTCCTCAACCCATCGAGATGCTTCCGTCCGAATGCGCCCTGCCCGACGACGACGATCTTCATTCCATTCTCCTCGTTATCAACCGCTGTACGTCCTAAGAACAGCCGCCGCGCCCGCCGCTGCGGCATGCGCAAGGGGAGCTGAACCGTGCTCTACCGGGCGGGAGGCCCCGTCTGGGGATCGATCGTAGTATGATCGATTCTACTTCATGTCCGCGCGGCCTCCGCAAGCTGCGGGCGTCTGCCGATGTTCCGCCCGGCCGCGCTCCTCGAGTACGTAACCGATCTCCGGAGGTGAGCGCTCCATGGCCGAAAGAGCACAGCACGTCGAAGCGGGCACGGCCCCGAGAACGGATTTCTGGCTCACGATCGGCGGCGAGCGAGTCGCCGGCGACGGCCGGCTCGACGTGATCAATCCCGCGACGGGCAAGGTCTTCGCGCAGGCGCCCGCCGCGAGCCGCGCCCAGCTCGACGCGGCCGTGCGCGCCGCGCGCACGGCGTTCGAGTCGTGGCGCGCGACGACGTACGCGGAGCGCGCGGAGCTCGTCCGCGCGTTCACGAAGAAGCTCCGCGAGCGCCAGAACGAGCTCGCCGAGCTCTTGACGCGCGAGCAGGGCAAGCCGCTGTCGCAATCGATCGCGGAGATCGACCGGGGCGCGGCGCAATCCGACGGCATGGTCACGATCGAGATCCCGGTCGAGGTGCTGATCGACGACGCCGATCGGCGCATCGAGCTCAAGTATCGGCCGCTCGGCGTCGTCGGCATCATCACGCCGTGGAATGCGCCGGTGAATCTTGCGCTCGGGCCCCTCGTCTCCGCCCTCTACACCGGCAATACGGCGGTGCTGAAGCCGTCGCCGTACACGCCGCTGACGACGCTCGAGCTCGGCGAGATCGCGCGCGAGGTCTTCCCTCCCGGCGTCGTGAACGTCCTCGCCGGCGGTGACGACCTCGGTAAATGGCTCACGGAGCACCCCGGCGTCGACAAGATTTCGTTCACCGGATCGGTCGAGACCGGCAAGAAGGTCGCCGCGGCCGCGGCGGGCACGTTGAAGCGCCTGACGCTCGAGCTCGGCGGCAACGACCCCGCGATCATCCTCGACGACGTCGACCCGAAGGCGATCGCGAAGAAGGTGTTTTTCGCGGCGTTCGTGAACAGCGGCCAGGTCTGCATGGCGATCAAGCGGATCTACGCGCACGAGCGGATCTACGACGAGCTCTGCGACGCGCTCGTCGAGGAGGCGCGCAAGGCGAAGGTCGGAAACGGCTTGGAGCCGGACACCGATCTCGGGCCGATCCAGAACAAGATGCAGTACGACAAGGTCCGGGAGATCCTGGAGGACACGAAGCGAAGCGGCGCAAGGATTCTCTGCGGCGGCGAGGTGCCCGACGGCCCGGGCTATTTCTTCCCGCCGACCCTCGTCACGGATATCGACGAGTCGGCGCGGCTCGTGCGCGAGGAGCAGTTCGGTCCGATCGTGCCGATCCTTCGGTTCTCCGAGGTCGAGGATGCGATTCGGCGCGCGAACGATACGCGCTACGGGCTCTCGGGCTCGGTCTGGACGAATAATCTCGAGCGGGGCAAAGCGATCGCCGAGCGTCTCGAGGTCGGCACCGCGTGGGTCAACCAGCACCGGGCGACCAGCGCGTTCGTGCCGTTCGGCGGCGCGAAGGAGTCGGGGCTCGGGCGGCAGTATTCGATCGTCGGGCTCAAGGGGTATATGGAGCCGGAGGTCATCAGCGTCGCGAAGTAGTCCTTCGCGACGCATGCGTCGCTTGCTCGTCCGTCGACGATATGCGCTCCGTCGACGGGAGCGGTCGGCTCGATCTCACGACTGGCGGCGCTTCGTCGACCGCATCCTTCGCGAACGGGTCGGAGCCGCACTTCGTCGACCGCATCCTTCGCGAACGGGTCAGGGCCACACTTCGTCGACCGCATCCTTCGCGAACGGGTCAGGGCCGCGCTTCGTCGACCGCATCCTTCGCGAACGGGATCGAGCACTGCGGCGAGGCCGCGCCCTCGTCATGCCTGTCTTGCCGGACCGCCGTGAATCCGTCCCTGGAGGCTGCGCGCGCGCCGTCCCTGGCGCGCACGCTCCGGCAAGACAGGCACGACGAGGACACGGC
>CAYMAF010000362.1:0-2735 GCA_964388365.1 uncultured Gammaproteobacteria bacterium | reverse complement strand
GCGCGATGTGCTCCGGCGTCTTCAGCGGGTCGGCCGGCTCGAAGTTCGCGTGCTCGAGGAAGTAGCCGCCCATCTCCGGCGCGAAGAACACCACGGCGGAGAACGCGATCAGGAACACGATGATGATCACGAGGTCCTTCGACGTGTGATACGGGTGGAACGGCACGCCATCGACCGGCTTGCCGTCGGGCCCCTTGTGCTCCTTGATCTCGATACCGTCCGGGTTCAGCGAACCGACCTCGTGCAGCGCCATGATGTGCACGACGACGAGCAGCACGAGCATCAGCGGCACGGCGATCACGTGGAACGCGAAGAAGCGGTTCAGCGTGATGTCGGAGATGTAGTAGTCGCCGCGAATCCACTCGGCGAGGCCTTCGCCGACGACCGGGATCGCGCCGAACAGCGACACGATGACCTGCGCGCCCCAGTACGACATGTTGCCCCACGGCAGGAGGTAGCCGAAGAACGCCTCCGCCATCAGGCAGAGGTAGATCGCCATGCCGATCAGCCAGACGAGCTCGCGCGGCTTCTTGTACGAGCCGTACATCAAGCCGCGGAACATGTGCAGATATACGACGATGAAGAACGCCGACGCGCCGGTCGAGTGCAGGTAGCGGATCAGCCAGCCCCAGTCGACGTCGCGCATGATGTACTCGACCGAAGCGAACGCGTCCTCGGCCGAGGGCTTGTAGTTCATCGTCAGGAAGATGCCCGTGACGAGCTGCAGCACGAGCACGAATAGCGCGAGGACGCCAAAGCCGTACCAGAAATTGAAGTTCTTCGCGGCGTAGTACTCGGTCGCGTGCTCCTTGATCAGCTTCGTCATCGGGAAGCGCGCGTCGATCCACGCGCCGAGCGAACTCATGCCCCTGCCGAGCCGATCGAAAACGTCCTGTTCCCTGGTCGCCATCTAGGTATTCCCCGTGTCCGAGCCGATCAGGATCGTGCTGTCGTTCAAAAAGCGGTACGGCGGCACGGTGAGGTTCGTCGGCGCGGGCACGCCGGCGAAGACGCGGCCCGACAGATCGAACTTCGAACCGTGGCACGGGCAGTAGAAGCCGCCGACCCAGTCGGCGCCGAGATCGGCGGGCCCGACTTCGAAGCGCGGCATCGGCGCGCACGCGAGATGCGTGCAAACGCCCTCGACGACGAGGATATTCGGCCGAATGCTGCGGTACTCGTTCTGCGCGTAGCTCGGCTGAACCGATTCCTCCGACGACGGATCCCGGAGCTGCTCGACGACTCGGTCGAGAAGCTGGAGCATCCGGTCGGTGCGATGCAGCACGTAGATCGGCCGCCCGCGCCACTCGACTCGGAGCAGCGCGCCGGGCTCGATCTTGCTGACGTCGACCTCGACCGGCGCGCCGAGCGCCTGCGCGCGGGCGCTCGGACGGAACGACGCGACGAACGGCACGGCCGCTGCGGCGGCCCCGGCCACTCCGGTGACGGCGGTGGCGACCGTCAAAAAATGCCTTCGGGTAAAGCCGGTGCTTTCAGCCATCGAGCACTCCTAGACCGAAAGGGCCAGGCATGGCGCTGCCTCCCTGAGTGTGGAACGTCAAATCCGTGATGATGTCGTTTGAGGACGTCGAGCGCGGCCGTCGTCGGCGCAGGACGCCGGTGGTTCTGAGGGTGCGCATTATACATGTCCGCGCAAGACCTTGGCCACCGACGGCGCTTCGGTAGTAGACTCCGGCGCATGCCCTGGCACGGTAAGCCGCTCCACTATGCCGCGCGGTCCGTCGCGGCGGGCCTCGCGATCGCGTTCATCGTCGTCCTCGCGCGGCCGGAGCTCGTGAACCTGCACCGCGGCTCGCCGGCCGCAGGCCCCGCGAGCTACGCCGCGGCGGTCGCCGCAAGCTCCCCGGCCGTCGTCAACATTTATACCGAACGCGACTACGCGCTCGGGGCGTTCGGCGGCACGTACCGCGCCCGCGCGCTCGGCTCCGGCGTCGTGATCAGCAAGGACGGCTATATCGTCACGAACTACCACGTGATCCAAGGCGCCGAGCAGGTGCGCGTCCAGCTCGCCGACGGCCGCGTCGCGACGCCGGTGATCGTCGGCGCGGACCCGGATACCGAGCTCGCGCTGCTGCGCATCGATCTCGACGACCTCCCGACGATCAAGCTCGGCCGCTCCGACTCGCTCGCGGTCGGCGACGTCGTGCTCGCAATCGGCAACTCGCTCGGCCTCTCGCATACCGTGACGCTCGGCATCGTCAGCGCGACGGGCCGTGCGGAGCTCGGCCTCGCGAACATCGAGGATTTCATCCAGACCGACGCCGCGATCAATATCGGCAATTCCGGCGGCGCGCTCGTCAACGCCCGCGGCGAGCTCGTCGGCATCAATACGGCCGTGACCGAGCGCAGCGGACGAAGCGCCCCTGAGGGGATCGGGTTCGCGATCCCGGTGAACCTCGTCCGCGGCGTCATGGAGCAGCTGATCGAGCACGGCCGCGTCATTCGCGGCTATCTCGGCGTCTCGACCGATCTGCTGCCGCCGGCGCTCGCCCGCAGCTACGGCGTCGATGGCTGGGCGATCTATATCAGCTCGGTCGACGGCGAGGCCGCCCGGGATGCCGGCTTACGCCCCGGGGACGTGCTGACGCATATCAACGGCGAGCCGGTGCGGAGCCGCCGCCAAGCGATGAGCGTCGTCGCGGGGTCGCAGCCCGGCGACCGCGTCCAAATCCGCGTCGCACGCCAGGGCGGCGAGGTGTTCGATACCGAGGCGG
>CAYMAF010000361.1:0-2735 GCA_964388365.1 uncultured Gammaproteobacteria bacterium | reverse complement strand
CTTTCGACAACGCCCGTTTCGACTACATGCCGACGTTCACGGCGCCGGGCCACGCATCGATCTACACCGGCACGACGCCCGCGGTGCATGGCATTCTCGCGAACTCGTGGTACGTCCGCGAGCTCGGCAGACCGACGTACGTCACGTCGGACCCTTCGGTATCCACGGTCGGCTCCGATTCGTCGGCCGGTCAGATGTCTCCTCGATGGATGCTCACGACGACGATCGGCGACGAGCTGTGGATGCACACGAACGAGCGCGCGAAGGTGATTGGTCTTGCGTTGAAAGACCGCAGCGCGATTCTTCCCGCGGGCCATACGGGCACCGCGTACTGGCTGGACGAATCCACCGGCCGCTTCGTCACGAGCACGTGGTATCGCGATGCATTGCCGGAATGGCTGAACGAGTTCAACGCACGGCGCCTTCCCGAGAAATATCTCGCGAAGCCGTGGGAGCCTCTTCTGCCGCTCGAGGATTATGCCGAGAGCCTGCCGGACGACAATCCGTACGAAGTTCCGTTCAGCGGCGAAGATCGCCCGGTGTTTCCGCACGACTTGCCCAGCCTCGAGCGCAATCGGGGTCCGGGGCTCGTGGCTTATACCCCTTTCGGCGACGAGCTGCTGACGGAGCTCGCTTTGGCCGTCCTCGAGCACGAAGAGCTCGGACGCCGCGGCGTTCCCGACCTGCTCGCGATCTCGTTCTCGGCGCCGGATAACATCGGCCACCGCTTCGGCCCGATGTCGGTCGAGACGCAGGACACCTACCTTCGCCTCGATCGGCAAATCGAACGCCTGTTGAATGAGCTCGAGCGGCGGTACGGACGCGGCGAGGTGCTCGTCTTCCTCACGGCGGATCACGGAACGGGACACGTGCCGGCTTATCTGGCCGATCGCTCGATCCCGGTCGGCGAGTTTCGGGACCGAGAGATCGGCGAAGCCGTGCGGGAGTTCGTCGAAGAGCGATACGGCGACGCCGATCTGGTCGAGGCCTTTCACAACCAGCAGGTGTTCTTGGACCGCGAGCGCGTGCGCGCGGCCGGCATAGACCAACGCCGCATCGAGGAAGACATCGCGTACTTCCTATTGGAGCAGGACGGCGTCGCCGGCGCCGTTCCCGGCTCCGCCCTGCGCTTCGGCACGTTCAGCGACGGTCACCGCGCGAAGCTGCAACGGGGCTTCCATCCGCGCCGCTCCGGCGATGTCGTCGCCTGGATGGAGCCGCACTGGATCTCGGACTTCGGCGGCCGCGTCGCGACGATGCATGGCTCGCCGTACAGCTACGACACCCGTGCGCCGTTGATATGGTACGGCTGGGATATCGCCGCCGGACGCACGGCAGAGCCGGTCCATATCACCGACATCGCGCCGACGCTCGCCGTCTTCCTCAACACGCCTTTTCCGAGCGGGACCACGGGTCGGCCCGTCAACCACCTGATTCGTTCGACGGCCTCGGCCGACGGAGGGAAGCGCTAGCTAGCGCTCGCTAGGCAATCCTCGGCGGCTTCTCGGAAACTTGACCTGACGCGGCCTCCTGCCCCGACGCGGACGCTCTACGCCCGCTCGGCCGCGCTGCAGAGAGGGTTTCTCGTGACGGCCCGAGTTCACGCAGCGATGCTGCAGCGGGTCGAGTTTACCGGCGGGCGTTTCGATTCCGAGAACCGTAACGCAGCGTACTGACATTCGGCTCGGGTATCATTCGAGCCGCTGTGCCATCTTGCGCTTCAAGGAGGAAATGCATGATGAGGCTCATCACGGCGGCCGCCGCAATTTGGCTTGCGGCAACGGCCGCGATGGCATCGGAAGGGTTTGCGTGGCAGGCGCTTCCGGAAGTCGCTCCCGCTCCCGCGGACAACCCGACGACCAAGGAGAAGGTCGAGCTCGGCAGAATGCTGTTTTTCGACCCGCGGCTCTCGTCGACCGGCACGATCTCGTGCTTCTCGTGCCATAACCTGACGGAGGGCGGCGACGACCATCGGCCGACGTCGATCGGAGTCCACGGGCATAAAGGCGCGCGCAACGCACCGACCGTCTGGAACGCGGCGTTCTTGTCGGCTCAGTTCTGGGACGGCCGTGCGCCGACGCTCGAAGAGCAGGCCAAGGGTCCGCCGGAGAATCCGATCGAGATGGGCATGGAGGACCTCGACGCGGTCGTTCGCCGAATCCGGAGCATTCCGGGTTATCAGCCGTACTTCGAGGCCGCGTTCGGGAAGGGCGACGTCATCACGATCGACAACATCGCCCGGGCGATCGCGGCTTACGAACGCACGCTGATCACGCCCGACTCCGCCTTCGACCGCTACGTCAAAGGCGACGCTTCCGCGCTGACGGAGCAGCAGGTCCGTGGCATGAAGACGTTCCAGGAAGTCGGCTGCACCGCGTGCCATCAGGGCCCGCTGCTGGCCGGGCCGGAGCTGCCGATGGGCACGGGCTTCTTCATGAAGTTCCCGATGCAAGCGGACAGCCCGTACGTGGAGCAATACGACCTGATGCGGGACAAGGGCCGTCTCGAGTCGACCGGCAATCCGGGCGACGCGCACATGTGGCGCGTTCCTTCGCTGCGCAATCTCGCCTACACCGCGCCGTACATGCACAACGGCGCCGTGCCGACGTTGCACGAGGCGGTGCGCGTCATGGCGTCGACGCAGCTCGCGCGCGAGCTGACCGACCAGCAGGTCGACGACATCGTCGCATTCCTCGAGTCGCTTTCGGGGCCGTTCCCGGAGCTGACGCTGCCGC
>CAYMAF010000360.1:0-2738 GCA_964388365.1 uncultured Gammaproteobacteria bacterium | reverse complement strand
GCGGCAGCTCGGAGAGCGGGATCAGCGTCGCGGCCGGGATATGGCCGAGCGCGCCGACGAACTCGTCCGGCTCGCGGACGTCGACGATCTGCACCGCATCTCGATGCGCCGCGACCCACTCGGGATCGATCTCGTCGATGCCCGCATACGTGTAGCGAAGCGGCGCCCACGCTTTCTCCGGAGGCACGGCCGGCGCGTCGACTTCCCCGCACTTCAAGTTCGCCGGCACGGCGGCGTCCATCTGCTTCGGATGCGGCAGATCGAGATTGCACATATATCCGACGAAATCGCGCTCGTCCCGCGCGCCGCCGATCCGCGGGTTGTGGCGCCGCTCCTCGCCGACGCTGCTCGAGGTCAGGCCGCGATAGTCGTGCGCCGGGAAGATCAGGCACTCGTCGGGCAGCGTGAAGATCACGTCGACGATCGAGCGGTAGAGCGTATGTGGGTCGCCTTGCTGGAAATCGGTTCTGCCGGCGCCGCGGATCAGCAATGCATCGCCGGTGAATGCGATGCCTGCGTCGTCGAGCACGAACGTCATGCAGCCGTTCGTGTGCCCCGGCGTCGCGCGCGCCGTCAGCGTATGCTCGCCGAACGCGACCCGATCCCCGTCCGCGAGCGCGATATCCATGCCCGATGCGCCCGATGCCGCCGAGATCGCGATCCGGCTGCCGGTCCAGGTCTTGAGCAGCGCCGCGCCGGTCACGTGGTCGGCATGCACGTGCGTGTCGAGCGTGCAGCGGAGCCGAAGCTCGAGCTCGCGCAGCAGCGCCGCGTCCCGCCGCGCCTGCTCGAAGACCGGATCGATCAGCACGGCGTCGCGCGTGCGCGGATCCGCGAGCAGATACGTATACGTTGCCGAGCGCGCGTCGAAGAGCTGCCGGAAGACGATCGTCATCGCGCGACCTCCCGGTGTGACCGCAACAGACCGTCGGCGTCGAGCAGCATGCCGGATCGGTCCCGCCGCGCGATAGGCGCACGATTGCGGATCGCCGGCCTTTGGATTAAGCGGGAACGAAAAGGCATAGTAGGCTCGCAGTAGCCGCTTTGAGGGGAGGATCCGGCGATGGAGATGACTTCGTTCAACCCTTGGACCTGGCAGGATCGGCTCGACTTCTCGCACGCGGTCGATGTCCGCGGCGCGGAGCGCATCGTGTTCATCGCCGGTCAGACGTCCGTCGGCCCTGACGGCCGGGCGATGCACGTCGGCGACATGGCCGGCCAGCTCGGCCGCGCGTTCGACAACCTCGAGACGGTGCTGTCGCAGGCGGGGCTGACGCTCGAGAACGTCGCCCGCTTGAGCTACTACGTGACGGATCTCGACGCGTTCGAGGCGGCGCGGCACGTGATCCGGGACCGGCTCGGCGCGCTGCCGGTGAAGCCCTCGGGCGTGCTGCTCGGCGTCTCGCGGCTCGCGCATCCCGATTTGCTCGTCGAGATCGAGGCGACGGCGGCGGCGCCGGCGAAAACGGCCGGCTGACGCGGCTCAAGATTCCGGGCCCGGTGCCGATAACGCGAGAGGTCATGGGCTAAAGGGAAGGAGTCATGACGCCGGATGCCGCCGTCGATGTCGACCAGGAGTCGACCGAATCGCCGCTCGAGTCCTTGGCCGAAAGGATCGCCGAGGACATCCGCGAGGATCGCCTCGAGCTGCCCGGCTTTCCAGAGGCCGTGCTGCGCGTCCAGCGCACGATGCAATCCGCGGACGCGAGCGCCGAGGACGTCGTCAAGGTGCTGAGCTCGGAGCCGGCGCTCGCCGCGCGTGCGCTGCAGATCGCGAATTCCGTGCAGTTCCGGCGCGGAGGCCCCGAGGTGACCGACCTTCGCACTGCGGTCAGTCGTCTCGGGTTCAATCTCATGCGCTCGATCGCGGTCGCGTACGCGATCCATCAGCTTCGGCTCCGCGAGATGTACTCGGCGGAGGCCCGCGCGGAGATCGAGGAGATCTGGCGCTGCAGTCTGAAGGTCGCGTCGGCGAGCTACGTGCTCGCGAAGCACGGCGCGACCGGCGTCAATCCCGATCAGGCGCTGCTCGCGGGTCTGCTGCACGTGATCGGGCGGCTCTATATCGTCATGCGGGCGGAAGGCATCGGCGTTGCGCCGGACGCGGAGCTCGCGAAGACCGCGCAAGCCTATCAGGGCGAGATCGCGCGCATGCTGCTTGCGAGCTGGGGCTTGCCGGAAACGCTGCAGCACGCCGTCGAGTATCAGGACGCGCTCGACCACGAATCCGATCGGATCACGGTCACCGATATCCTGATCGCCGCGAAGTATCTCACTGACGAGAACGGCCACGGCGACGTGATGTGTCCGGTCGTCGACCGGCTCGCCGAGGCGGCGGAAAAGCATCCGTCGGAGGTGCTCGAGGAGCATGCCGACGAGCTCCGCGCGCTGACGAGCTCGCTGACGGAATGAGCCCGCCCCGATAGGCCGGCCGAGGCCGTTTCCCGGCGGCTCGGTTCGTCGCTCAATGGTACGCATCCTGCATGCCGTCCGCGGCAGATCGCCGCGGACGGCTCCGTTTCGCGCGCGGCGGTTTCGGTTCTCGAAGCGCTCTCCGGATCGTCAATGCTCGCGGACGGAGGACTTCAGATGCACGGCACCCACATTCCGCTTCACGGCGCGCTGCCGTGGACCGCTGCGCTTTTCCTGCTGCCGCCGATTCCCGCCGCGGCTCAAATCGAGGAGGTCATCGTCACCGCGCAGCGGCGCGAGCAAGCGCTGCAGGACGTCGGCGCGGC
>CAYMAF010000359.1:0-2740 GCA_964388365.1 uncultured Gammaproteobacteria bacterium | reverse complement strand
CGAAGTCGACCATGTCGCGCTCGACGAGCGAGCGGCCGACCTCGGCGCCGGTCGCCGCGATGACCGTGTTCGCGATACCGCCGCCGAGGATCAGCACGTCGACCTTCGACGCGAGGGACCGAAGCACCTCGATCTTCGTCGAGACCTTCGCGCCCCCGATGATCGCGGCGAGCGGCCGCTTCGGCGCCTCGAGCGCGGCGCCGAGCGCCTCGAGCTCGGCGACGAGCAGCGGCCCGGCGCAAGCGATCGGCGCATGCCGGGCGACCCCCGCGGTGCTCGCCTGCGCGCGGTGCGCCGTGCCGAACGCGTCCATGACGAAGACGTCGCAGAGCGCGGCCATCTTCCTCGCGAGCGTATCGTCGTCGGCCTTCTCGCCCGGCAAGAAGCGCACGTTCTCGGCGAGCACGATGTCGCCGGGCGCGACGTCGACGCCGTCGATCCAGTCCCGGACGAGGGGCACGTCCCGGCCGAGCTGCTCGGACAGCGCCCGCGCGACCGGCTCGAGCGATGCCGCCGGATCGAACGCCCCTTCCTTCGGCCGCCCGAGGTGCGACATCACTATGACCGCGGCTCCCTGCTCGAGCGCGGCGCGAAGCGTCGGCACCGCGGCCTTGATCCGCGCATCGCTCGTCACTGCGCCGTCCTTGATCGGCACGTTCAGATCCTCGCGGATCAGCACACGCTTACCGCGAAGATCGAGATCGGTCATGCGAACGACGTCGAGCGCCATGACTCCTCCGAAAACGGCGTCAGTGGTCTCGGCCCGACCCCGGTCTCACAGTCGCCCGACGAGCGCGGCGACGTCGAGCATCCGGTTCGAGAAGCCCCACTCGTTGTCGTACCACGCGCAGGCTTTCACGAGCCGCTTCCCCTGCACCTTCGTCAGCGTCGCGTCGAAGATCGACGACGCGGGATTGTGATTGAAGTCGATCGAAACGAGCGGGTCTTCGTTGTACGCGAGCACGCCCTTCAGCCCGCCTTCGCTCGCCGCCCGCATCGCCTGGTTGATCTCGTCGGCCGTCGTATCGCGCGACGCGGTGAACGTCAGATCGACGATCGAGACGTTGATCGTCGGCACGCGGACCGCAAAGCCGTCGAGGCGCCCGTCGAGCTCAGGCAGCACTAGGCCGATCGCGGCTGCCGCGCCGGTCTTCGTCGGGATCATCGACTGCGTCGCGGAGCGGGCGCGGCGCAGGTCCTTGTGGTAGACGTCGGTCAGCACCTGGTCGTTCGTGTATGCGTGGACCGTCGTCATCAGGCCTTCCTCGATGCCGACGGCATCGTGCAGGACTTTCGCGAGCGGCGCGAGACAGTTCGTCGTGCACGACGCGTTCGAGATGATCTTGTGCGACGCGTTCAGCAGCTCGTGGTTCACGCCGTAGACGATCGTCGCGTCGACGTCCTTGCCGGCCGGCGCCGAGATCAGCACGCGGCTCGCGCCCGCCGTGAGGTGCGCCGAGGCCTTCTCCTTCGTCGCGAACAGGCCCGTGCACTCGAGCACGACATCGACGCCGAGGCTCTTCCACGGCAGCTTCGCGGGATCCCGCTCTTGCACGACCTTGATGCGGTCTCCTGCGACGACGAGATCGTCCCCTTCGACCGAGACGGGATACGGGAACGGCCCATGCGCCGAGTCGTATCGGGTCAGGTGCGCATTCGTGCTCGCATCGCCGAGATCGTTGATTGCGACGATCGAGATCTCGCCGCGGCGGTCGCTCTCGTACAGCGCCCGCAGGATATTGCGGCCGATTCGGCCGTACCCGTTGATCGCCACTTTGACCGGCATGACAGCCTACTCCTCAAAAAATCAGCTCAATGCGCCGAAAAGCCGCGAGCATTGCCCGATCGATCACGCGAAGCGTCGCGCGACGGATGCGATGCGCTCGACGGTCAACCCGAAATGCTCGAACAGATCCTTCGCCGGCGCGGACGCGCCGAACTGGTCGATACCGATCACGTCGCCGTGCCCGCCGACGTAGCGCCACCAGCCCTGGGTCGCGCCGGCCTCGATCACGATGCGCGCCGCGGACGGCGGCAGCACGTGCGAGCGATACTCCTCGCCTTGCCGCTCGAAGAGCTCGACGCACGGCATCGAGACGACTCTGACGGAGATGCCGGACGAGCGCAGCTCGTCGGCCGCCGCGAGCGCGAGGGAGACCTCCGAGCCCGTCGCGATCAGCACGACGCGCGGCGCCTCGGCGCCGCTCGAGAGGATATAGCCGCCGCGGCGGATCAGCCCGATCTGCTCGGCGGTGCGTGTGACCGGCGGCAGCGTCTGCCGCGTCAGCACGAGGCACGTCGGCCCGTCGGCGCGCTCGATCGCATCGCGCCACGCGACCGCGGTCTCGACCGCATCGCACGGGCGCCACACGGTCATGTTCGGGATCGCGCGCAAGCTCGTGAGATGCTCGATCGGCTGGTGCGTCGGGCCGTCCTCGCCAAGACCGATCGAATCGTGCGTCAGCACGAGCACCGTCCGCGTCTCCATCAGCGCGGCCATGCGCAGCGCGTTGCGGGCATAGTCGGAGAAGACGAGGAACGTGCCGCCATACGGTATGAAGCCGCCGTGCAGCGACAAGCCGTTCATGATCGCGGCCATGCCGAACTCGCGCACGCCATAGTGGAGATAGTTTCCGTCGGCTGCCTGCGCGCTGATGCGCTTACTGCCCGAATGTAGGGTGTTGTTCGAGCCGGTCAAATCGGCGGAGCCACCGAGCAGCTCGGGCAGATGCGGCGCGAA
>CAYMAF010000358.1:0-2748 GCA_964388365.1 uncultured Gammaproteobacteria bacterium | reverse complement strand
CGCGACGCTCGCGTTCCTCGCCGATGCGTATGCCGAGGACGAGGTCGGCGGCGAGTCCAGGACGGTGCTGCGCTTTCATCCGCGGCTCGCGCCGATCAAGGTCGCGGTGTTTCCACTCGTCCGCAAGGAGGGGATGCCGGACGCGGCGCTGACGCTGTATCGCCGGCTCCGCCGCCGCTTCAACGCGTTCTATGACGAGAAGGGCGCGATCGGGCGGCGCTACCGCCGTCAGGACGAGGCCGGCACGCCGTTCTGCGTGACGGTCGACGGCGAGACGCTGTCCGACGGCACGGTGACGGTCAGGGACCGGGATACGTGCACGCAGACCCGCGTCTCGGCGGATCGGGTCGCGGAGTATCTCGCGGAGCGCGTCGAGGGCGCTTGATGGCCGGACCTGGCCCGCGCCGCAGACTCGTCGTGCTCGATCGAGACGGCGTCATCAACGCCGACTCGGACGAGTACGTGAAGTCACCGGACGAGTGGCATCCGCTGCCGGGAAGTCTCGAGGCGATCGCGCGGCTCTGTCGCGCGGAGTTCGACGTCGTCGTCGCGACGAATCAGTCGGGCGTCGGGCGCGGCCTGTACACGATCGATACGCTCGACGCGATCCACGCGCGGATGCGCGATGCGGTCGCCGCGGCGGGCGGACGAATCGCCGGCATCTACTATTGCCCGCATCGTCCCGAGGACCGCTGCGAGTGCCGCAAGCCCGCACCTGGGCTGCTGCACCGGATCGCCGCGGACTTCGGGCAAGCGCTCGACGGCGTGCCGTTCGTCGGCGACAAGCTGAGCGATGCCGAGGCAGCGGTCGCCGCGGGCGCCCGACCGGTGTTCATCGGGACACCGCGGGACGAAGCCGAGCGCGAGCGGCTCCGCGAGCTCGGAGCCGAGATCTATCGCGATCTTGCGAGCGCGGCCGATGCGCTGCTCGCAGACTGACGGAGGGCGACGATGCGGCAGTGGATAGGCTCGGTGCTGTTCACGGTTTTCATGTTCTTGTCCGTGCCGATCTACGCGCCGATCGTGCTGCTGACGGCGGTGCTGCCGGCGCGGGTCACGTATCGCACCGTTTTGTTCTGGATCGACGCACAGCTCTTCATGCTCGCCCGGCTGTGCCGGCTGCGCCACGAGGTCGAAGGCCTCGAGCACCTGCCGAGCGAGCCGAGCATCGTGCTGATGAAGCATTCGTCGACGTGGGAGACGCTCGCTCAGCTTCGGCTGCTGCCGCGCCAGACGTGGGTGCTGAAGCGCGAGCTGATGTGGATCCCATTCTTCGGCTGGGCGCTCGCGCAGCTGAAGCCGATCGCGATCGACCGGCGCGGCGGCCGCGCGGCCGTCGAGCAAGTGATCGAGCAGGGCCGCGAGCGGCTCGCAGAAGGCCTCTGGGTCGTGATCTTTCCCGAGGGCACGCGCGTGCCGTTCGGTCAGACCGGCCGCTTCGGGCTGAGCGGGGCGCTGCTCGCGCAGGCCTGCGGTAAGCCGATCGTGCCGATCGCGCACGATGCCGGCCGATACTGGCCGCGGCGCGGCTGGCTGAAGCGCGCCGGCACGATTCGGGTGCGGATCGGACCACCGATTCCGACCGAAGGGCGCGATCCGCGCGACGTCACGGCCGAGGTGCGCGAGTGGATCGAGAAGGCCGTCGCGGAGCTCGGCGACGAGCGGCCCGAGTCGCCGGCATGGAACGACACGGCGCCGGCGACCTAGCCGCCGGCACCGAGCCTTACACGTCGAGATTCGAGACGGACAGCGCGTTGCGCTCGATGAAGTCGCGCCGCGGCTCGACCTGATCGCCCATCAGCGTGCTGAAGATCTCGTCGGCCGCGACCGCATCCTCGATCCGCACCTGCATCAGCCGGCGCGTTTGCGGATTGATCGTCGTCTCCCAGAGCTGGTCGGGATTCATCTCGCCGAGACCCTTGTAGCGCTGGATCGTTTGACCCTGCTTCGCCTGCGCCATGAGCCATTCGATCGCGTCCGGGAAAGTCGCGACTTCCTTGCGATCCTTGCCGCGCACGACGTATGCGCCGGGCGAGAGCAGATCCTTGAAGCTCGCACCGATCGTCGCAATGCGCTGATATTCCGGAGACCGAAAAAATCCCGGCTGGAATGTCTTGGTCATCGTGACGCCGTGATGATCGCGCTGAACGTATAGCGCCGCATCCGAGGCCGTCCCGCCGACCTGATAGTGCACGCGATACTTCGGGCCGGTGCCGTTCAGCGCCTTCAGCCGTTCGTCGAGCTCCGCGGCCCACGCCCGCATCCGCTCGGGATCGTCGAGCTCGGCCGCGGAGATCGCCGGCAGCCACATCATCGCTTGCAGGATGTTCGGGTCGTAGCGCTTGCCCCACCGCTCGATGATCGCCTTCGCCTCCATGTACTGGCGCGCGAGTCCCTCGAGAGTCTCGCCCTGGATCGCCGGCCCTTCGGCGGACGTATGGAGCACCGCCTCGTCCACGGCGTTCTTCAGCAGCACCGCATTGAGCTCTGCGTCGTCCTTGACGTAGATCTCCTGCTTGCCGCGCTTGACCTTATACAGCGGCGGCTGCGCGATATAGATGTGCCCGCGCTCGATCAGCTCCGGCATCTGCCGATAGAAGAACGTCAGCAGCAGCGTGCGGATATGCGAGCCGTCGACGTCCGCGTCGGTCATGATGATGATCCGGTGATAGCGGAGATTGTCGGGATCGAATTCCTCGCGGCCGACGCCGCAGCCGAGCGCGGTGATCAGCGTGCCGATCTCGGGCG
>CAYMAF010000357.1:0-2754 GCA_964388365.1 uncultured Gammaproteobacteria bacterium | reverse complement strand
ACGATGCGCGAATATGCGGCCGGCACGCGCCGCTCGGATACCGGCTACAACCAGATGATGCGCAACGTCGCGAATCAGCTGCTCGAGGACGAGATGCGCGCCGTCGTCGGCTACGCGCAGGGCCTGCAGCAGTAGCGTGAGTCGCCGCGCTCGCGCATGATCCGCCGAGGCCGCCGGTCCCCGCACGGGGCCGGCCGCCCAGCACATCCCGGATCGAACGGAGACCGCCGATGAACGCGAAACGAGGCCTTCTCTCTCTATTTGCGGCGCTCCTCGTTCTCGCCGGCTGCACGGCCGGAGACGTCTCCGATGCGGACCGCGAGCGCGCGGTCGACGACGGCCAGGCGACGCTGACGCCCGAGGCGTCGATCGACGAGACCGTTCTCGACGCGGCCGAGGACGAGCCGCCGTCGGCACGCTTCCGGCTCGGCGTCCACTATCAGCGGCTCTCACCGACCCAGCCGACGAGCTCGGGTCCGGAGCAGGTCGAGGTCGCGGAGCTCTTCTGGTACGGCTGCCCTCATTGCTACGACTTCGAGCCTTATCTCGAGCGCTGGCTCGAGACGAAGCCCGGCTCGATCGCATTCGTGCGCATCCCGGCGATGTGGAACGACCTGCTGCGGCTCCACGCCCGAGCGTTCTACACGGCCGAGGCTCTCGGCAAGCTCGACGAGATGCACAGCGCGTTCTTCGCGGAGATTCACGAGCGCGGCAACCGTCTCGACTCCCGCGGCGCGCTCGAGCGGTTCTTCGGCCGCTTCGGCGTCGAGGCCGAGGCGTTCGCACAGGCGTTCGACTCGTATACCGTCCACACGAAGGTGCAGCGCGCCGAGGAGCTCGCGCGGCGTTATCGGATCACGAGCGTTCCGTCGATCGTGATCAACGGCAAGTACACGTCGAATGCGACGCTCGCCGGCAGCTACGACGCGCTGATCGAGCTGATCGACGAGCTCGCCGCATCGGAGCGCCCGGAAGGCTGACGCATCGACGGCGGGACGCCGGCGCCGGACGGGGCACGAATCCCGCAACGCTCAGAACGGATCCCGCGGCTCGGGCACGCCGTACGGATCGACGTGGATCAGCACCTCGGCGCGCGGAAACGCCTTGCGCACCTCGAGCTCGACCTCCTCGGAGATCGCGTGCGCCTCGAGCAGCGTCATCTGGGGATCGAGCTCGAGATGAAGCTGAATGAACTCGGTCGAGCCCGACGAGCGCGTGCGCACGTCGTGGAAGCCGAGGACGTCCGGATGCTGCGCGATGATCGCCTCGATGCGCTCGCGCGAGCGATCGGGCAGCTCGCGATCGAGCAGCACGTCGAGCGACTCCGTCGCGACCTGCCTCACGCTCCATAGGATCAGCCCCGCGACGACGAGGCCGAGGATCGGATCGAGGACGTGCAGCGAGAAGCGGTAGCTGACGAAGAGACCGACGAGCAGCGCGAGATTCGTCAGGATATCGGCTTGGTAGTGCACCGAATCGGCGCTGATCGCGAGCGACCCGGTCTTCGCGATCACGTACCGCTGCAGGCCGAACAGCGCGAGGGTCAGCACCAGCGACACGCCGAGCGCGCCGAGCGCGGCCGCAGGCGCTTCGATCGGCTCGGGCGCGAACAGGCGCATCACGGCCTCGGCGCCGACGTACAGCGCGGATCCGGTGATGATCAACGACTGGACGAGCCCTGCGACCCCCTCCGACTTGCCGTGGCCGAAGCGGTGCTCGTGATCGGCCGGCGTCAGCGCGACCCGGACCGCGAGCAGCGTGATCAGCGACGCGACGAGATCGAGCAGCGAGTCGGCCAGCGAGCCGAGCACGGCGATCGAGCCGCTCTCGCGGTACGCCCAGAGCTTGATCGCGATCAGCGTCAACGCGGTCGCGACCGAAGCGACGCCGGCCGCGCGCATCAGCGCGGCCCTGCGGCCGTTCTCGTCCGCGTGACGCGGCGACGTCTCTTCCGCGTGCATCGAGGATCCTATACGGCCGCGAGCCGTGCGCCGGCCGCGCGCAGCGTCGCTTCCCGCTTCGCGAAGCAGAATCTCACGAGCGTCGAGCCCGGCGGCGGCTCGGCGCAGAAGACCGAGATCGGGATCACTGCGACACCGTGCTCGACCGTGAGCCGGCGCGCGAACTCGGTATCCGGCTCGCTCGAGATCCGCCCGTAGTCCGCGAGCTGGAAATAGGTGCCCTCGGCGGGCTCGAGCTCGAAGCGCGATGCGCGAAGCTGCTCGACGAAGAGGTCGCGCTTTTGCCGGTAGAAGTCCGCAAGACCCAGGTGATGCTCCGGGCACTCGCGCAGGAAATCCGCGAGCGCGTGCTGCAGCGGCGTGACCGCCGCGAACGCGAGGTACTGGTGGATCTTCCGAAGCTCCGTCGTCAACGCCCGCGGCGCGACGGCGTAACCCGTCTTCCATCCCGTCGCGTGATACGTCTTGCCGAACGAGAAGACCGCGAACGACCGCTCGCGCAGCTCCGGGTTCGCGAGGACGGTCGCGTGGCGCCCGTCGAAGACGATGTGCTCGTAGACCTCGTCGCTCAGCACGTAGCAGCCGTAAGGCCGCAGCAGAGCGGCGAGCTCGGCGAGGTCGGCGCCGCGGAGCACGGCGCCGCTCGGATTGTGCGGCGTGTTCACGATGACGAGGCGCGTCCGGTCCGACAGGACGGATTCGAGCCGCTGCCAGTCCGGCTTGAACGCGGGCCGCTCGAGCGGCACATGGATCGTCGTGCCGCCGGCGAGCGCGACCGCCGGCGCGTACGAAT
>CAYMAF010000356.1:0-2756 GCA_964388365.1 uncultured Gammaproteobacteria bacterium | reverse complement strand
GGGCGAACGTCGGCGGCGCGCTCGGCGGCGCGGTGCTCGGCGTGCTCACGCAGCGCTTCAACGTGAAGGGGTTGACGATCGGCGCGATGGTGCTGTCGATGCTGCTCGTCGCGGTATTCGGCCGCTCGCCGGCCGATCTCGATCGCCTCTCGTTGCTGTGTGCGCTCGCGGGCTTCTGCACGAACGGCGCGGTCGTCGGCATGTATGCGATCTTCGCGAAGGCGTTCCCGACGCACGTGCGCGCGTCCGGCACGGGGTTCAGCATCGGCGTCGGACGCGGCGGCTCGGTGCTCGGCCCGATCATCGCCGGGTTCCTGTTTCAGGCCGGCATCGGACTTGAAGTCGTCGCGCTGCTGATGGGGATGAGCTCGCTGTTTGCCGCCGCCGCGCTGTGGTGGCTCAAGCTCGAGCCCGAGCAGCCGGACGCTCGGAGCGGACGAGCGGTCGCGGGCGACGAGTTGAAAGCGTCGGCGGCCGGCGTGCAAGGACGGTAGCGCCGCGCGGCCGATGACGCTCGATCGTGCGCGCGCCGGCGCCGCGCCGGCGCGCGACGCCGCTACGCTTCGCCGAAGTCGAGCGGCAGCCCGACGTAGTTCTCGGCGATCGTCTTTCGCCCGGCTTCGGAGTGCAGCAGATAATCGAGCTCGGCGTCGCGAAGCTTCTCGTCGATCGTGTCCGCGTCGGGGAAGCGGTGCGTGAGCTTCGTGAACCACCACGAGAAGCGCTCGGCGCGCCAAACGCGGCGCAGGCACCGCTCGGAGTAGTGATCGATGCCGGCGTCGCTGCGCTCGTTATAGTGCTCGATCAAGGCTGCTGACAGCAGCTTCACGTCGGTCGCGGCGAGGTTCAGCCCCTTCGCGCCGGTCGGCGGCACGATATGACCGGCATCGCCGGCGAGAAACAGCCGGCCGAACCGCAGCGGCTCGGCGACGAAGCTGCGCAGCGGTGCGATGCTCTTCTCGATGGACGGCCCGGTGACGAGCCTCTCGCGGCCCTCGTCGTCGAGCCGGTGCTTGAGCTCGTCCCAGAACGCGTCGTCCGACCAGTCCTCGACCTTGTCTGTCAGCGGCACCTGCAGGTAGTACCGGCTGCGCGTGCGGCTGCGCATCGAGCAGAGCGCGAAGCCGCGGGCGTTCTTGATATAGATCAGCTCGTCGCTGACCGGCGGCGTATCCGACAACAGCCCTAGCCAGCCGAACGGGTAGACCTTCTCGTGCTCGCAGATCGCGTTCTCCGGCACGCTCGCGCGGCAGACGCCGTGGAAGCCGTCGCAGCCGGCGATGAAGTCGCAGTCGATCCGGTGCTCGCGGCCATCCTTGCGATACGTGACGTAAGGCGTCGCGCCGTCGAAATCGTGCACGGCAACGTCCTCGGCTTCGTATACGGTCGGCAGCCCTGCCGCGGCGCGCGCTTCCATCAGGTCGCGCGTAAGCTCGGTCTGGCCGTAGACGGTGACGCACTTGCCGCCGGTCAGCTCGCGGAGGTCGATACGGTGGCGCCGCTCTCCGACGAGAATCTCGAAGCCGTCGTGGACGAGCCCTTCCCGGTGCATCCGCTCGCCGATCCCGGCCTCGTCGAGCAGGTCGACGGAGACCTGCTCGAGCACGCCCGCACGAATCCGGCCGAGCACGTATTCGGCCGTATGACGCTCGAGCAGCACGGCGTCGATACCGGCCTTGTGCAGCAATTGACCGAGAATTAGACCGGACGGCCCGGCGCCGACGATCGCAACTTGTGTTCTCATGACCTGCCCCCTCCTCGACGGCCGTCACGAGCGAGCGAAGCCGTCGCTATTTACCGTACTTTGCAGCGAATCGCGGGCCGCGAGAATAGGAGGAACTCGCCCGACACTTGGACTTTTCTGATGCCGCGCTACCATTCGGTCAGGGGCCGGCGCGTTCGCCGCATCGAATGCCGTGCACGCCGCGAAGCGGCGCGCTCGGCGCGGAAGGGCGCGCTCGGCAAGGGGAGTAAGATGGCGACGACGCCCACGGAGCGCGGGATCGAGCGCTTTTTCCTGTACGGCGAGCCGCCCTGCGCATGGGGCGAGCGTCTGCTGCACATCGAGACGATCGCGGCGCGCAGCACGCGATACGACTGGACGATCCGCCCGCACGTTCACTCCGCGCTGCACCAGCTATTGCTCGTCACGAAGGGCAAGGTTGCGGCGATCGCGGAAGACGAATTGACGCGCCGTCGCGCCCCCGCGCTGATCGTCGTGCCGGCCGGGACCGTGCACGGCTTCGAGTTCGAGCCCGCTACGGAAGGTTTCGTCGTCTCGATCGCCGACGACCTGCTGCAGGATCTTGCGCGACGCGAGGCAGGCGTCGGGTCGCTTTTCGATGCGCCGATCGCGCTCGCGTGCTCTCGGCCGGCGATCGGCGATCTCGCGCGTACCTTCGCCGCATTCGCGGAGGAGTTCGGGCGGGCGGGCTCGGGCCGGGCGCTCGCGCTCGAGGGCTGGCTTGCGGTCGTGCTCGTGCGCGTGCTGCGACTGTCTCAAGCGTTGGAGCAGGATCTCGGCCCGGGCCAACGCCGGCAGCGAGCGCTCGTCGCGCGCTTTCGTGAGCTGATCGCCCGCACCCTCGGTGAAAGCAAGACCGTCTCCGAGTACGCGGCGGCGCTGAACGTCTCGGAGTCGCAGCTGCGCAAGGCGTGCCTCTCGGTCGCAGAGCAGCCGCCGATCAAGCTCGTGCACGCCCGCGTCCTGCTCGAGGCGAAACGCCAGCTCCTCTACACGAGCCAGCCGATCAGCG
>CAYMAF010000355.1:0-2764 GCA_964388365.1 uncultured Gammaproteobacteria bacterium | reverse complement strand
GCGCGCCGCCGCCGGTCAGCACGATGCCGCGCTCGGCGACGTCCGCGCCGAGCTCGGGCGGCGTCTGCTCGAGCGCGACTTTGACGGCTCCGACGATGCCTTGCAAGGGCTCCTGTAGCGCTTCGAGGATCTCGTTGCTATTTAACGTAAACGCCCGCGGAACCCCCTCGGACAGGTTACGGCCTTTGACGGAGATCTCTTTGACTTCCTGGCCGGGATAGGCCGAGCCGATCTCGTGCTTGATCCGCTCGGCCGTCGCCTCGCCGATCAGAATGCCGTAGTTGCGGCGCACGTAGTTCGTGATCGCCTCGTCGAACCGATCGCCGCCGATCCGCACCGACGCGGCATAGACGATGCCGTTCAGCGAGATCACCGCGACCTCGGACGTGCCGCCGCCGATATCGAGCACCATCGAGCCGCGCGCCTCGTGGACCGGCATGCCCGCGCCCATCGCGGCCGCCATCGGCTCTTCGACGAGATAGACCTTTCGCGCCCCGGCGCCTTCGGCCGACTCCCGGATCGCGCGGCGCTCGACCTGGGTCGAGCCGTACGGCACGCAGACCAGCACCCGCGGGCTCGGCCGGAAATAGCGCGAGCCGTGCGCCTTCTTGATGAAGTACTGGAGCATCTTCTCGGTCACGTTGAAGTCGGCGATGACGCCGTCCTTCAGCGGCCGAATCGCGGTGATATGGCCCGGCGTGCGTCCGAGCATGTTCTTCGCCTCGGTGCCGACGGCCTCGAGCACCTTGCCGCCGCGTCCCGGCTCCTCGCGGATCGCGACGACGGAAGGCTCGTTCAGCACGATCCCGCGGCCCCGGACGTAGATCAGCGTATTCGCCGTACCGAGATCGATGGATAGATCGTTCGAGAAATATCCGAGAAAGCTCTTTAACATCGAGCGCCAAAGCCGCGGAAAGGAGTGGCGCGACTTTAGCAACGGGTGGGAGAATCGGCAAGCGAAGTGTATAGTCTAATGAGATGTTCGTCACTCGGATGAACGGGATGTCTCTCGCCCATCAGGATATCGACAAGCTATGCGAGCTCGCGCGGCTCGAGGTCGGCGCCGACGAGGCCGCCGACGTCGCGCAGAAGCTCTCCGACATCGTCGACATGGTGAGCCAGCTCGCAGCCGTGCCGACCGAAGGGGTCGAGCCGATGGCCCATCCGCTCGACCGGCCCCAGCGGCTCCGCGACGACGTCGTCACGGAGACCGACCGGCGCGAGCTCTACCAGCGCAACGCGCCGGCCGTCGAGCGGGGGCTGTATCTCGTCCCGAAAGTCATCGAGTGACCCGGAGCGCAACGGGGACCCGCATCAGGGAATCGGGTCCGGCGAAGGGGCCGAGCAAGAGGTCGGGCCCCGGTTCTCCGCGAGAAGGGGGTTCGGCCCTTTTCTCGGACTGACCCCTGCGGACGTCCGGACCACCAAGCTCCGTCCGCCTTCTCGACCCGTCGGAATCGAAACGGAATGCACGACTCGACGATCGCACAACTGGCAGAAGCCCTGCGCGCGCGGCGGATCTCCGCCGTCGAGCTCACGCGGCACTTTCTCGACCGGATCGCGCGGCACGATCCCGGCCTGAACGCCTTCATCACCGTGACCGAGGACGAAGCCGTCCGGCAAGCCGAGGAAGCCGATCGGCGGCTCGCCGACGGCGACGCGCCGGCGCTGGCCGGCATCCCGATCGCGCACAAGGACATCTTCTGCACCGAAGGCGTGAAGACGTCGTGCGGCTCGCGGATGCTCGACAACTTCGTCTCGCCGTACGACGCGACCGCGGTCGAGCGGCTCAAGGCCGCCGGCGCGGTGATGCTCGGCAAGACGAACATGGACGAGTTCGCGATGGGCTCGTCGAACGAGACGAGCTTCTACGGCCCGGTGCGCAACCCCTGGGACCGCTCGCTCGTGCCCGGCGGCTCCTCCGGCGGCTCGGCCGCGGCGGTCGCCGCGAGGCTCGCCCCCGCCGCGACCGGAACGGACACCGGCGGCTCGATCCGGCAACCGGCCGCGCTGTCGGGCATCACCGGGCTCAAGCCGACGTACGGGCGCGTGTCCCGCTACGGCATGGTCGCGTTCGCGTCGAGCCTCGATCAGGCGGGGACGCTGACGCTGACGGCCGAGGACGCGGCGCTCTTGCTCGAGGCGATGGCGGGCTTCGATCCGCGCGACTCGACGTCGCTCGAGGAGCCGGTGCCGCCGTACGCGAAGCTGCTCGACGAGCCGTGGCGCGCGCCGCGGATCGGCGTGCCGGAGAACTTCTTCGACGAAGGGCTCGATCCGGGCGTCGCCGCCGCGGTGCGCGCGGCGCTCGCGGAGCTCGAGCGCGACGGCGCGACGCTCGTGCCGCTTCGGCTGGAGCACGTGCACCTGTCGGTGCCGGTCTACTACGTCGTCGCACCGGCGGAAGCGTCGTCGAACCTCTCGCGCTTCGACGGCATCCGCTTCGGGCATCGCGCGGCGAGCGCCGAGGGGTGCGACCTTCGCACCTTTTATATGCGCAACCGCGGCGAAGGTTTCGGCGCCGAGGTGAAGCGGCGAATCCTGACCGGCACGTACGTGCTGTCGGCCGGCTACTTCGACGCGTACTACCTGAAGGCGCAGAAGGTGCGTCAGCTGATCGCGCACGACTTCGCGCGGGCGTTCGAGCAGGTCGACGTGATCGCCGGCCCGACCGCGCCGACGCCGGCGTTCGCGCTCGGCCAGAAGACCAACGACCCGATCCAGATGTATCTGAACGACATCTACACGATCGGCGCGAACCTCG
>CAYMAF010000354.1:0-2780 GCA_964388365.1 uncultured Gammaproteobacteria bacterium | reverse complement strand
AGGTCGTACAGATCCTTGTCCATCGGCTCGCCCGGATGGATCTTGTTCTGGATCCCGTCGAGGCCGGCCATCATCATCGCCGTGAACGCGAGATACGGATTCGCCGTGCTGTCCGGGAAGCGCACCTCGATGCGGCGCGCCTTCGGATTCGGGATATACGGGATGCGGATCGACGCCGAGCGGTTACGCGCCGAGTACGCGATCAGCGTCGGCGCCTCGAAGTGCTTCACGAGCCGCTTATAGCTGTTCGTCGACGCGTTCGTGAACGCGTTCAGCGCGTGAGCGTGCTTCATGATGCCGCCGATATAGTAGAGCGCGAGCTCCGACAGGCCGCCGTACGCGTCGCCGGTGAACAGGTTCTTCCCGTCCTTCGCGAGCGACTGGTGAACGTGCATGCCGTTACCGTTGTCGCCGACGAGCGGCTTCGGCATGAACGTCGCCGTCTTGCCGTAGCTAGCGGCGACGTTGTGCACGACGTACTTCAGCATCTGCACCTGGTCGGCCTTGCGGACGAGCGTGTCGAAGCGCACGCCGATCTCCCCCTGGCCGGCCGTCGCCACCTCATGATGATGCACCTCGGGATGAAGGCCCATTTCCTCGAGCGCGAGACACATCGCGGAGCGAATGTCGTGCTGCGTGTCGACCGGCGGGACAGGGAAATAGCCGCCCTTCACGCCCGGCCGATGCCCGGGGTTGCCGTCCGGCCGCACGCGGCCGGACTGCCAGTGCCCCTCGATCGAGTCGATCGCGTAGAAGACCTCGTGCATCGACACGGACCAACGCACGTCGTCGAAGATGAAGAACTCGTTCTCGGGGCCGAAGAACGCGGTATCTGCGATACCGGTCGACTTCAGATAGGCCTCGGCGCGCTTCGCCGCCGAGCGCGGGTCGCGTGCGTAGCCCTGCATCGTCGCCGGCTCGATGACGTCGCAACGGACGACGAGCGTCGGCTCCTCGGTGAAGACGTCGAGCACCGCGGTCGACGTATCGGGTAGCAGGATCATGTCGGACTCGTTGATGCCCTTCCACCCGGCGATCGACGAGCCGTCGAACATCTTGCCGTCCTCGAAGAAGCCCTCGTCGACCGTGCTCGCGGGCACGGTCACGTGCTGCTCCTTGCCGCGGGTGTCCGTCAGCCGTAAGTCGACGAACTTCACGCCCTTTTCCTTGATCAACTTGAGTAGTTCGGCTGCGGACATGGTTTCCTCCAGTTCGTGTGTCTTGCCGCCTCGCGACCCGTGCGCGGATGTAGTCGGCTGCTTGGGCCGTTCCTGATTCGGGGCCATACTGGTGCACGGTCCGTGCCAGCCCCGATTCCGCTCGTGACCGCTTGATTCGGCGAGCAAATGTCTCTGCCCCCGAATTCGGGCCGCGACGGGATGCACCGGCGTGGGGCAAGCTCCGGCGCATGATGCGCCGAAACGGTGCGGACCGCCAGCGACGGAGCCCGAATTGCGTGCGGCTCGCGCGCGCTCGCGGCGCCGGAACGCAACGTCCGGCCCGCGTCGCTTATACTGGCGCGCTTCCCTCGAAAGCCCAGCCGCACGGAGCACGGAATCATGGTGTCGATGGACAAGCTCGTCGCATTGAGCAAGCGCCGCGGATTCATTTTCCCGTCGAGCGAGATCTACGGCGGACTGAACGGCTGCTGGGACTACGGTCCGCTCGGCGTCGAGCTGAAGCGCAACATCAAGGCGGCGTGGTGGGACGACATGATCGCGCACCACGACGAGACCGCGGCGCCCGACGGCGCGCCGTCGGCGTTCGCGATGGTCGGCCTCGATGCCTCGATCCTGATGAATACGCGCGTCTGGGAGGCGAGCGGACACGTCGGCGGCTTCGCCGATCCGATGGTCGATTGTCGCGAGACCCGTGCCCGGTACCGCGCGGATCAGCTCGTCGTGTTCCGGGTCGCGTTCGACGGCGAGGCCGTCGACGAGCCGCTGTTCGCGTCCCCGGGCGAATGGGGCAAGGCAACCGAGGACGAGCTGATCGAGCCGCACAAGAAGCGGATCGGTGCGCTCGCGAAGGCGCATCCGGGCAAGACGATGCGGATCGAGGCGGTCGACGGCGCGCTCGAGGACGAGGCGCTCCGCGGCCGCACGATCGCGCCGGGCGCGTCCGAGCCCGGCTCGCTGACCGCGCCGCGCGCGTTCAATCTGATGTTCAAGACGCACGTCGGCGCGCTCGAGGACGCGTCGAGCGTCACGTACCTGCGGCCCGAGACCGCGCAGGGCATCTTCGTGAACTTCCGGAACGTGCTGGATACGACGCGGGTGCGCGTGCCGTTCGGCATCGGGCAGATCGGCAAGGCGTTCCGCAACGAGATCAACCCGCGCAACTTCACGTTCCGCAGCCGCGAGTTCGAGCAGATGGAGATCGAGTTCTTCTGCCGGCCCGCGGAGGCGCCCGACTGGTACCGCTATTGGCGCGACCGCCGCTATCAGTGGTATGTCTCGCTGGGGATTCGCTCGGAGAATCTTGCGCTGCGGGAGCACGAGGATTCCGAGCTCGCGCATTACGCGGCCGCGTGTGCCGACATCGAGTACCGCTTCCCGTTCGGGCAGAGCGAGCTCGAGGGCATCGCGAATCGGACCGACTTCGACCTCAAGCAGCACATGGCGGTCAGCGGCAAGGACCTGCGCTACATCGACGATCTCGAGCCCGATCCCGAGAAGCGCCGCGTGCTGCCGTACGTCATCGAGCCTTCGGCCGGGGCCGATCGCGCGACGCTCGCGTTCCTCGCCGATGCGTATGCCGAGGACGAGGTCGGCGGCGAG
>CAYMAF010000353.1:0-2794 GCA_964388365.1 uncultured Gammaproteobacteria bacterium | reverse complement strand
CACGGAGCACTTGATGCGACCGCTGAACATTCTCACGTGGCACGTGCACGGCAACTACCTCTACTACCTCGCGCAGGTGCCGCATCGCTTCTATTTACCCGTGAAGGCAGGACGGCCCGAGGGATACGGCGGCCGGCTGCCGGGGCTCGATTGGCCCGACAACGTCGTCGATGTTCCGGCCGAGCGAGTCGCGGACCTTGATATCGATCTCGTCCTTTTCCAATCGCGAAGAAACTACGTCGAGGATCGTGAGATTCTGTCCGACGCGCAGCGGCGGCTGCCGTGGGTCTATCTCGAGCACGATCCACCGCGCGAGAGCCCGACCGACACGCGCCATCCGTTCGCCGAGCGCGACGGGCTGCTCGTGCACGTCACCGCGTTCAATGCGCTGATGTGGGATAGCGGTGATACGCCGAGGCGCGTCATCGAGCACGGTGTGATCGTTCCCGGGGACGCGCGCTATACCGGCGAGGTCGAGCGCGGGCTGGTCGTCGTGAACGGGCTTCCGAAGCGCGGACGACGACTCGGCGCCGACGTGTTCGAAGCGGTGCGCAAAGAGATACCGCTCGACCTCGTCGGCCTCGGCGCCGAGGACGTCGGCGGCCTCGGCGAGGTGAGCCACGACGAGCTGCCGCGGCTGATGGCGCGCTACCGCTTTCTCTTCAACCCGATCCGCTACACGAGCCTCGGGCTCGCCGTCTGCGAGGCGATGACCGTCGGCATGCCGGTCGTCGCCATTGCAACCACCGAGATGACGACCGTCGTCGAGAACGGCGTGTCGGGTTATGTGGATACCCGCATCGACGCTCTCGTCGAGCGGATGCGCCGACTGCTCCGCGATCCGCTCGAAGCCGCGCGTCTCGGCGCGGGCGCTCGGCGCACGGCGCAGCGCCGCTTCGACATCGAGCGCTTCGCGCGCGACTGGAATGCCGCATTCGACGACGCCGTCCGAGGCACGCACGCGAACCGAATCCTGGAGCCGGCCGACGCGGCAAGGAGGCTCTCTGCCCATGTTTAGAATCGCGATGATCAGCGACCACGCGTCGCCGCTCGCCGCCTTAGGCAGCGCGGATGCCGGCGGGCAGAACGTCTACGTCGCACACCTGACGCGCTGCCTCGCGGACCGCGGCCTGCAGGTCGACGTGTTCACGCGCCGCGACTCCGTGGATCAGCCCGAGGTCGTCGCGTGGTACCCGAACTCGACGGTGATCCATGTTCCGGCCGGGCCTCCGGAGCCCATACCGAAGGAACAGCTGCTGCCACACATGGACGCGTTCACGCGATTTGTCCGCCGCGCTTGCCGGCGGAGGCGCTACGACCTGCTGCACGCGAACTTCTGGATGTCCGGCCTGACGGCGGCCGAGGTGAAGCTGTCGCTCGACATTCCGTTCGTGATCACGTTTCACGCGCTCGGGCGCATTCGGCGCGTTCATCAGGGCACGGCGGACCGCTTCCCGGATTCGCGCTTCCAGCACGAGGAGCGCATCGCGCGCGCGGCGGATCGGATCCTCGCCGAGTGTCCGCAGGATCGCACGGACCTGATGACGCATTACTACGCGGATCCCGAGCGCATCAGCATCGTGCCGTGCGGCTTCGACCCGACCGAGCTCGCGCCGGTCCCGCGTTCGCTCGCACGCGCGAAGCTCGGCCTGCCGCAGAACGCGTTCATCGCGCTGCAGCTCGGTCGCCTTGTCCCGCGCAAGGGTATCGCGACGGCGATCGAGGGCTTCGCGCGTTTCGTACGCAGCAAACGGGTCGATGCGCGGCTGCTCGTCGTCGGCGGCGACGCGTGCGAGCCGGACCCCGCGCTCACGCCGGAGATCGCGCGTCTTGCGCGCGTCGCGGACGACGAGCAGGTCGCAGACAAGGTCATTTTCACCGGGCGCCGCGACCGTCACATGCTGCGCTACTACTACAGTGCCGCGGACGTCTTCGTCACTTTGCCGTGGTACGAGCCGTTCGGCATCACGCCCCTCGAAGCGATGGCCTGCGCAGTGCCGGTCATCGGCAGCCGTGTCGGCGGCATCAAGTACAGCGTCGTCGACGGCGTGACCGGATGCCTGATTCCGCCGCGCGATCCCGATGCGCTCGGCGAATGTCTCGCAGCGCTGCACGGGAACGAGGAACTGCGCCGGACGATGGGACATGCGGGCCGGGAGCGCGTGCTGCGCAGGTTCACGTGGCGCGATGTCGCGCTCGATGTCGAGGGCGTCTACGAGGATGTGCTGACCGGAATGCTCAGCACGCCGCAAGTCAGCTCAATGTGAGCTCGAGGAGGAATCCGCGATGATGGTGCGCGAGACCACCGCGACGAACGTAAACGACGCCGCCGCTGCCGAGCACGGCGCGTTGAAGGGCAAGGTTGTGCTCGTAACCGGCGGCGCGAGCGGACTCGGCGCGGCGATCTGCCGAAACCTGTCGGAGGCGGGTGCGGCGGTGATCGTCTCCGACGTGGACGCGGCTCGGGCGGCCGCCGGCGCCGACGCGCTTCGCGAGCTCGGGTTCGCTGCAGCGAGCCGCCGGCTCGACGTCCGCGACGAGACCGATGCGCGCGAGGCCGTCGCGGCGGCGGTCGCGGAGCAGGGCCGCCTCGATGCGGTCATCAACAACGCCGGCGTCGACGTCACGAAATCGGTCATCGACTTGACGATCGACGAGTGGGACCGCGTGCTCGCGGTCAACCTCCGCGGCCCGTTCTTGATGTCGAAGCTCGCGTTCGAAGCGATGCGGCGCCAAGGCCGCGGCGGGCATATCGTGAATATCGTGTCGACCGCCGCTCGGCGCGCTTGGGCGA
>CAYMAF010000352.1:0-2821 GCA_964388365.1 uncultured Gammaproteobacteria bacterium | reverse complement strand
GGACGGCGCACGTTCTCTTTCGTGAAGCCGTAGATCGAAACCTCCTCGATCCCGATCTCCTCGCAGAGCTCGAGAAGCGCGACCCCGCGCTCGATGCCGTGCGCATAGCCCTCGGCGCGCGATAGCCCGCGGGCCTCCGCCCAGCGTCGATTGCCGTCGGGAATGAAGCTGACATGACGGGGGATTCGAGCGAGCTTCATCACGCCTCCAGAAAATACGCGCTGACCCAGCGCCTGCCGCGCCGGCTTCGACAGACCGACAGCAGCGCCGAAAGGCTGATCTCGCGCGGGATGCGCTTGAGCCACCAGCGTCCGAGCCGGTCGTGCGATCGCTTGATGCGCAGCCACCGCGCTGTCTTCGTCATCGGCGCGCCGGGCTCGACGATCCGCCGCGCGACCTCCTCGCCGCTGACGAGCGCGGGGTAGATGCCTTCGGCCGTCAGCCCGGACGGCAATCCGGCCGCGTCACCGACGAGATGCACGCCCCCTGGGAAATCGAAGCCGACAAGCTCGACCTCGATCGCCGCGCCTTCGTACGGCGTGTCGCCGGGATCGACGCCGAGCGCGGCCATGCGCCTCTCGACGTACGGCCGGATCGCGGCCGGCCGCACGAGGCTTTTATGGGCGCCCGCGCCGATGCAGACGTAATCCTCGTGCGGGAATATCCAGAAGTAGCCGCTCGCGAGCACGCGCGAGTCGAACGCGACGCCGAGATCGAAGGCATGCGGTCTTCGCACGTTGAACTCCCCGGCGAAAAAAGCGCGCGGCGACGGCAGACGGAGCGCGCGGCGCACCGCCGAGCCCGTGCCGTCGGCGCCGATCAGACGACGGTAACGAAGCTTGCGGCCGTTGCACGTTACCGTGTGCGCATCGATATCGACGCCGGTCACGGCCGCGCCCGTGCGAATCTCCGCGCCCGCGGCTCGCGTCCACTCCGCTTGCCGACGTCCGAGGCTCTCGCGCGACAAGGTTCGAATCCGAGCGTGCTCGGGATCGAGCACGATCGACGGCTCTCCGCGAAACGACGCGCGAGCGACGGCTTCGACGCCCGCGTCGTCGGGCAATCCGAGCGCGCGCAGCTCCCGCACGGCCTTGACCGAAAGCCCGCCCCCGCAAGTCTTCGGCCCGATCTCGGCTTTTCGCTCGAGCACGACCACGTCGCGGCCGGCCTCGGCGAGCACCTGCGCCGCACGCAGGCCGGCCGGCCCGGCACCGACGACGATATGCTCGATGGATTCCATCCGCTCTCCGATCCGCGCCGTGTGGGCAGCGCCGTATCGGCACCTCGGCCGACGTCGAGCGCCGCGGCATCGCCCTTTCCAACATACCATGGGGGAAAGCCGTCGGCGCCGCGCGCCGGCGCCTCGCGAGAAGCTCCAGGCATCGATCAGTCTCGCGGCCCCGCCGGCACGCCGCGAGACCGGCGTCATACGCCGAATACCGGGCCCGTGAGCAGATACGCGACCGCGATGACCACGATCACGCCGAGGACATTGAGCCAGAAGCCGGCGCGCGCCATTTGCGGCACCGTCAGCCGCCCGCTCGCGAACACGATCGCGTTCGGCGGCGTCGCGACCGGCATCATGAATGCGCAGCTCGCGGCGAGCACGGCCGGCACCGCGAGCAGCATCGGCGGCTGGCCGAGACCGACGGCGAGCGCGGTCACGACCGGCAGGAATGTCGCGGTCGTGCCGAGATTGCTCGTGAGCTCGGTCAGGAAGATTACGAGCACGGTCACCGTCAGCACGAGGACGAAGACCGGCACGGCGTCGAGCGCCGCGAGCTCACCGCCGAGCCATGCGGCAAGCCCGGACTCCGAGACGGCTGCCGCAAGGGACAGCCCGCCCCCGAACAGCAGCAGCACGCCCCACGGAAGCCGTTCGGCCTCTTCCCATGTCAAAAGGAATCGCCCCCGTTCGACGCCGCTCGGGATCACGAACAATAGCAGCGCGCCCGCAACGGCGATCGTCGTATCCGACAACGCGAGCCCGGGCGCAAGCTCGTCGATCAGCGGGCGGGTGACCCATAAGCCGGCCGTGAGCACGAATACCGCCGCGACCCGCTTCTCCGCGGCCGACGCGGCGCCGAGCGCGGCGAGCGATTCCCGGACCGCATCTCGCGCCCCCGGCACCTCGTCGCGTCCGAGCCGGAACAGCGGACCGGTCAGGAGCCACCATGCGCCCGCGAGCATCAGGACCGAGACCGGAACGCCGATCAGCATCCATTCGGCGAAGCCGATCTCGATGCCGTAGGCCTGGCTCATATACCCACGCAGGAACGCGTTCGGCGGCGTGCCCACGAGCGTCGCAAGCCCGCCGATGCTCGACGCATAGGCCACCGACAGCAGCAGCGCGACGGCGAAGCGCTCCTGACCGGGCGGCACCGATCCGTCCGGCCCGCGCGGCACGACCGACAATGCGACCGGCAGCATCATCAGCGCCGTTGCGGTATTGCTGACCCACATGCTGAGCGCGGCGGTCGCAAGCATGAAGCCCCCGACCTGAAGATCCTCGCGCGCGCCGACGCGAGCGAGGACGGCGAGCGCGATGCGCCGATGCAGGTTCCAGCGCTCGATCGCAAGCCCGATCAGGAAGCCGCCGAGGAACAGGAAGACCAGCGGATCGGCGTACGGCGCCGAGACACGGCCGATCGGCGCGACCCCGAGCAGCGGGAACAGCACGAGCGGTAGCAGCGCGGTCGCGGCGATCGGCACCGCCTCGGTGAGCCAGAGCACGGCCATCAGCGCCGCGACGGCCGCGACGCGCCACGGCGCGAGCGCGAGCCCTTCCGGAGGCGGCAGCGCGAGCATCAGCAGGAACAGG
>CAYMAF010000351.1:0-2823 GCA_964388365.1 uncultured Gammaproteobacteria bacterium | reverse complement strand
GGAGGTGTCGACACCGGCAGAGTTGTCGATGAAGTCGGTGTTGAGCAGCACGCCGGCCTGGCGCGCCGCCTCGATGCGACCCAGCTGCGTGAAGCCGAGGTTGCCGCCCTCGCCCACCACCTTGCAGCGCAGCTCGCGGCCGTCCACGCGCACCGGGGTGTTGGCGCGGTCGCCGACATCGGCGTGCGACTCGCTGCCGGCCTTGACGTAGGTGCCGATGCCGCCGTTCCAGAGCAGATCCACCGGCGCCTTCAGGATGGCCCGGATCAGCTCGTTGGGGGTCAACGAGGTGACCTCATCGGGCAGGCCCAGCGCTTCCCGTGCCTGCGGCGAGACCGGAATGGTCTTGGCGCTGCGTGGCCATACACCGCCACCCTCGGAGATCAGGGAGCGGTCGTAGTCGTCCCAGCTTGACCTCGGCAGGCGGAACAGGCGCTCGCGCTCCTGGTAGCTCCGCGCCGCGTCCGGGTTCGGGTCGATGAAGATGTGCCTGTGGTCGAACGCCGCGACCAGACGGATGTGTCTGGACAGCAGCATGCCGTTGCCGAACACGTCGCCGGACATGTCGCCGATGCCGACGGCCGTGAACGGCTCGCTCTGCGTATCGATGCCGAGCTCCCGGAAATGACGCTTGACGGACTCCCACGCTCCGCGCGCCGTGATGCCCATCTTCTTGTGGTCGTAGCCCGCGGAGCCGCCGGACGCGAACGCATCGCCGAGCCAAAAGCCGTACTCGGCTGAAAGATCATTCGCGATGTCCGAGAACGTGGCCGTCCCCTTGTCGGCCGCAACGACGAGGTACGGATCGTCGTCATCGAGCGCGACGACGCGCGGCGGCCGCTCGACTCGGCCGTCGACGATGTTGTCGGTGACGTCGAGAAGGCCGCGGATGTATTGCCGATAGCACTCGACGACCTCGGCGCGCACCGTGTCCCGATCGCCGTCCGGCAAGCGCTTGCAGACGAAGCCGCCTTTCGCGCCGTTCGGGACGATCACCGCGTTCTTGACCTGCTGCGCCTTCAGCAAGCCGAGGATCTCCGTGCGGAAATCCTCGCGCCGGTCCGACCAGCGGATTCCGCCTCGTGCGACGCGGCTCGCACGCAAGTGCACGCCCTCGACGCGTTGGGAGTAGACGTAGATCTCGAACATCGGCCGCGGCTCCGGCAGCTCCGGCAGCTTCGACGGATCGAGCTTGAACGAGATATACGGCTTAGGCTCGCCGCCGCTGCCGCGCTGGAAGAAGTTAGTGCGCAGCGTGCCGCGAACGGCGCCGACGAATGCGCGCAGGATGCGGTCCTCGTCGAGCGTCGAGGTCCGCTCGAGCTCGGCCGCGAGCGCGCGCTCGTGACGCTCGCGCGCGGCCGTCTTCTCGGCGCCATCCCGATCCGGGTCGAACGTCGCGTGGAACAGCCCGACGAGCGCCTCGCAGAACGCGGGGTAGCGGGCGAGGACCTCTTGGACGTACGGCTGGCTGAACGGCAGGCCGGTCTGCGCGAGATACTTGCCGTACGCGCGGAGCAGCGCGACGTCACGCCAGCCGAGACCAGCGGTCACGACGAACGCGTTGAAGCCGTCGTCGTCGATGTCGCCCGCGAGCACGTGCGCGAAGCATTCTTCGAAGCGCGCGGCGATCGCGCCCGCTTCGACCGGTCTGCCGCCCGCCGTCTCGACACTGTAGATCTGGATCCAGATCTGGCTGCCCTCGGGCTTCACGGTATAGATGCGCTCGCCGAGCACCGTGAGCCCCATGTTCTCGAGGATGCGCAACGCGACGTGGAGCGGGATCGGCTGGTTAGCGGAGAACGCGGAGAACTCGAGCCGCGTCGGCGCATCGCCGTCGTCGAGGCGCAGCTCGAGCCGGCTTTCGCCGTCCGCGATACGCGCGACGCGCGGGATGTCCTCGACCGCCCGGTCGGCCGGCACTTCTTCCTGATAGGCCGCGGAGAACCGATCGCCGAAGCGGGCGAGCACGGCGAGCGCGCGGTCCTCCGGCAGGACGGCGAGCAGCGCTTCGCGCAGCCGATCCTGCCACGTGCGTACCGCTTCGCCGATCTCGCGCTCGAGCGCGTCGAAGTCCGGCGTCGATGGAGCGCGCCGTTCCGTTTGCACGATGACCGCGAGCCTTGCGAGGGTCGATTCGGAAAGCTGCGCATCGCTCTCGACCGACGTGCCGTCGAGCCCGCGCCTCAGGATCTCTTCGACCGCCTGGCGTGCGCGGCGGTTGTACTGATCGCGCGGCAGATAGACGAGGCACGAGTAGAAGCGGCCAAACGGGTCGCGCCGCGCGAACAGCCGCACGCGCCGCCGCTCCTGCAGTGCGACGATGCCGTTCGTGATCCTCGCGAGCTCTTCGTGGGACGCCTGGAACAGGTCGTCGCGCGGCAGCGTGTCGATGACGTGCCGCAATGTCTTGCCGCGGTGGCTCGTTGGGTCGACGTGCGCCTGCTCGAGCAGGCGCGCGGCTTTGAGCCGCAGCAGCGGGATATTGAACGGAGACTCGTTGTACGCGGCGGACGTGAAGAGCCCAAGGAAGCGGCGTTCCGCGCGCGGCCGGCCCTGCGCGTCAAAGACTTTGACGCTGACGTAATCGAGCGGCGAGGGACGGTGGACACGCGAGCGCGCGTTCGTCTTCGTGATCACGAGCGGGTCGGAGGAGCGCGCGACGTCGCGCGCTGCGCCGGTCAGCCGCGACGCTTCCGGCACCCGCTCGGTCTCACGCAGGATGCCGAGGCCGGTCTCGAGCACGACGTCGAGCGTGTCGGCCGTCTTGCCGCGGCGCAGCCGGTACTCGCGGTAACCGAGCAGCGTGAAGTGATCGTCCGC
>CAYMAF010000350.1:0-2830 GCA_964388365.1 uncultured Gammaproteobacteria bacterium | reverse complement strand
GCATGTGGACCTTGAGGATCTGCTCGCGGCCGCGCACGTCCGGCAGCGGCACGACGACCTGCCGGTCGAAGCGGCCGGGCCTGAGCAGCGCCGGGTCGAGGACGTCGGGCCGGTTCGTCGCCGCGATCACGATGACGCCCTCGTTGCCCTCGAAGCCGTCCATCTCGACGAGCAGCTGGTTCAGCGTCTGCTCGCGCTCGTCGTGACCGCCGCCGAGGCCCGCGCCGCGGTGCCGGCCGACGGCGTCGATCTCGTCGATGAAGATGATGCACGGCGCGTGCTTCTTGGCCTGCTCGAACATGTCGCGCACGCGCGACGCGCCGACGCCGACGAACATCTCGACGAAATCCGAGCCCGAGATCGTGAAGAACGGCACCTTGGCCTCGCCGGCGATCGCCCGCGCGAGCAGCGTCTTACCGGTGCCCGGCGGCCCGACCATCAGCACGCCCTTCGGGATCTTGCCGCCGAGACGCTGGAACTTCGCCGGATCCTTCAGGAAGTCGACGATCTCGACGACTTCCTCCTTCGCCTCCTCGACGCCGGCGACGTCGGCGAACGTGACGTGCACCTGATCCTCGCCGAGCAGCCGCGCACGGCTCTTGCCGAACGACATCGCGCCGCGGCCGCCGCCCGCCCCCTGCATTTGGCGCATGAAATACACCCAGACGCCGATCAGGAGCAGGATCGGGAACGACGAGATGAAGAGCTGCAGCAGGAACGACTGCTGCTCCGGCGGACTCGCCTTGATGACGACGCCGTGCTGCTGGAGCGTGCCGATCAGCGCCGTATTGTCAGTCTCGGGGTTATAGGTCAGGAACGGCTCGCCGTTCGAGCGCCGGCCGCGAATCGCCTCCCGCTCGAACGTGACCTCCTCAATCGCGCCGCTCTCGACCTGCGTGAGGAACGTCGAATAGGGAATCGGGGCAACGCGTTGATTGTTGGGCCCGAAGCTCTGGAACACCGTCAGCAGGACGACGGCGATGACAATCCATAAAATGACATTCTTTGCCAGGTCGTTCAAAACGTTACCTCACGTAGGCGGGCCGGCTCGCAAAGCCGAATCCCTCGTTAGACCGTACTACATCCCTTAGTTTCTGGCCAGCATGTAGATCTCGCGGCTTTCGGGCCTGGAAGCCTTCGGCTTCAGCAGCTTGGCGGTGCCGAAGGTCTTCCTGGCGCGCTGCACGAATTCCGGGAAACCCTCGCCTTGGAAGAGTTTGACCAGGAAGGCGCCGTTCGGCGCGAGAACCTCGGTCGCGAAGAGCATCGCCTCCTCGGCGAGCCCCATGCTGCGGGGCTGATCGATCTCGCGTGTACCGCTGATATTGGGGGCCATATCGGACATTACAAGATCGGCTTTCCCGTCCCCGAGCAGCCGCCGCAGCGCCTCGAGCGTCTCGGGGGCCGTGAAGTCGCCCTGCAAGATCTCGACCGCGGGGATCGGCGCGACCGGCAACAGATCCACCGCGATCACGCGCCCGCTGGCGCCGACGATCTTCGCCGCGAGCTGGCTCCAGCCGCCCGGCGCCGCGCCGAGATCGACGACGCGTAAACCGGGCCGGAGCACCCGTTCCTTCGCCTGGATCTGCTCGAGCTTGAAGACCGCGCGCGAGCGCCAGCCCTCGCGGACCGCCCGGTCGACGTAAGGGTCCCGCTCCTGGCGGCGCTTCCAGCGGCTACTGGACCCGCCGCGGCGACTCATCTATGCTCGTCCGACGGCGCCTGCGAGGGTGGCGCACAGAACAAGAATCGGGATGCATCTCACCGAAGAGCAATCCAACTATCTGCGAATCCTCGGTCATACCCTGACACCGGTCATCAGCGTCGGCGCGGGCGGCGTCACGGAATCGCTTCGCAAGGAGCTCGACAAGGCCTTGGCCGATCACGAGCTCGTGAAGGTACGGGTCCGCTTCGGCGACCGCCAGCGGCGTGCACGGATCTTCGCCGAGCTCGCGCCGATGGCGGATGCTTGCCTCGTCAAGGAATCCGGCCACGTCGCGCTGCTCTATCGGCCGGGCAATCCGTCGTCGATCCGCCTCCCGCAGAGCTGAGCGCTGCGGCCGGTCAGACGTACTCGACGCGCGCGATCTCGTACAGACGGCGCCCGCTCGGGGCCGCGACCTCGGCCGTATCCCCTTCTTCCTTGCCGATCAGCGCACGAGCGATCGGCGAGCTGATCGACAGCAACCCGTCCTTGATGTCCGATTCGTCCTCTCCGACGATCTGGTAGCGCGTCTCCTCGCCGCTCTCGACGTCGACGAGATGCACGGTCGCACCGAATACCACTCGGCCGTTCGCATCGAGTTCTGTCACGTCGATGATCTGTGCGTTCGCGAGCTTCGCTTCGATATCACGAATGCGTGCCTCGACGAGCCCCTGCTGCTCCTTCGCGGCATGGTACTCCGCGTTCTCGCGCAGATCTCCGTGCGCGCGCGCCTCCGCGATCGCATTGACGATTCGCGGACGCTCCTCGGTCTTCAATCTGCGAAGCTCCTCGCGGAGAAGCTCCGCACCGCGCGCCGTAAGTGGCACCTTACTCAAATCGCTGCCTCCTCGTGCAGGTCCTGCAATCGATTGACCACGACGTTATCGAGATGGTCGAGAGCGTCGCATGTCGCTTTCGCGGCTGCAAGCGTAGTGTAGTAAGTCACCTTGCAATGCACCGCCGCGCCGCGAATCGAATGCGATTCGCGGATCGCCTGCTTGCCCTCGGTGGTATTCACGATCAGGCTGATCTCGCGGTTCTTGATCATGTCGACGATGTGCGGTCGGCCTTCACGCACCTTGTTCACGCGGCTGCACGGCACGCCGCCGCGAGCGAGCGCCTCGG
>CAYMAF010000349.1:0-2833 GCA_964388365.1 uncultured Gammaproteobacteria bacterium | reverse complement strand
GAGTGGGACCGGTTCGTACGAGAGCGCGTGTATCGGGCGATGCTCGACGCAGGCGCCCGCGGTCTCGAAGAATCCGCGCGATCGGAAGTCGTCGACGACGTCGCCGCGGCGTTCAGAGCCAGGTTCTCGACCGGTCAGGACGAGCCCGCCCGACGGCTTGCGAGGACCTTGCTCGGCGCCGGCGACTCCGCATGGTTTCGCCACTTCCTTCAGTACGATCCGTACGCGGATTTCCGTGCGCTGCGCCAACCCGTTCTCGCGCTGTACGGCGAGAACGATCTGCAGGTCCCGGCGGCGGCGAATGCCGAGCGCGCGCGGCAGGCCTTCGAGAACGGCGCGGCCCGAAGCGCGACGGTGGTCACGCTGCCGGGTCTCAATCACCTGCTGCAGCCGAGCGAGACCGGATTGCCGGCAGAGTATGCACGGATCGAGCAAACGGTTTCGGACGACGTTCTGGAGCGCGTTCGCGCCTGGATCGACGTGCAGCTCGGCGCCGAATGAGCCTCGACCGCGTGCTCGCAAAGCGCTAGGCTGTCCTCGACTTTAGGCGCGCACTCGAGCCCATGACGATAGAAACGCAAGACGACGTCATCGCCCTCAAACGCATCGGCAGGATCGTCGCCGCGGTATTGCAGAGAATGCTGGACGCCGTCGAGCCGGGGATGAGCACGCGGGAGCTCGATGCGCTCGGCGACCGATGGCTGATGGAGCACGGCGCGCGCTCGGCGCCGAAGCTGACGTACGACTTTCCCGGCGCGACGTGCATCAGCATCAACGAGGAAGCCGCGCACGGCATTCCGGGCGATCGGATCATTCGGGCCGGAGACGTCGTGAACGTCGATGTCTCGGCCGAGCTCGACGGCTACTTTGCCGATACCGGCGGGACGATCGTCGTGCCGCCGACGACGCCGCTGAAGACGCGGCTGTGTCATGCCACGCGCACCGCGCTCGCGAACGCGCTCGGCACCGCGAGCGCCGGCCAGCCGATCAACCGGATCGGCGCGGCGATTCAGCGCACCGCGAAGCGCTACGGGCTCAAGATCATCGAGAATCTCGCCAGCCACGGCGTGGGCCGCGCCTTGCACGAGGAGCCGACGAGCATCGCGAGCTACTTCGATCCGTCGGACACGCGCATTCTGCAAGAAGGCATGGTCATCACGATCGAGCCCTTCCTGTCGACGAAGAGCCGGCGCGTCACCGAAGCCGACGACGGCTGGACGCTCCTCGGCGCGCCCGGCAACCTGTCGGCACAGTACGAGCACACGCTGATCATCACGAAGGGTGCGCCGATCGTCGTCACCCAGCACTGAACGGCTCGAACGTGCGCCGGAGCACATTCGCGCCTGCGGGCAGCCCGCCGCTTTCGTCATTGCGCGGCCGAAAGCGCCGTGTCCTCCTCGATGTCGATGATCGGCTTCGGCGTATTCGGCGTGCTCGGCGGCAGGATCGGATACTCGATCCTCGGCTGTTCGCCGGTCAGCGTCCGCAGGAAATCGGCGATCCGTTCTGCTTCGTCGTCGTCGAGCGTCTGGCCGAGCTGGGCGGATCCCATGATCCGCACGGCTTCCACGAGATCCCATACCTGGCCGCTATGGAAATAGGGCGCCGTGAGCTCGACGTTGCGTAGCGGGCTCGCGCGGAACACGTACTCGTCGGTCGGCGTCCGGGTCACGACGAACCGGCCCTTGTCGGTCTTCGGCAGCACGTCGGCACCGGGCCTTGCGGCGACGCCGAACGGGAAGTAGGCCTGCCCGCCGAGGTTCACGCCTCGATGACAGGTCATGCATCCCTTGGACATGAACAGCGACAACCCTTGAAGCTCGTCGCCGGTCAGGCTGTCTTCGCCGCGGAGGAACCGATCGAACCGCGAGTCGGGCGTCAGCAGCGTGGTCTCGAAAGCTTCGATCGCGAGCGCCATGTTCTCGTAGGTCACCGCTTCGTCGGCATCCGGGAACGCCTTCGAGAAAGCCTCGACATAGCGCGGGATGCTTCGCAGCGTGGAAACCACCCTGGAACGGGTATTGTTCATCTCCACGCTCGCCTCGACCGGGCCGGTCGCCTGCTCCCTCAGGTCGGCGGCGCGGCCGTCCCAGAATTGTGCGACGTTGAAGACCGAGTTGAACGTCGTCGGTGCGTTGCGCGCCCCTTTTTGCCAGCCGTGACCGATCGAGCTCGGCACGTTGTCCGCGCCGCCGGTGCCGATCGCGTGGCAGCTGTTGCAGCTGATGAAGTGGCTGCGGGAAAGCCGCGGCTCGAAGTACAGCATCCGGCCGAGCTCGACCTGCTCGGGTGTGACCGTCCGGCCGTTCACTTCGGGCACGTGGTCCGGGATCGGCTCGAAGAGCTGATTCGCGGCCGCGCGGAGCTGCTCCGGATCGAGCCTTTGATCGGGCTCTTGCCGTTGCGCGGCGACGAGCGTTGCGGCGAACGCGGCGGCGACGGAGAACGCGGTGAGCGGTTTGCGCATGGCGAGTCCCTTCCCAAGCCGAGCTCGTCCCGGCCGAGCGGCAGAACCCCATCGCTCACGTTAAATCAGTGCGGGTTCCGCGGGCGGTCGGGGTGATCCCGCTCGGGACGCGCCCCTGCTTACACGTGGACGCCGCCGACTCTCCGGCACCCGTCCCGAGCGGTACACCGGGAGCCGCCGTCGCGGCCGCCGCTCGACGCGGCTCCGCGGCGCTGCCGGGCCGGTACAATCGGCCCCGACGACACGCTATTCGACGGGGAGGCATCAGGACGATGGCGGTACCGCCCGGTGTGAGCGAGGCGACTTTCGCCGACGCGCTCGCCGAAATGCGCTCGATCGTGGGCAACGAATGGGTCTTCGACGCGC
>CAYMAF010000348.1:0-2841 GCA_964388365.1 uncultured Gammaproteobacteria bacterium | reverse complement strand
CGCAGGATGGCGCGGACCGGTGGAGCTGGCCCGCGGGGCTGCACCCCGTGCTGCGGCAGGTTCTCTCGCGCCGCCCGATCGCAGGCGTGCACGAGCTTGAGCTCGGGCTCAAGGCGCTGACGCCGGTCGGCCGTTTCGACTCGCTCGGGCCCGCCGTCGCGCTGCTGATCGAGCATCGTCACCGGCCGATCGTCATCGTCGGCGATTTCGACGCGGACGGCGCGACGAGCGCCGCGGTCGCGACGCTGACGCTGCGTCGGCTCGGCTTCGAGCACGTGCAGTATTTCATCCCGGACCGGTTCGAGCTCGGCTACGGCCTGACGCCCGAGGTCGTCGAGCGCCTGCGGCCGCACGCGCCGTCGCTGATCGTGACCGTCGACAACGGCATCACGAGTCATGCCGGCGTCGACGCGGCCCGCGCCGCTGGCATCGACGTCCTGGTCACGGACCATCATCTGCCGCCGGCCGTGCTGCCGCGCGCGAACGCGATCGTGAACCCGAATCTGCCGGGCGATACCTCAGGCGGCCGGCATCTCGCCGGCGTCGGCGTGCTGTTCTACCTGCTCGCGGCACTCGGTAAGGCGCTCGACCGGCCGAACGCGGTGCTCGACTACATCGACCTCGTCGCGCTCGGCACCGTCGCCGATCTCGTGCCGCTCGACCAGTTGAATCGCATCCTCGTCGAGCAGGGGCTGAAGCGGATTCGCGCCGGACGCTGTCGTCCCGGGCTCGCCGCGCTCGCGCGCACGGCCGGCGTGCGGCTCGAGGACATCACGTCCGCGACGCTCGGCTACCAGATCGGGCCGCGCTTGAACGCCGCCGGGCGGCTCGACGATATGTCCGTCGGGGTGCGCTGCCTCGTCACCGACGATCCGGACGAGGCGGCCGAGCTCGCCGAGCGGCTCGACGCGTTGAACCGGGAGCGGCGCGCGCTCGAGGCGCGGATGAAGGCGGAGGCGATCGATCTCGTCGGTCCGTCGACGGAGCTCGACGGCGCGCTGCCGCACGTCGTTTGCCTCGCGCACCGCGATTGGCACGAAGGCCTCGTCGGTCTCGTCGCGTCGCGGATCAAGGAGCGTTACTGCCGGCCGACGTTCGCGTTCGCGCCGGCGGGCAACGATCGGCTCAAGGGTTCGGGCCGATCGATCGCGGGTTTTCATCTGCGCGATGCGCTCGCCGCGGTCGCGGCGCGTCATCCGGGCATGCTCGAGCGCTTCGGCGGCCACGCGATGGCGGCGGGGCTGACGCTCTCGGCGGCCGCGTTCGACGACTTCAAGCTCGCGATCGAACGAGTCGGGCGCGAGAGCCTCACGGAGGAATGCTTTGCCGAGCGCGTCCTCACCGACGGCGAGCTGCGGCCGGACGATCTGACCGTCGAGGTCGCGGCGCTGCTGCGAAACGCCTGCCCGTGGGGGCAGGGCTTTCCGGAGCCGTGCTTCGATGGGCGCTTCGAGGTACTCGATCACGCGCTCGTGAAGGACGCGCATCTGAAGATGAAAGTGCGCCCCGCGGGCGGCGGAGGGCGCCCGATCGACGCGATCGCGTTTCATCGCACCGATCCGCCGGTCGACCGCGAGCTCACGCTCGCGTTTCGGCTCGATATCAACGATTACTGGGATCCGCCGACGGTGCAGCTCATCGTTGAGCATATGGAGTGAGGCTGCTCGGACTTCGAGCGCGTCTTCTTCGCATTCTTCAGGATCCGATTAGAGTCGACGAGCTTCAGCGCTCGGACCTTGTGAGATCGCTGGCCTTCTCTGTGGCGAGGCCGCGACCGTCTCTAAGCATGCCTGTCCTTGAAGTTGAGGTTTGTGGGCCTCGGCCCTACACTTCGCCGCGGCGATGAATGGAATGGTTGTAGATGTAGTACTATGACTAGCTTTACATTTATGCATGTAGCCTCTACTCGAGGCGCGTTCCCATTATCAGGCACCTTAGCCCTGATGGGCCGAGGCCGGCGCTGGGTGTAAAGGTGTTCTGCCGACGAGGCAGAACGGTCCATGGGGAGGCGCGGCAGGCCGCTCGCAAGAAATGAGACTGGGTCATGCGAGACTGCGGAGCAAACGGAAAGTATTTCTGGATCTCGAGCTACGTCGGTGACGACAGCGAAATCACAGATGCTGAAGAGGTCATCGTGGCTTCCGTCTCAACGCGTCAGTGCAGCCTAGCCGAAGATCGAGCTCAAGGACGGAGGGTGCGGCGCCATTGCTCGCCATTCTCGTGTTCCGTGAACCGCTCCGCGGGGCCGATTCCTCTCGAAGCGGGGCGTGGAATCGGAGCGGAGATGCCTTGAACGTTTGGGTCGCGACATATTGATCCTAGTGGATTGCGGAGCCGACCACGAGCATGACAAATCATAAGGGGGCATGGTGTCGACGGTGACGAGCTTCGAACAGTTCTTTTCCAGCGGTACCGGGTACGAGCCATTTCCATATCAGAAACGGTTAGCAGAAGCGAGCTGGCCGGACGTACTGGACGTGCCTACTGGGCTGGGCAAGACCGCGGCCATAACCTTAGCTTGGGCCTGGAAACGCGGCTTTCGGCCTAACGGCCAGCGGGTCCAAGCGGACCCTTCTACGCCAGGGCGCCTAGTGTGGTGCCTGCCCATGCGCACGCTGGTCGAGCAAACCTACGAGAACGTGCGCCAGTGGCTCGCTCACCTGGATTGGTTGGCGCGAGACGGCAAGTCGGACGGCGTGTCGCTGCATGTGCTCATGGGCGGCGAAGACGACCTCACGAGCTGGACCCATCGTCCCGACAATGAGCAGATCCTCGTCGGCACTCAGGACATGCTGCTCTCGCGCGCGTTGATGCGCGGCTACGGCATGAGCCGCTATCAAT
>CAYMAF010000347.1:0-2860 GCA_964388365.1 uncultured Gammaproteobacteria bacterium | reverse complement strand
CCGCTGCGCGTGCACCGCCCGGATCTCGGCCGGAAGGCGATCCGCGCCGAGGTCGCCGAGATGCTGCGCCGCGTCGGCCTCACGGGCCGCGAGCTGAACCGCTACCCGCACGAGTTCTCCGGCGGGCAATGCCAGCGGATCGGCATCGCGCGGGCCCTCGTGCTGAAACCGAAGCTCGTGATCTGCGACGAGCCGGTCAGCGCGCTCGATGTCTCGATCCAGGCGCAAATCATCAATCTGCTGATGGATCTGCGTCACGAGCTCGGCCTGTCGCTGCTGTTCATCGCGCACGATCTCGCGGTCGTCCGGCACATCAGCCACCGCGTCATGGTCATGTATCTCGGCGCGGTCATGGAGCTCGCGTCCCGCGATGCGCTTTACGAGCGGCCCGCGCATCCGTACACGCGCGCGCTGATCAGCGCCGTGCCGCTGCCGGACCCGCGCGCCGAGCGCACGCGGCGCCGCGAGATCTTGCGCGGCGACCTCCCGTCGCCGATCTCGCCGCCGAGCGGCTGCCGGTTCAGGACGAGGTGCCGCTACGCGATCGAGCGCTGCGCCGCGGAGACGCCGGCGCTGCGCCCGTTCGGCGGGGGGCTCGTCGCGTGTCATCTCGCGGAGCAGGTCGTCGAGGAGGCGCCGTCGCTCGGGCCGCCGACGGCCCCCCCGCAAGCCCCGACCGAGCGTTCCGGCGCACCGATTTAGCGCCTTTCGGATATTTCGAACTGGCAAACCGCGCGGGCTGCCCCTAAGATACGCGGCCGCGGAGCCTCACGCTGACACGGAGAGTCCCGGAATTGTCCACGAAGTCTCGGTTCGTCCCCTCCCTCGGCTGGAAAACCCTCGTCTTTGCCGCGCTCGCGACGTCCTGCGGTGCTGCGCTCGCCCAGCAATCGCCGCAGCCGCCGCTGATGCCGCTCAGCATCGAGGGCAACGTCGAGAACGGTAAGCGCCTCGCGGCGACGTGCGCCGGCTGCCACGCGATCCCGGGCTACCGGAACGTCTATCCGTCGTTCCACGTGCCGAAGCTCGGCGGGCAGAACCAGGACTATCTCGAGATCGCGCTGCAGGGCTATCGGCGCGGCTCGCGCTCGCACGACACGATGCACGCGCAGGCCGCGGTCTTCTCCGATCAGGACATCGCGGACATCTCCGCATATATCGCGAGCCTCGAGGCCGCCGAGGAGACGGGCATCTCACGCGCGTCGAGCGAGCTGATCCGCGCCGGCGAGGAGAAGTCGGCGGTGTGCGCGCCGTGCCACGGGCCGACGGGCATCGCGCCGGCGTCGCAGTGGCCGAATCTCGCCGGTCAGCACGCGTCGTATATCGAGCGTGCGCTCGCGCAGTACAAGAACGGCGAGCGGGCCGACGTCGTGATGGCGCCGATGGCTGCGCCGCTCGACGAAGCGTCGATCCGCGAGCTCGCGGCCTATTTCGCCGCGCAGAAGGGGCTCTACACGCCGAATGAGATGTAGCGGCCGCAGCGAGCCTCGGTTCGCCGGCTCGGGGCCGGCTGACGCGATGGCCGCGGCCGTGCAAGCGTCGAGCCTCGAATGCCCGGCCGGAGGCTTGGCTTGAGCACCCGATTCCGGGCGTTTCGCATCGACCGGCGCGACGGCGAGATCCGCGCCGCGTTCGAGTCGCTGACCCTCGACGACCTGACCCCCGGCGACGTCGTGATCCGCGTCGCGTACTCGTCGATTAACTACAAGGACGCGCTCGCGGCGACGGGTGCCGGCAGCATCCTGCGCCGTTTCCCGCTCGTCGGCGGCATCGATCTTTCGGGGACCGTCGTCGAGTCGGCCGATCCGCGCTTCGCGCCCGGCGCGGCCGTGCTCGTTTGCGGCATGGGGCTCGGTGAGACCCTCGACGGCGGCTACGCCGAGCTCGCGCGCGTGCCGGGCGACAGCGTCGAGCCGATTCCGCCGGGCCTCGATGCTCGGCGCGCGATGGCGATCGGCACCGCGGGCCTGACCGCGGCGCTCGCGCTGCACCGCATCGAGACGAACGGGCAGCGGCCCGAGCAGGGTCCGGTGCTCGTGACCGGCGCGACCGGCGGGGTTGGCAGCGTCGCGATCGATCTTCTCGCGGCGCGCGGCTACGAGGTCGCGGCGCTGACCGGCAAGGCCGACGCGCACGCGTATCTCGAGCGTCTCGGCGCGGCCCAGATCGTCGACCGGCACGCGTTCGCGAAGCCGCCGGGACCGCTCGGCAAGGGGACGTGGGGCGGCGGGATCGATAACGTCGGCGGCGACGTGCTCGCGACGCTGCTCGCGACGACGCGGCCGAACGGCAACGTCGCGTCGATCGGCCTCGCCGGCGGCGCGAAGCTCGAGACGACCGTGATGCCGTTCATCCTCCGCGGCGTCAGCCTCGTCGGCGTGAACGCGGCCGCGATCGAACCGGCCCTCCGCGCCGAGCTGTGGCGTCGGCTCGGCGCCGAATGGAAGCCGCGCCGCCTCGACGAGATCGCCGCGCGAGAAGTCTCGTTCGACGAGCTGCCGTCGGTCTTCCCGGAGCTTCTCGCGGGCCGCGTCGTCGGCCGGATCGTCGTGCGCGTCGGCGGCTAGCGCGGCCTCGGCACGTCGCGGCGAGCCCGGGCCGGTCCGACCGCGGCCCGTATACTTCCCCGTCATGCAGAATCGGCCTTTCGATATCGAGCGCGTCGGCCGCGCGCTCGGCGACGCAGGTCAGGATCTCGGCCGCGACGAGCGTGCGAAGCTCGCCGAGTACCTGAATCTGCTCGTCAAATGGAACACGGCCTATAACCTGACGGGAATCCGCGATCCCGACGCGCTCGTCGACCGGCACCTCGTCGAGAGCCTCGAGCTCGCGCCGCTGCTTCGCGGCGCGCGGATCGCCG
>CAYMAF010000346.1:0-2877 GCA_964388365.1 uncultured Gammaproteobacteria bacterium | reverse complement strand
TGCGAGAAATCGAAGCGCAGCCGATCCGGCGCGACGAGCGAGCCCTTCTGCTGCACGTGATCGCCGAGCACGCGGCGCAATGCCGCGTGCAAGAGATGCGTCGCGGAATGGTTCAGTCGAATCGCGGCACGCCGCTCTCCGTCGACCGCGGCGTGCAGCCGATCGCCGACCCGGATCTCGCCGCGCTCGACGGTGCCGACGTGCCCGTACGCGACACCGAGCTTCTGCGTATCCGTGACGCGGAACTCGGCGCCTCCGGCGGCCGCACGCAACGTGCCGGTATCGCCGATCTGACCGCCGCTCTCGGCATAGAACGGCGTGCGGTCGAGCACGACCGTGCCGCGCGCACCGACCGGCAGCCGCTCGACCGGATGACCGTCGGCGTCGTAAAGCGCCGTGACCTGACCGTCGAGCTCGAGCGTCTCATAGCCGTGAAACGCCGTCGGCTGGTCGAGGATCGGCGCCGCGCCGCCGGCCATGCCGAAGCGGCTCGCCTTGCGCGCGCGCTCGCGCTGCGCCGCCATCTCGCGCTCGAAGCCCGCCTCGTCGATCGAAAGCCCGCGCTCGCGCGCGACGTCCGCGGTCAAATCGACCGGAAAACCGTAGGTATCGTAGAGCCGGAACACGGTCTCGCCGGGAATCCTGCCGCCCGCGGGCAGGCCCGCGATCTCGTCCTCGAGCAGCCGCATCCCCTGCGCGAGCGTCTCGGCGAAACGCAGCTCCTCCTGATGCAGCACGCGCTCGACGTGCGCTCGCCGCGCGACGAGCTCGGGATAGGCTTCGCCCATCTGCCGCTCGAGCGGCGCGACGAGGCCGTGGAAGAACGGCTTGTCCTGCCCGAGCTTGTAGCCGTGCCGGACCGCGCGGCGAATGATGCGGCGCAGCACGTAGCCGCGGCCCTCGTTGCCGGGCAGCACGCCGTCGGCGATCAGGAACGCGCACGCGCGTATGTGATCGGCGATCACGCGCAGCGACTTGCTTTCGAGATCCGCCGTGCCGGTCGCCTCGGCCGCGGCCTCGATCAGCCCGCGGAACAGGTCGATCTCGTAATTCGAGTGCACCCCTTGCATGACCGCTGCGATCCGCTCGAGCCCCATGCCGGTATCGACCGACGGCTTCGGCAGCGGCACGAGCTCGCCCTGCTCGTTGCGGTCGAACTGCATGAACACGAGATTCCAGATCTCGACGTAGCGGTCGCCGTCCTCGTCGGGCGAGCCCGGCGGGCCGCCGGGGATCTCCGGGCCGTGATCGTAGAAAATCTCGCTACACGGGCCGCACGGGCCGGTATCGCCCATCGCCCAGAAGTTGTCCTTCATGCCCATGCGCGAGAAGCGAGCCGGATCGACGCCGATCTCATCGAGCCAGATGCGAGCGGCCTCGTCGTCCTCCTCGTAAACGGTGCACCAGAGCCGCTCGGGCGGCAGCCCGAGCTCCTTCGTGACGAACTCCCACGCGTAGCGAATCGCCTCACGCTTGAAGTAGTCGCCGAAGCTGAAGTTGCCGAGCATCTCGAAGAACGTGTGATGGCGCGCGGTATAGCCGACGTTCTCGAGATCGTTGTGCTTGCCGCCGGCTCGGACGCAGCGCTGCGCGCTCGCGGCACGCGGGATCGCACGCTTCTCTCGGCCGAGGAAGACGTCCTTGAACTGGACCATGCCGGCGTTCGTGAAGAGCAGCGTCGGATCGTTCGCCGGCACGAGCGACGAGCTCGGCACGATCTCGTGGCCGCGTTCCTCGAAGTAACGAAGGAACGCACGGCGCAGCTCGGTGCTCGATAGACTCATGGTAATAACGGTACAGTAAAGTCAGTTGGAATATCCGGGCAGTTTGCCGCGCTCGACCCGACGCCGGGTCAGGCCCGCGGGCCATCGGCGTGCGTTCCGGCACGGCGGGCGCGGGGGCGCGCGAACCGTGGCTGCCGGCCCCGAAGGGAGAGCACGCTAATCCGAATCGGCGCGGACTTCCAGTGCCGCGTCGATCTGCCCGGCGGTGAAGCCGCGTCCGCGCAGGAAGCGCGCCTGGCGGGCCCGCTCCTCGAACGAGCCGGGCGGCGCGGCACCGAACCGCTTCGTCCGCGCCCTGCGGGCGAGCTCTATCCAGTCCTCGTCCGCGTCGCGCACCGCCGCAGCGGCGTCGTCCGGCCGGATCCCGCGCTGCACGAGCTCGGCGCGGATCTTGTCGGGCCCCGAGCCTCGCGCCGCGCGGGACGCGATGAAGGTCGTGACGAATCGCCGACCGCTGAGGAGGCCGCTTTGTTCCAGGCGGTCCAGCGTCGTGCGGATCACCTCGGCCTCGTAGCCCCGGGCCGCGAGCTTACGCTCGAGCTCGGCCCGGCTGTGCTCGCGGCGCGCGAGAAAGCCGACGGCGCGCTTCTCGCACTCCGCGCCGGCGTCGTCGCTCACGCCTGGAGCGCGGCGCCCTCCGCCTCGTCGACGGCTTCGGCCGCGCCTTTCTTCGGCAGCAGCTTCGCGCGGATTTTCGCCTCGATCTCCGCGGCGATCTCGGGGTTCTGGATCAGGAACTCGCGAACGTTCTCCTTGCCCTGGCCGATCCGGTCACCGCCGTAGCTGTACCACGAGCCCGCCTTCTCGACGATGTTCTCCTTGACGCCGAGGTCGATGATCTCGCCCTCGCGCGAGATACCCTGGCCGTAGAGGATCTCGAACTCACACGTACGGAACGGCGGCGCGACCTTGTTCTTCACGACCTTGACGCGCGTCTCGTTGCCGAGTACCTCGTCGCCCTTCTTGATCGAGCCGATGCGGCGGATATCGAGCCGCACGGACGCGTAGAACTTCAGCGCGTTGCCGCCCGTGGTCGTCTCCGGGCTGCCGAACATCACGCCGATCTTCATGCGGATCTGGTTGATGAAGATCA
>CAYMAF010000345.1:0-2877 GCA_964388365.1 uncultured Gammaproteobacteria bacterium | reverse complement strand
GTCAGCATGCCGCCGAGCCAGCGCTGGCTGACGTACGGCATGCCGCAGCGAGCCGCCTCCTCGGCGATCGCCTGCCGGGCCGCGCGCTTCGAGCCGACGAACAGCACGACTCCGCCGTCCGCGACCAGCTTGCGCACGAACTCCGCCGCCTCGTTGAACAGAGGCAGGGTCTTCTCGAGATTGATAATGTGGATCTTGTTGCGCTCGCCGAAGATGTACGGGGCCATCTTCGGGTTCCAGAAGCGGGTTTGATGCCCGAAATGGACACCCGCCTCCAGCATACGACGCATCGTGACGTCGGCCATGGGAAGCTCCTTGTCTGGGTTGAACCTCCACGCGCCCCCGCAGCGACCTTTCGCCCTTTCGGGCCAGGCACCCGGCTGACGGGTAAGCGGCGCGTGTGTGTCGTTAATTGCCTGGAAGGCGCGCGCTTTATACCATAGCACGCTCGTAGCAACAAACGCGGCGGCAAGGACCGCGCCGCGCCCACCCCCGATGGCCATCACGATCAAGACGCCTGAAGAGCAGGAGAAGATGCGTGTCGCCGGCCGCCTCGCGGCCGAGGTGCTCGACATGATCGGCGAGCACGTCCGGCCGGGCGTCTCGACCGACGAGCTGAACCGCATCTGCCACGACTATATCGTCAACGAGCTCGACGCGATCCCCGCGCCGCTGAACTACCGTGGTTTTCCGAAATCGATCTGCACGTCGGTCAACCACGTCGTCTGCCACGGCATTCCGAGCGACAAGAAGCTGAAAAACGGCGACATCCTGAATATCGACGTCACCGTGATCAAGGACGGCTTCCACGGCGACACGAGCCGGATGTTCCACGTCGGGGAACCTACCGTCATCGGCGAGCGGCTGAGCCGCATCTGCTTCGAGGCGATGTGGCGCGGGATCCGCGAGGTCCGGCCCGGCGCGCGGATCGGCGATATCGGCCACGCGATCCAGACTTTCGTCGAGTCGCACCGCTTCTCGGTCGTCCGCGAGTATTGCGGGCACGGGATCGGCCGCCAGTTTCACGAAGACCCGCAAGTGCTGCATTACGGCCGGCCCGGCACCGGCGAGGAGCTCGTCCCGGGCATGACGATCACGGTCGAGCCGATGATCAACGCCGGCCGGCGCGACGTGAAGCTGCTCGCGGACGGCTGGACCGTCGTCACGAAGGATCACTCGCTGTCCGCGCAATGGGAGCACACGGTGCTCGTGACCGACGACGGGCACGAGGTGCTGACCTTGAGCGACCGGACCTCCGGGAGCTGAGCCATGTCGATCCAGCTCGAGTCGAGCGGCGCCGGAGCTCCGGCCGCGCCGCCGATCGACTGTGAGGGTCTGTCCGCCGCGCTCGCCGGCGGCGCATCGCCGGTCGAGACGTTCAAGCAGGCGCTCGCGGCGGCCGGCGAAGCGCTGAAGCGGCGCTTTCTCGAGAACGAGCCGCTCGAAGCGCTCGTCCGGGAGCGGGCACGCACGATCGACGCCGTGATCCTGACGTGCTGGCGGCATTTCGCGCGCCGCATCGAGAGCTCGGCCGATCTCGTCGCCGTCGGCGGCTACGGACGCGGCGAGCTCCACCCGCAATCCGATATCGACCTTCTGATCCTGCTCGACGACGCGTCGGACCGCTCGACCGACGAGCCGATCAGCCGCTTCCTGACCTTCCTGTGGGACATCGGCCTCGAGGTCGGCCACAGCGTCCGCACGCTCGAGGACTGCGAGACGCAAGCCCGTGCCGACGTGACGATCCTGACGGCGCTGATGGAGACGCGGCTGCTCGCCGGCCCCGGCGCGCTGTTTCGCGAGCTGCCGCACCGCATCGGTCCCGACCGCATGTGGAGCGCCGCCGAGTTCTACCGCGCGAAGGTCGCCGAGCAGCAGGCGCGGCATCATCATTTCCACGATACCGCGTACAACCTCGAGCCGAACGTCAAAGGCAGCCCCGGAGGGCTGAGAGATATCCAGACGATCGGCTGGCTCGCGCGGCGGCATCTCGGCGTCGAGCGCCTCGAAGAGCTCGTCGCGCACGACTTCCTGACCGAGGGGCAGCTCCGGATCCTGCTGACGGGGCAAGCGTTCCTGTGGCGGATCCGTTGGGGCCTGCACCTTCTGACCGGGCGCCGCGAAGACCGGCTGCTGTTCGACTATCAGATCAAGCTCGCGCAGATGCTCGGCTACGAGGACGCGAGCTTCACGCTCGCGGTCGAGCAGCTCATGCAGCGCTACTACCGCACGGTCATGGAGCTGTCGCGGCTCAACGAGATGCTGCTGCAGCTCTTCGAGGAGGCGATCCTGCTCGACAAGGATTCGCCTGCCGTGCCGATCAACGCACGCTTCCAGATGCGTAACGGCTATATCGAGGCCGTCGACGACGGGGTGTTCGCACGCGAGCCGTCCGCGCTGCTCGAGATCTTCCTGCTGCTCGAGCAGAACCTCGAGCTCAAGGGCATCAGCGCGCGGACGATCTCGCTGATCAAGCGGCATCTGTGGCTGATCGACGAGGAGTTCCGGCAGAACCCGCGCCATCACCGGCTCTTCCTCGACATCCTGCGCGCGCCGCAGGGCGTGACCCGGACGCTGAAGCGCATGAACACCTACGGCGTGCTCGGTCTCTATATCCCGGCGTTCGGACGGATCGTCGGCCGCATGCAGTACGACCTCTTCCACGCCTACACGGTCGACGCGCATACGCTGTTCGTCGTCGAGAACCTGCGGCGCTTCGCGCTGCCCCGCTTCGACCACGAGTTCCCGGCCTGCAGCGAGGTGATGCAGCGGCTCGAGAAGCCGGAGATCGCGTATCTCGCGGGGCTGTTCCACGATATCGCGAAAGGCCGCGGCGGCGACCACTCCGAGCTCGGCGCCGTCGACGCCGAGGCGTTC
>CAYMAF010000344.1:0-2880 GCA_964388365.1 uncultured Gammaproteobacteria bacterium | reverse complement strand
CGGGCACGATCGGCGGCGCGCTCGCGATGAACGCCGGCGCGTTCGGCGGCGAGACGTGGGATCGCGTCGAGAGCGTCGAGACGATCGACCGGCGCGGCGTGCGGCGCGTGCGCGGACGCGACGAGTATGAGATCGGCTATCGCCACGTCGCGTTGACGGCGCCGGCCGCGGGCCCGTCCGAAGGAGCGGAACCCGGCACGTCGGGCTCGGATCGCTCGCGCTCGGACGCCGGCTCGTTCTCGGAGTTCTTCGTGTCGGGAACGTTTCGATTCGAGCACGACGAGTCGGCCGATCTCTCGTCGATCCGCGAGATGCTCGATCGCCGCGCGGCGACGCAGCCGCTCGGCGTGCCGAGCTGCGGCTCGGTGTTCCGCAATCCCGAAGGGACGCATGCGGGCGTGCTGATCGAGCGCGCCGGCCTCAAAGGCTTCTCGATCGGCGGCGCGCAGGTGTCCGAGAAACACGCGAATTTCATCGTGAATACCGGCGGCGCGACGGCGGACGACATCGAGCGGCTGATCGATGCGGTGCGCCGACGCGTCGCCGAGCGGTTCGGTGTCGAGCTCGTGCTCGAGGCCAAGGTGATCGGCGAGCGCCGACGGGAGGCGGGATGAGCCGCAAGCGACCGAATCGCCGCCGCAAGTCGAAGCGCGCGTTGCCGGCGCCGAAGCTGCCGCGCATGCCGCGGTTTCGGATTCCGCTGCGCGTCGTGATGTGGCCGGTCGTGCTCGGCAGCGCCGCAGCGGCGGTGTTCCCGGTGCTCGACGGGCTCGTCGACCGGCCGGTCGGCCGGCTCGTGATCGAGAGCACGTTCCAGCGCGTGACGCCGATCCAGGTCGAGGCCGCGCTCGCGCCGGGGCTCGAGCACGGCTTCTGGTCGCTCGATCTCGAGGCGCTGCGCGCGCGGCTGCAGGCGCTCGCATGGGTCGACTCGGCCTCGCTGCGACGCCGGTGGCCGGACGTGCTCGTCGTGCGGATCGAAGAGCACCGCGCGGCCGCGCGCTGGGGAGATCGGGGGCTGCTGAACGCACGCGGCGAGCTCTTCGCCGAGCGGCCGCCGCATGGCTTCCCGGAATTGCCGCGTCTCGACGGGCCGCCGGGCAGCGAGCGCGAGGTCGCGAAGGTGTATCTCGCGATGCGCGAGCGGCTGCTCGAGACGCGTCTTGCGATCGAAAGGCTGCACCTCGACGAGCGCGGCTCGTGGCGGCTGCTGCTCGCGACGGGCCAGGAGGTGCGGTTCGGGCGTGCGGACGTGCACGAGCGCATCGATCGCTTCTTCAGTGTCGCCGCCCCCGCGCTCGCGCGGGAGCTGCATCGGGTGAGCTATGTCGACTTGCGCTACACCAACGGGTTCGCCGTCGGCTGGCGCGACGAGACGCAATCGGAGGAAACGGAGGTGGCCGCGCGAATGGAGCTGGCGGTGCAGAAGGTTAACGAAAGGGGGCGCGAGACTCGTGGCTAGGCGCGACGATCGAAAGCTCTTGGTCGGTCTCGACGTCGGCACGTCGAAGGTCGTCGCCGTCGTCGGCGAGCTTTCGCCCGAGGGCATGATCGAGGTCATCGGCTTCGGCTCGTCGCCGTCGCGGGGCTTGAAGCGCGGTGTCGTCGTGAACATCGAGTCGACCGTGCAGTCGATCCAGCGCGCCGTCGAGGAAGCCGAGCTGATGGCCGGCTGCGAGATCAACAGCGTGTACACGGGCATCGCCGGCAGTCACGTCCGAAGCCTGAACTCGCACGGCATCGTCGCGATTCGCGACAAGGAGGTGACGCCGAGCGACGTCGAGCGCGTGATCGACGCGGCGCGCGCGGTCGCGATCCCGGCCGACCAGCGCGTGCTTCACGTGCTGCCGCAAGAGTTCATCATCGACGCGCAGGAGGGCATCCGCGAGCCGGTCGGCATGTCCGGCGTCCGGCTCGAGGCGAAGGTGCATCTCGTCACGGGTGCGGTCAGCGCTGCGCAGAACGTCGTCAAGTGCGTGCAACGCTGCGGGCTCGGCGTCGACGACATCGTGCTCGAGCAGCTCGCGTCGAGCTACGCGTGCCTGACCGACGACGAGAAGGAGCTCGGCGTCTGTCTCGTCGATTCGGGGGGCGGCACGACCGATATCGCGGTGTTCTACGGCGGCGCGATCCAGCACACCGCGGTGATTCCGATCGCGGGCGATCAGGTCACGAACGACATCGCGGTGTCGCTGCGCACGCCGACGCATCACGCCGAGGAGATCAAGATCCGCTACGCGTGCGCGCTGTCGCAGCTCGCGAATCCCGACGAGACGATCGAGGTGCCGAGCGTCGGCGAACGGCCGGCGCGAAGGCTCGCGAGGCAAACGCTCGCCGAGGTCGTCGAGCCGCGCTACGAGGAGCTCTATCACCTCGTGCGCGACGAGCTGCGCCGCTCGGGATTCGAGGAAATGATCGCGGCCGGCATCGTGCTGACCGGAGGCAGCGCGAAGATGGAAGGCGCGGTCGAGCTCGCGGAGGAAGTGTTTCACATGCCGGTGCGCCTCGGCGCGCCGCAGCACGTCGACGGGCTTTCCGACGTCGTGCGCAACCCGATTCATGCGACCGGGGTCGGGCTGCTCCTGTACGGCAAGGAAGCGGTCATCGCGCGAGGAGATTCATCGGCATCGAAGCTCGGCATCGGCAGCGTGCTGAGCCGAATGAAAGCGTGGTTCCAGAGAAACCTGTGAGCGATTAGGGGAAACGGGGCAAAAAGGAGTGCAGAAATGTTCGAGTTAATGGACGGCTTCAGCGAAAACGCGATCATCAAAGTCATCGGCGTGGGCGGAGGCGGCGGCAACGCGGTCGGGCACATGGTGCGGACCGGGATCGACGGCGTCGATTTCATCTGCGCGAACACCGACGCGCAGGCGCTGAAGA
>CAYMAF010000343.1:0-2880 GCA_964388365.1 uncultured Gammaproteobacteria bacterium | reverse complement strand
ATCAGTGGCCGGACGCACTGCCGGAGATGCGGCCGATCGTGCTCGAGTGGATGCAATCGATGGATCGAGTCGGTTTCGCGGTGCTGCGCGCGATCGCGGTCGGCCTCGGGCAGCCGACGAGCTATTTCGACCGCTATTTCGCGCCGCGCGGCGATCCGCACCTGAAGATCATTCATTATCCGCCGCGGCCGGACGATGCGGCCGACGACCAAGGCGTCGGCATGCACCACGACTCGGGCCTCGTCTCGTTCGTCCTCCAGGACGACGTCGGCGGGCTCAAGGTGCGCCGCGGCAACAGGCTGATCGACGCGGTCCCGCGCCCCGGCGCGTACGTGATGAATCTCGGCGAGATGCTGCAGGCCGCGACCTCGGGCTTGCTGCGTGCGACGCCGCACGGCGTGACGAGTCCGCCGCCCGGCCGATCGCGGATCTCGATCGCGTATTTCTTCCATCCGCGGCTCGACGCCGTGTTCGAGCCCGTGCCGCTGCCGCCGGACCTCGCCGCGCGGGCGTCCGGCGGACAGAACGCGGACCCGACCGACCCGGTCTTCGCGCGCTTCGGCGAGAACTATCTGAAGATCCGACTGAGATCGCATCCGAACGTCGCGCGCACGCATTACGCCGACGTCGTCCGTTAGCGGGCCGCCGCTCGCGTCGACGCCCGCCGGCGGCGGGGATCGCGAACCGGCTGCCGGGCTTCTGACGGCGCGTCTTCGGCCGCCGGCTCTCGGCGCGCCGCGAATCGTCATCCCGCGGCGCCCGCAAGGAACGGATTCCGCGACTCGTGCCGATTCTCGTCGTCGGCGCCCGATTTTTCGGTGCATTCGGCGGCGCGGCGGCGCGATAATCGGACGGATCGGAACCAGGAGATTGCCCATGCCAGCAGCCACGGGGCGCTGCCTGTGCGGCGCGGTGACCTTCAGCGTGGAGTCGTTCGAGAAAGAGCATCACGTCTGCCATTGCGGCATGTGCCGGCGCTGGGCCGGAGGACCGGTATTCGCGACGGTCGCGAGCGGCGTCGTCTTCGGCGGCGAGGAGCATCTCGGCCGATACGCTTCGTCGGACTGGGCCGAGCGCGGCTTCTGCAAGCGCTGCGGCTCGAGCCTGTTCTACAGGCTGAAGCCGAAGGACGTTTACGTGATCAGCGTCGGCGCCTTCGACGACGCGACGCCGTTCAAGGCGGTCTGTGAGATCTACGTCGATGCTCAGCCGCCCGGCTACGCGCTCTCGGGCCCCCTCGAGCGGCTCACGGAGGCCGAGACGATCGCACGGTTCATGGGCGGCTGACGGCGCGACGGCGATCAAGCTTCGCCGCCGGGAAAATCCTCGCGCACGCGCTCGTCGAGGCCGAAGATCTTAAGCAGCACGGCGACGCGCATCCACATGCCGTTACGCTCCTGCCGCCAGTAGACCGCGCGCGGATCCGCGTCGACGGCCGGATCGATCTCCGGCCCGCGCGGCAGCGGATGCATGATAATGCTGTCCGGCTTGAGCCGCGCGAGCTCCGCGGCGCCGACGCTGAATCGCGCGAGGTCGACGGCCTTCGACTCGCCGGCGACGTCCCATTCGGACTGCATGCGCGTGACATAAAGCGCGTCGAGCTCGGGCAGCACGTCGTCGAGCCGATCGGTTTCGGCGAACTCGATATCGTGCTCCGCGAGATGCGCTTTGACGTCGGGCTCCATCGCGAACGGCTTCGGCGCGATGAAGACGAGACGCACGCCTCGGTAGCACTTCATCAGGTAGCTCAGCGAGCGCACCGTACGGCCCCGCTTGAGATCGCCCATCATCCCGATGACCTTGCCGTCGATCCCGCCGCGCTCGGCGAAGCTGCGGTCGAGCGTGTAGATATCGAGCAGCGCTTGCGTCGGGTGCTGATCGCTGCCGCTGCCGGCGTTGATCACCGGAATCGGCCTCGGAATCGAGTCCATCAGCCGCGCCGCCTGAGCGGCCCGGCCCGGCTCCCGAGTGCGCATGATGATCACGTCGACGTAGGAGCTGAACGTTCGGATGCTGTCCTCGAAGCGCTCCCCCTTGACCTCGGAGGAGGTCGAAGGGTCGCGGATCTCGCTCGTTCTGATGCCGAGGATATGGCATGCGTTGTTGAACGACAGGAACGTGCGCGTCGATGGCTGCGTGAAATAGAGCATCGCACGCCGCGTCGGCAACAAGCTCTGCAGGAACAGCTCGCCGGCGGGCGATTTCGCAATCCGCCTGACACGCGTCGCGAGATCGCAGAGCTCGTCGAGCAGTCGGCGGTCGAAAATTCTCGGGTCGATGACGTGGAAGAGCCGCGGTCGCTCGTCCGCGGTGGATGGATGGTCGGCGTCTGCCTCGATCACTCGGGATTCCTTATAGTCGAAGGGCAGGCGTCCGGCTTTTCGCGGCGCCTCGCCCTGGTCGTTCGATCTTCCGCGCGCGTCGGGCGGAATCAAGGCGCGCAGCATAGGGAGTGACCCGGGCAGCGGTCAACGCGTGCGAAACAGGCTTTCGGGATCGGCGCTCGGCTAAGGCCCCGATTAGGCCCGCCGGCTCGAGATACCCGCCGCGTTCCCCGCTGCCGCCGAGTTCCGCCGCACGACCACCGATTCCGCATTCGTCCCGAGCTGTACTACACTGACAGCGAATCGACGGTGACGCGGCGTAGGCCGAGCCTGTCCGGCATGGCGGCCCCCGGGAACATCCGAGCTGCCGCACCCATTTCTCCAATCCGCCACATCGGCCGGTCGCCCGGGTGCGCCCCTCCCGACCGTCGGGCATTGGCGCCGAATCGACTATGAGCCAAGACACCGCAAGACCCGGCCTCCCCGCCCGCAAAGAGGCCATGAGCTATCGGCTCATGGTCGAATCCATCCGCGATTACGCGATCTTCATGCTCGA
>CAYMAF010000342.1:0-2882 GCA_964388365.1 uncultured Gammaproteobacteria bacterium | reverse complement strand
CGTTCGCGCGGCCCGACAAGCTCGTGATCGACGTCGACGGCGATGCGAGCATCCGGATGAACCTCGGCGAGCTTGAAACCGTGACGACGTACGGTCTGCCAATCAAGGTCGTCGTGCTGAACAATTTCGGCGACGGGATGGTCATGCAGTGGCAGCGGCTGTTCTTCAAGGGGCGGCTGTCCGCGAGTGACAAGTCGCTGCGTAAGAAGGATTTCGTCAAGGCCGCGCAGGCCGACGGCTTCCCGTGGGTCCGCCGGCTCGAGGACAAGCGCGACGTGCCGCGCGTGCTCGAGGAGTTCCTCGCGTTCGACGGCCCCGCGTTCCTCGAGGTCATCATCGATCCCGAGGCGGGCGTCTACCCGATGGTCGGACCGGGGCTCTCGTACCACGAGATGGTCACCGGCGATTTCATCCCGAACCGTTACAACGGCGGCCCAAGGCAAGCGCCGGACGCGTCCGAGATGTTCTGATACGGGGGCGTCTCCCGGCGCCCCGCCCGCAGGAACCGGCCGCCGCGCTACGGCGCCGCGACGACGGCGCGCACCGCGCGGACGAGCCGCTCGAGCTCATCGTCGTCGATCACGAACGGCGGCATCAGATAGACGACGTCCCCGAACGGCCGCACCCAAACCCCTTCGTCGACGAGCCGCCGGCGCAGCGCGTCGAGACCGGCCGCCCCCGGCGCCCGCTCGAGCTGCACGACGCCGATCGCGCCGCGAACGCGGACGTCGCGGACGCCGGGCAGCTTTCGGCACGGCTCGAGCCCTTCCTCGAGCGCCGCCTCGATATGCGCGACCTGCTCGAGCCTCGGCTCGGTCTCGAACAGATCGAGCGACGCGTTCGCGGCCGCGCAGCCGAGCGGATTCCCGGTGAACGTCGGCCCGTGCATCAGCGCATGCGACTCGTCGTCGGACCAGAACGCGTCGAAGACGTGCCGCCGGGCTAGCGTCGCGGCGAGCGGCAGCGTGCCGCCGGTCAGCGATTTCGACAGCGTCATCAGATCCGGCACGACATCGGCCTGCTCGCACGCGAAAAGCGTCCCGGTGCGGCCGAAACCGACCGCGATCTCGTCGAAGATCAGCAGCAGACCGTGACGCCGCGCCGCCTCGGCGACGGCCGCGAGCGTCTCCGCGTCGTGGAACTTCATTCCGCCGGCCGCTTGCACGAGCGGCTCGACGACGACGGCCGCGAGCTCGCTCGCATGCCGCGCGAGCACCGTGTCGAAGCCGCGGAGCGCGTCTCGCCCGACCGGCAGCGGCACGACGAGCTGCTCGGCGAGCGCGCCGGCGAAATGCGCGTGCATGCCCTCGTCCGGATCACAGACGGACATCGCGGCGAACGTATCGCCGTGGTAGCCGTGCCGAAAGCTCAGGAAGCGCATGCGGCGCTGCCCGGCATTCAGCCAATACTGGATCGCGATCTTCATCGCGATCTCGACCGAGACCGACCCGGACTCCGAAAAGAAGACGTGATCGAGGTCGCCCGGCGCGAGCGCGGCGAGCCGGCGCGCGAGCATGAGCGCCGGCTCGTGCACGAGCCCGCCGAGCATCACGTGCGGCATGCGCTCGAGCTGAGCCTCGACGGCTTTGCGGATATGCGGATGGTTGTAGCCGTGGCACGCGGTCCACCAGGACGACGTGCCGTCGACGAGCACGCGCCCGTCGTCGAGCACGATCCGCGCCCCCTCGGTACGCGCGGCGACGAGCGGCGCGGGCGCCGTCTTCATCTGCGTATACGGCCGCCACAACGCCGGCTTGTCGGCGGCGCCTTCGGCATCCTGCCGGCCGGTTTCGTTCCGTCGCGTCATGCGGCGGATGGTACAGGCGTTGCGGCCGAGCGTGCACCGCAATTGCCGGGCGGCGGGCCGTATACTGCCGAGAACCCTTTTGTTTGATCGAGAGAATCACGAAGGATGAAGAAGATCACCTGCTTCAAGGCCTACGACGTGCGCGGCCGCGTTCCCGGCGAGCTGAACGAGGACGTCGCTTATCGCGTCGGCCGCGCGTACGCCGAGTTCGTCGGCGCGCGCCGCGTCGCGGTCGGCCGCGACATCCGCCTGTCGAGCCCCGCGCTCGCCGCGGCGCTGACCCGCGGCCTGACCGACTCGGGCGTCGACGTGCTCGATATCGGGCTCGTCGGCACGGAGATCGTCTATTTCGCGACGTTCCACGAGAAGCTCGACGGCGGCATCATGGTCACGGCGAGCCACAATCCTCCGGACTACAACGGCATGAAGATGGTCCGCGAGGAATCGCGGCCGATCAGCGCCGACACGGGCCTGAAGGAAATCCAGGCGATCGCCGAGCGCGAGTCGTTTCGCGCCCCGAGCCGCAAGGGCACCGTCGAGCCCCACGACGTCCGGCCCGCGTACATCGAGCACCTGCTGGGCTACGTCGACCGGGAAGCCCTGAAGCCGCTGAAGATCGTCGTCAACGCCGGCAACGGCGGAGCGGGCCCGATCGTCGACCTCCTCGAGCCGCACTTGCCGTTCGAGTTCGTGAAGCTCAATCACACGCCGGACGGCACGTTCCCGAACGGCGTGCCGAACCCGATGATCGAGCGCAACCGCACGGCGACGATCGAGAAGATCCGCGAGACCGGCGCGGATCTCGGCCTCGCGTGGGACGGCGACTTCGACCGTTGCTTCTTCTTCGACGAGAAGGGCACTTTCATCGAGGGTTACTACATCGTCGGCCTCCTCGCGATGAGCTTCCTCGAGAAGCATCCCGGTGAGACGATCGTGCACGACCCGAGGCTCACGTGGAGCACGATCGATCTCGTCGAGCGCGCGGGCGGCAAAGCCGTGCAGAGCAAGTCCGGACACGCATTCATCAAGCAGACGATGCGCGAGGTCGACGGCATCTACGGCGGCGAGATGAGCG
>CAYMAF010000341.1:0-2889 GCA_964388365.1 uncultured Gammaproteobacteria bacterium | reverse complement strand
TTCTCGATGCCGAAGCGCAGCGAGACGTTGTCCGCGACGTGGTAGCGGCCGAGCAGGTCGAACAGGTTATACGCCGGCGCGCCCGTGATCGGCGTATCCGGATCGATCGCCGCGTTGGCCGACTTGATGCTCGGCAAGTGCTGCCACCGCAAGCTGAACTCCAGCCGCTCCATCAGGTACGTGAACGACGTCAGGGCCCGGTAGTCGTAGGAACTGCCGTTCAGACCGTTCTGGCTCGGACCGAACGTGCCCTTGTAGTCGACGAGCGGATCCGTCGGAAGCTCCGCCGACTCCATGTCGAGCAGCACGTTCACGAGCGACGCGACGCCGAACCGGCCGGGGCCGAGATCGAAGTTCCAGTTGAGCTGGAGGTCGATGCCCGACGTCTCGAACCGGCCGTTATTGAAGAACGTCCGCTGGATATTTCCGAGCTGTCCGTCCTGGTTACGGCCGAAGCCGGCGCAGAACGGCGAGTTCGGATCGAACGTCGGGTTGAACGCGGCATCGACGCACTGACGCATCACGATGTCGGCCGACTGCTCGCCGATCGCATTGGTCACCTCGATGTTGTAGTAGTCGATCGAGAAGCTGACGTCGGAGAAGATCCCCGAGCCGCGGCCCAGATTGACCACCGTGCCGAGCGTCCACGTATCCGCCTCTTCCGGCTGGAGATTCGGATTGCCGGCCGTCGTCGGGAAGATGAACGCAGGGCCCGGGCCGGCTTGCGTGTTCGTCGTCACCGTGCCGGCTGCGACGTCCGCAGGGTTGGCGCTGGCGACATCGTCCGCGGAGATACCGTAGTACCGCTCGTCGGCGTCCGCCGCGCCGCTCGCTTCCATCAGCTGGCCGCAGAGCCGCACGACGTCACGCCAGTTCGCGTTCCGCTCGGGATTCGCCGACCACGGCATGCCGTTCCTGACCGAGCAGACGTCTCCGCCCATGGCCGCTCCGAACGTCTGCTCCGCAGCGAGGAACAGCTCGGCGATGTTCGGCGCGCGCTCGGCTCGGTTGAAGCCGGCGCGGACACGCACCGTATCGTTGACGCGCCAGTCGGCCATGATCTTGTACGTGTTGCTGCTGCCGGTCGTGTTGTAATCCGACCAGCGGGCACCGAGCTCGAAATCGAGCTGCTGAACCGCCGGCAGCCCCGAGAGCACCGGAACGAGGAACTCGACGTAGCCCTCGGTCACGTCGATCGCGCCGGCCGAGTCGCCCGACGGATAGAGCCCCAACGCCTGGTCGAGGAACGAAGTCCCCTGCGTCACGAGCGTATCGTTCTGGAAGCGGTACTCGTTTTCGCGGTAGTTCGCGCCGACCGCGGCAAACATCTGGCCGGCGGGAAGGGTGGCGACCGGGCCCTGGAAGTTCGCCTGCCAGACCGACTGCTTCATGACCTGCTTCGTCGCGATATTCGCTCTGATGGCATCGAAGCAGTCCTGCGTCACGGTGTGCCACGCGAACGGATTCAGGCCCGATTCGCACGTCGCGGTTGCGCCGCCGAAGCCGCCGAATGCCGGGTTCCCAGTTGCTTCGAAGCCGCGGCCGAAGTTCGGCTGCGTCATGATCGCGCGCACGCGCTCGAGCGACGCGAAGCCCTCCTGCAGGACGGCCGTCTCGGCTTCACCTTGCGACGTGAAGACCTCCCAGGTCCAGTCGCTGCCGAAGAAGTCGCCCTCGAAGCCGAACGTGAGGTTGTATGTCGAGACTTCCGTCGACGACTCGCGGTTGAAGGGCAGGAGAGTTCTCAGCTCGAACGGAGCGTTCGGATCGTCGGCGCGCGAGTCGAGAATCGCGAGAAGCTCATCCGGGATCGCGTCGCGATGGCTCGTCGGATCGATCAGCACGCCCCAGCCGCCGGTAATCGGGGCGGGCTCTTGCTGGGTGTGGGTCCTGGTTCTGCTGAAGTAGGCCTCGGCGAACGCGCTAACCGAGTCCGTGATGTCGTAGTTGCCCTGCGCGAACATGTTGTGACGCCGCAGCGGCAGGATCAGATAGTTGTCGGTGTTGTTGACGCCGATCGTTCCGTTCGCGAGGAGTGCGTACTTCTGGCCGTCGATGAATTCCGCGCCGGAAGCGCCGGGAACCCCGGGGACGTCGAAGCCGGAGAACGCGTTGCCGTCGCGGTCGGCATAGAACACGACTCCCGAAGGCGCCGAAGTGAAGCTCGCGCCGTCGATCACGCTGTTCAGGACGTCCGGATCGGGAAGATTGCTCGTGCCGATGAAGACGCCCGAGAAGTCGGGGAAGAACCCGGTGCCGCCGATCGTCGGGTCCGCCCAAAGATCGCGATACCACTTGCGGTCGCGCTGAAACGCCTCTTCGCGCTTGTTCGTCGAGAACGCGACGCTGACATTGCCTCGGCCGCCGGCGATATCGCTGCCCATGATGCCGGAGACCTGGTACTCGAAGTTGTCGCCCTCTTCGGTTGCGCCCGTCTGGACCGAGAGATCGAAGCCTTCGAAGTTGTCGCGCATGATGAAGTTGACCGCGCCCGCAACGGCGTCGGCACCGTACGTCGCCGATGCACCGCCCGAGATCGCTTCAACGCGCTGGACCGCCGCAGCCGGGATGGTGTTGATGTCGACGACCATCGACGCGTTGGCCGGCGTGCCGCGGCGGCCGTTGATCAGCACGAGGCTGCGGTTCGGCCCGAGGCCGCGCAGCGCGACCGTCGCCGCGCCCGGCGTGTTCCGCGCGTTCGGCTGAATGTCTCCGCCCTGCGTCGGGTTATCCATCGTCGGCGTGAACTGCGGCATGCGGTTCAGCTGCGTCTCGATCGCAGACGTCGTCGTCTGCTCGAAAAGATTCTGATCGACGGTGACGATCGGGCTGTTGGCCTCGAAGTCCCGCCGTCGGATCAACGAGCCCGTGACGACCACTTCCTCGAGC
>CAYMAF010000340.1:0-2892 GCA_964388365.1 uncultured Gammaproteobacteria bacterium | reverse complement strand
CTGAACGGCCGCCCCGGCATCATGCTCGCGATCGAGGCGCAATCGAAGGGCAACACGCTGGACATCGCGAAGGGTGTCCGCGAGGAGGTCGAGCGCATCCAGGAGAGCCTGCCGCCCGGCTCGACGCTCGTCGTGAGCATCGACAACGCGATATCGATCGAGGCCGCGCTGCGCGAGGTGCTGATCGCCGTCGTGTTCGCGCTCATCTCCGTGCTCGCGGTGATCTACGTCTTCCTCGGCAGCTTCCGCGCGACGCTGATTCCCGCGGTCACGATTCCGGTCTCGGTGATCGCGGCGCTGATGGTGATGTACGCGCTCGGCTACACGATCAACGTGCTGACCCTGCTCGGCCTCGTGCTCGCGATCGGTCTCGTCGTCGACGACGCGATCGTCGTGCTCGAGAACGTGCATCGGCGCACCGAGCTCGGCGAGGCTCCGCTCGTCGCGGCGATCACCGGCTCGCGCGAGATCGGCTTCGCGGTGATCGCGACGACGCTGACGCTCGCGTCCGTGTTCGTGCCGATCTCGTTCCTGCCCGGCGACCTCGGCCGGCTGTTCCGAGAGTTCGGGTTCACGCTCGCGGCCGCGGTGCTCTTCTCGGCGCTCGTCGCGCTGACGCTGACGCCGATGCTCGCGTCGAAGCTGCCGCACGGCGGGGGCGAGCGCGGCCGGCTCTCGCGCGGCATCGATCGGGTTTTCCGTGCCCTCGCGGCGTTCTACTCGGCGCGGCTCCGCTGGCTCGTCGTCCGGCCATGGCTCGTCGTCGCCGGCGTCGGCGCGCTCGTCGCGCTCGGCATCGTGACGTTCCGGTCCGTGCCGGCCGAGTTCACGCCGGCGGCCGATCTCGGCCGGGCGTACGTCTCGATCGAGGGTCCGGAAGGGTCGAGCTTCGATTACATCGACCGCTATGCCGGCGAGCTCGAGACGCTCGCGCTCGCCCAGACGGAGCGGGGCGACATCGCGCGCGTGCTGGTGCGCGTGCCCGGCCAGGGCGGCGCGAACGTGCGCACCGGCGACGTCAATACCGCGCGCGCGTTCGTCGTGATGCAGCCGTGGGAGGCGCGCGAGCGCACGCCCCGCGACGTCGTCGAGGCCATTCGGGCGCAGGCGGAGCGACAGATGCCGGGGGTCCGGGTCTCGACCGGCCAGCCGGCCGGCCTCGGGCGCCGCGGCGGCGGCAACCCGGTTCAGGCGGTGATCGGCGGGCCGGACTACGAGCGGCTCGCGGAATGGTCCGACCGGCTGTACGAGCTCGCGCAATCGAATCCTGGGCTGATGAACGTCGAGACGTCGTTCAAGGCGCGCAAGCCGCAGATTCGCGTTTCCGTCGACCGCGATCGCGCGGCGGATCTCGGCATCTCGCTGCAGACCGTCGGGCGTACCCTCGAGACGATGCTCGGCTCTCGCGTGGTGACGACGTATGTCGAGCGGGGCCGGGAGTACGACGTGATCCTGCAGGGGCGGGACGATTTCCGTGAGACGAGCACCGATCTCACGAATATCCATGTCCGCTCGTCGCGCGGCGAGCTGATCCCGCTCGCGAGCGTGATCCGGCTGGAGGAGACGTCCGGCACGATGGAGCTTTCGAGGTTCAATCGGCTCCGCTCGATCGAGATCTCCGCGGATCTTGCGCCCGGCTACACGATGAGCGACGCGGTGCGCTGGTTCACCGAGACGGTCGCGCGCGAGCTGCCGCCCGAGGCCACGCTGATGTGGGACGGGGAATCGGGCGAGTTCACGCGCACGGGTCGGCAGATGTACTGGACCTTCCTGCTCGCGCTCGCGGTCGTGTACCTCGTGCTCGCGGCGCAGTTCGAGAGCTTCGTGCATCCGCTGATCATCATGGTCACGGTGCCGCTCGCGCTGCTCGGAGCGGTATTCGGGCTGAAGCTCTATGGGCTCACGATCAACATCTTCAGCCAGATCGCGGTGATCATGCTCGTCGGCATCGCGGCGAAGAACGGCGTGCTGATCGTCGAGTTCGCGAATCAGCTCCGCGACCGCGGCGTCGAGTTCGTCGACGCGATCGTGCAGGCTGCGGCGATTCGCTTGCGGCCGGTCCTGATGACGAGCTTCTGCACCGCGTTCGGCGCGCTGCCGCTGCTGCTCGCGACCGGCGCGGGCGCCGAGCAGCGGCAGCCGATCGGCATCGTCGTGTTCTTCGGAACGATGGTCGCGGTCTTCCTGACCCTGTTCGCGGTGCCGGCGGTTTACGCGCTGTTCGCACGCCGCACCCGCTCGCCGCAGCACGTGAGCCGGCTCGTCGATCGGCTGATGGGCGCGACGCCGGCCGGCGAGCCGTCGCTCTGAACGAGAATTGGAATCGGACCCAAATTTCTCAAAGAGGAGGTGAGACTCATTTCCGCGGACATCTCTTCGCCCCCGGCGGAAGCGGGATCTCACCCCTTTCTCGACGGGCGAGCGTCAGTCGGCGTCGTCGGGCGAGAAGCCGAAGCCGGGCGGCTTGACGACGAGCACGTCGCCGCCGCGGCCGCGGAGCACGCGGGCGGCCGTGCTGCCGATCAGGAGCCGCGCGATCGGGCCGCGCGAGACGGTGCCGAGCACGACCAGCGAGCCGTCGTCGCGGGACGACCGTTCATCGAGCACGTCGTCGGGGCGCCCATCGACGAGGGAGACGGCCTCAGCGGGAAGGCTCGCTTCCCGCGCCAGCGCCTCGAGCGACTCGATGCGCTCCGCGCGAATCGCTTTTTCGGCGTCGCTCAGCGCGCTTTCGGCCAGCACGTCGCGAACGAGCGGCGCGAGCGGCGGAACGCAGTGCAGGATCTCGATCTTCGCGCCGAAAAGGTCGCGGACCTTGCGCGCGTGCTCGACGATGTGCGCGTCGAGCGATGCGGGCTTGTCGTGCGCGCGATCCGGATCGACGGCCGCGAT
>CAYMAF010000339.1:0-2898 GCA_964388365.1 uncultured Gammaproteobacteria bacterium | reverse complement strand
CTGCTGCGCGGCGGCTTTCTCGTCGTCGACGATTTTCACGGCGACTACGAGTGGGCCGTCGTCGAGTCGGCGCTGCGTAAGGTGCTGCCGGGCCGGCCGATCGTCGAGATCCCGGACGACGATCCGCTGTTGCATCTCCTCTACGATCTCGACAAGCAAACGCAGATCCCCGGTGAGCGGCATTTACGTTGGCAACAGATGGAGGGGCCGCCGCATTGGCGGGGCATTTACGACGATGCCGGCCGGCTGATGGTCGCGATCAATTTCAACATCGATATGGGCGATGCGTGGGAGCATGCTGACGATCCCGGCTATCCTCTGCCGATGACCGCGCTCGCGTATCGTTTCGGGACGAATTACGTCATCTATGCGATGACGCACTGACGTCGGCGGACGGATGCCGAGGGACCGCTTTGGGCCGAACGGGTGCTCGGCCTCCGGCTCAGGAGCGCCGCCGCCAGATTTCCTCCCACGCGGACCGATGCCGTTCGTGCGTGTCCTCGAGCGGCTGCGCCTCATCGAGGCGCCGGGAGAGGCGCGTCGCCGCGCCGAGCGCACGATACGCGATCAGCGTCGACAGGACCGCGACCAGCACGTAGATCAGCAGCGCCCACCACACGCCACGCGGCTCCGCCGTCAGCTGCGCGACGGCGACGATCCATAGGAACGCCGCGGCCGCGGCGAATCCCGCGAAGTACAGCCATGCATGATCGCGAGAGCGCCTCATACGCTCGCGGCGTGCGAGCGCCTGCTCGACCCGGTTGCTCATGCCGATCCTCCGTTGGGCTCGGTCGTTATTGTCCCATCAGATCGGGAGCCGGGTCGACCGCGGCGCCGTCCCGAGCACGCGGCGCGGCAGACCGGGTCCGCGCCGATGCGTTCGGTGCCCGCCAGTCTGCTCGCACGGTCCGTCGCTGCAATACGCGTGAATTGCAACGGTCGGCCTCCGCAGGGCGCTTGCGACAATTCGCCCTGACGCGGGTTACACTGCTCCCGGCGCAAGCGGAGACGGGCGCGCCGTCCGAGGGGGAAACCATGAAGCGAATCCGCCGTGCGTGGCTTGCCGGGGCGCTGCTGGCGAGCGGGGCTCATGCGCACCACGGTGTCGCGAACTTCGATCTCAACCGCGATATCGAGCTCGAAGGCGTCGTGACCCGCGTCGAGTTCATCAATCCGCACTCGTGGCTGCACGTCGACGTCGTCAATGACGACGGCACGAAGACCGCGTGGCGCTGCGAGATGCGGGGCGCGACCGTGCTGCGCCGTTCCGGCTGGTCCGAGCAGATGTTCCGGACCGGCATGCCCATCCGCATTCTCGGCTCGCCGGACCGCCGAGATCCGACGACGTGCTATCTCGCGACGGCCTATTTCCCGGACGGCTCGAGCGTCGACCGCTACGGTCAGCTCGTCGAGCCCCCGCGGCTGGCCGAGATCGAGCGGCCGCTGCGACTGCCGAACGGCGATCCGAATATCGCCGGAGACTGGGCCGCCGAGCAGCGCGTGATGACGGATCCGCGCGGTCAGGCCGGCACGCTCGTGCCGATCAGCGTCGCGGACGAGCTCCGGCCGGGCGAGGTGCCGGGCGGCGGACAGGGCTTCCCCGGTGCGCGCGGCACCGAATTGTCGATGGCCGACGATCCGGTCGACACGTATTGGAATCGGCGGCCGAGCGTGATGCCGCTGACCGAGGCCGGCCGCGCGGCGATCGAAGGGCTCGATCTGTCGTCGACCGACAATCCGCGGCTGCGCTGCGAGCCGACGAACATTCTCTTCGATTGGGTCTTCGAGATGGACGTGAATCGCATCGTCCAGAGCGAGGACGAGATCAAGCTGTCGTACGGCTCGATGGGCATCGAGCGCACGATTCGGCTCGATGTCGACGCGCATCCCGAAGCGCTCGAGCCGAGCCTCGAAGGGCATTCGATCGGGCGCTGGGAAGACGACGTGCTCGTCGTCGATACGGTCGGGTTCCTCCCCGGTATCCTGTCCGCGGACGGCCGCGTGCCGCACAGCGAGCGGCTGCACGTCGTCGAGCATTTTTCACTCGATCCGTCGACGATGGCGCTGACGCGCGAGTACTTCGCCGAGGATCCGCTCTATTTCGAGGGCCGCTATACCGGGACCGACGTCGTGTATCCGTCGGAACTGCCGTATTCTGGGCCGACGCCGTGCGAGGACCGGACGTATCGTGCCGAGCCGGCGCCGGCCGAGGACGACAAACCGTGGTGGGACTTCTTGATCTTCTGGGACTGAGCGGGGCGCATCGGCCGCCCGCCGCCGTATCTCACGGCTTCGCGCAATGACGGTCACGGTGTTTGCGGTCGCGGCGCTCGCCGCGTGGCTCGGCGTGCTGCTCGTGCCGTGGCAGCCGCATCGGGTACGCGAGCGGCTCGAGGCCTCGCCCGAGCGGCCGCCGCTCTCGGACGTCACGGTGCTGATCCCGGCGCGCAACGAGGCCGCGGTGATCGACCGGACGCTCGCGGCGCTCGGCGAGCAGGGAGCCGGGCTCGCCGTCGTCGTCGTCGACGACGAGTCGAGCGACGGCACGGCCGAGATCTGCCGGCGGCACGCGGCGCGGGAAACGCTCGATCTGCGCGTCGTGGCCGGGCGGCCTCGGCCGCCGGGCTGGAGCGGCAAGCTATGGGCGCTCGAGCAGGGGCTCGCCGAGGTCGATCGCCCGCTCGTGCTGCTGCTCGATGCGGATATCGAGCTTTCGCCCGGCATGATTCCCGCTCTCGTCGAGCACGCGCGCCGCACCGGTGCCGCGGCCGTTTCGATCATGGCCACGCTCAACTGTCGATCGCTCGCGGAGAAGCTGCTCGCGCCTCCGTTCGTCTTCTTCTTCAAGCTGATCTATCCGTTCGCGCTCGCCGCGTCGCCGACGAGCCGAGTCGCGGC
>CAYMAF010000338.1:0-2910 GCA_964388365.1 uncultured Gammaproteobacteria bacterium | reverse complement strand
TGCGCATGCTCGGAGCCGACGACGAACGTGAGGTTCAGATCGTTCGCGGCCTGCGTGACGAGATGCACGTGATATTCCTCGAACAGCTCGAGCACCGACGTCAGCTCGTGCATGATCGTGCGGATACGCCGGCCGACGAGCGTGATCGCCGCGCAGTCGTGGATCATCGATACGCGGCACAGGCGCCGCAGATCCTCGGCGAGCGCCTCGAGCGCCGCGCGGTCCGCGCTGTTCGCCTTCGCGTCGACCGAAACCGTGACGCTGCTTTCCGATGTCGAGATCAGATCGACGGACACGCCGTGCTCGCGGAAGCACGCGAAGGCTTCGGCCAGAAATCCGACCTGATGCCACATGTCCATCGATTCCATCGAGATCAGCGTGATGCCGCTCCGATGCGAGATCGCCTTGAGCTGCGGTGCGTCGTCGCCGGGCGCGTTCGAGATCACCGTGCCTTCCCATTCGGGGTGCGCCGTGCACTTCAGGAACAGCGGAATGCCCGATGCGCGGACCGGAGAGATGCTGCGCGGGTGCAAGATACCCCCGCCCGCCGAAGCGATCTCCTGCGCCTCTTGGTAGTGCAGGCTGCGGATCAGCCGCGCGGACGGCACCGCCTTCGGATCGGCGCTGAAGAAGCCCGGCACGTCGGTCCAATTCTCGAGCCGGCGCGCCTCGAGCATGCCGGCTAGATAGGCTGCGGAGGTATCCGAGCCGCCGCGGCCGAGCAGCACCGTCTGCCCGTGAGCGTCGCGCGCGATGAAGCCCTGCGTGATCACGACGCCGCCGGCCGCCGCGAAGCGCGCCTTCAACGCGTCGTTCGGCGCATAGTCGCAGCGTGCCGATAGAAACTGCGCGCGTTCGCTCTGATCGCGCAGCGTCTTCGCGACGAGCAGATCGCGCGCATCGACCCATACCGCGTCGAGGCCGACGCGCTTCAGATACGCCGCACCGAGCGTCGTCGACGCGAGCTCGCCCGTGGCGAGCACGCGCGCGTGCACGCGCGGGCTGACCTCGCCGATCAGGCGCACGCCCGCGATCATCTGCTCGAGCTTGACGAACAGCCCGTCGAGGAGCGTTCCGTCGACGCCGAGGTCCGTGGCGAGATCGAGGTGCTGGCGCTTCAGCGCGTCGAGCTTCTCGTCGACCGCCTCGCCTCGCTCGGCCGTCTCGAGCAGATCGATCAGCCCGTTCGAGACGCCGGCGAGTGCCGAATGCACGACGACCGGCGCGACGCCCTCGTCGAGCCGCGCCCGAACGAGGCCGGCGATCTTCGCCCAGTTCTCCGCGGTCGCGACGCTGCGTCCGCCGAACTTCATCACGACCCACGGCGAATCGGGATACGGCGTCTCGACGCTCTGCGCGGAGACTTTTTCGTGCACGGTCATAACCATGGTTGCACGCGCTCCATACGAAAACGGGGCCCACCCCCCTTCTTACGGGGAAAGGAGTCGGCCCCTGGTTCAGTCCCTTCTCTTCACGACGGCTCGACGGCCGGAGCATCCGTGACGGCGCCGCGCGACGCCGAGCTGACGAGCCGCGCATACTTCGCGAGCAGCCCTCTCTCGGCTTTCGGCGGCGGAGGCGTCCAGCGCGCGAGCCGCTGCTCGAGCACCTCGCTCGGCACGTCGACGTCGATCGTCTTCTTCTCGGCATCGATCACGACGCGATCACCGTCCTCGAGCACCGCGATCGGCCCGCCGACGGCCGCCTCGGGCGTGACATGGCCGACGACGAACCCGTGGCTGCCGCCCGAGAAGCGACCGTCGGTGATCAGCGCGACCTTATCGCCGAGGCCGCGGCCGATGATCGCACCGGTCGGGCTCAGCATCTCGCGCATCCCCGGCCCGCCGCGCGGCCCCTCGTAGCGGATCACGACGACGTCGCCGGCGACGATCCCGCCATCGAGGATGGCCCGCACCGCCTCCTCCTCGGAGCCGAAGCAGCGTGCCCGCCCCGCGAAGTGCGTGCCTTCTTTGCCCGAGATCTTCGCGACCGCGCCCTCCGGCGCGAGGTTGCCGTAAAGAATCGCGAGATGGCTGTCCTTCTTGATCGGCGAATCGAGCGGCCGGACGATGTCCTGCCCGTCCGGGTACGGGCGCACGTCCGCGAGATTCTCCGCGAGCGTACGGCCGGTGACGGTGAGACAGCCGCCGTGGAGCAGCCCCGCATCGAGCAGCGTCTTCATCAGCGGCCGGATCCCGCCGATCCGGATCAGCTCCGACATCATATACCGGCCGCTCGGCCGGAGGTCCGCGAGCACCGGCACTTTCGCGCCGATCCGCGTGAAATCGTCGAGCGTCAGGTCGACGCGCGCGTCGTGCGCGATCGCGAGCAGATGGAGCACCGCGTTCGTCGAGCCGCCGAGCGCGATCACGGTCGCGATCGCGTTCTCGAACGCCTCCTTCGTCAGGATATCCGACGGCTTGATCCCCCGCTCGATCAGCCGCACAACGGCTTCTCCGGCCCGCCGACAATCCTCGCGCTTCGAGTCCGACACGGCCTCCTGCGCCGAGCTATTCGCGAGGCTCAGCCCGAGCGCCTCGATCGCCGAAGCCATCGTGTTCGCCGTGTACATTCCGGCACACGAGCCCGGGCCGGGAATCGCCGTCGACTCGACTTCCTTGAGCTCCGCGTCGCCGATCTTGCCGGACGCGTGCGCGCCGACGGCTTCGAATACCGAGACGATATCGCGGTGCTTCGGACCCGGCCGGATCGTACCGCCGTAGACGAACACGGCCGGCCGGTCGAGCCGCGCCATCGCCATCACGCAGCCCGGCATGTTCTTGTCGCACCCGCCGATCGCGACGAAGCCGTCGAAGCCCTCGCCGGCGACGACCGCCTCGATCGAGTCGGCGATGACCTCGCGCGACACGAGCGAGTACCGCATGCCCGGCGTGCCCATCGAGATGCCGT
>CAYMAF010000337.1:0-2910 GCA_964388365.1 uncultured Gammaproteobacteria bacterium | reverse complement strand
GCGACACGATCACGATCGGCGAGTACAGCGGCACGGTCGCGAAGATCCGCACGCGCGCGACGACGATCATCGACTGGGACAATCGCGAGATCGTCGTGCCGAACAAGAACTTCATCACCGAGCGGCTGATCAACTGGACGCTGTCGGACACGATGACCCGGATCGTGCTGCCGGTCGGCGTCCGCTACGACGCGGATCCGGAGCTCGTCATCGACACGCTGACGAGCATCGCGCGGGCGCATCCGGCGGTGCTCGAGGATCCGGAGCCGACGGCGCTGTTCTTGAAGCTCGGCGACAGCGCGCTGCAATTCGAGCTGCGCGCTTATGTCGGTCAGCTGCGCGAGCGGCTACAGACGACGAGCGATCTGCATCGCGAGATCGTCCGAGCGTTTCGCGCGCTCGGGATCCCGATCGCATTCCCGCAGATGGATCTGCATATCCGCGACGTGCCGCCCCGGCGCGGCGAGCGGCTGAGCCGCGCCGCGGGTCTCGTCGGACCGTGATGCGGCGGCCTGCGGATCGACGGGGGGCTCGAAGGCCGGGCGCGGGCGCGCCCGGCGTCGGTTTCAAGAGCGGGCTTCGCGGTTACTGAGCGGCCGGCGCGGAGCCGTTCCCCTGCAGCTGCTCGATCATGTAGTGGACGGCGTCGATGACTTCCTGATCCGAGAGGTCGGGGCGTCCGCCTTTCGCCGGCATGAAGCCGGTATCGCCTTGGAAGCCCATCAGCGCGTTCTGCTCGAGCACGTCCATGCCCTTCGGGATGCGGTCCGCCCAGTGCCCGGCGTCGCCGATGACCGGCGCTCCGCCGATGCCGGGCGGTGCATGGCACGCGAAGCACGCCTGGTTGAACACCTGCGCGCCGGTCAGCGGCATATCCGGCGCCGTCGGCGCGGGCGCGGCCTGCTGGCTGGATGCCTGCAGCGCCTCGTCGCCGGACAGCACGACCCGCCCGACCGGCCGGATACGCTCGTCGATCTGGGCGGCGACGCGCGGATCCGACATGACGTACTCGTCCTGCCTGTCGATCGCGACCGCGCGCGCTAGGAAGAACAGCCCCGCCACGACACCGATCAGTATGCCGATGACGAGCATGAAGCTGTCGAAGAACTGTTGGTCCTGGTCCCGCAAAGCTGAAGATCCTCTAGAGGGGGGTCGGTGCGTAAGCGGGCGCGATTATAGCGCATCGCCCGCCGCGCACAGCGTCGCACCGCGCACCGCGATACGTGCGCGGGTCCCGGCCGCGCCGGGCCGCGGCGGAGCGCAGGCCGCGGCGAGCGGGGTATCATGGCGGTGATGTTTCCGGCGCACCCGGCCGATTCGCGGCCCGCCTCGGGCGGCCGAAGGATTTCCGTATGACCGACAACTCGAACCGCTTCAATCTCGACGACCTGGCGCGGCAGCTCGCGCAATCGCTGCCGCAGAATCTGCGCGCGCTCGGCGGCGATCTCGAGCGCAATTTCCGCGCGCTGCTGCACGCGGGGCTCGAGCGCATGGATCTCGTCACGCGCGAGGAATTCGATGTGCAGCGCGCCGTGCTCGAGCGCACACGCGAGAAGCTCGAGGCCCTCGAGGCGCGGCTCGCGGCGCTCGAGGGCGATACCGGCGCGGACGGTGCCGGTACGGCGGCCGCGTCCGGAGCGAGCTCGCCCGGCACCGGTACCGGCCCCGTCGCGGACGAATAGCGCTCCCGCTCCGCGATCGTCGAGGCGAACGACGCACCGGCCCGATCGCGCGGCGACCGTGGGCGTCGCCGCGAACGTCGTCGGCGCGGCTTCTTCGGTGCGCATAACCAGCGGCTGCGCCTCGTTTCCGGCGCACTCGGTGAGATTCACCGCTCGCCCGCCGCCGCCGATCGATTTCCAATGACCGGCAACTCGAGTCGTTAGAACGGGACGACGTTGCGCGGCAGCTCCCTCCATCGCCTTCACGCCGCTCCGTCCGGGTGCCGATGCCGCTCGCGCGGCTCGTGAGCCGCGGCCAGCGCGGGCTCGACGCGTACGAGGTCACCGTCGAGGTGCATCTCGCGAACGGCCTGCCGACCTTCACGATCGTCGGGCTGCCCGCGGCCGCGGTTCGCGAAAGCAAGGATCGCGTGCGCGCTGCGCTCGCGACGGCCGGGCTCGCCGTGCCGAACGGGCGGATCACGGTGCATCTCGGGCCGGCCGACGTGCCGAAGGACGGCGGCCGCTTCGATCTCGCGATCGCGGTCGGGGTCGTGATGGCGCAGCGGCACGAGCGATGGGCCGACGACCGCACCGAGCTCGTCGGGGAGCTTTCGCTGGCCGGCGAGCTGCGCGCGGTCAACGGCGCGCTGCCGGCCGTGCTCGCCGCGCGCGACGCGGGGCGCGCGATCGTCGTGCCCGCGGGCAACGCGAACGAGGCGGCGCTCGCCGCCGATGCCGAAGTCTATGCGGCGAGCACGCTCTCCGACGTGCTCGCGCATGTCGAAGGCGCGCGCCGGCTCGACCGTATCGCGGCGCGGCCGCTCGCCGCCCCGCCCGACGACGGGCCCGATCTCGCCGACGTGCGCGGGCAGGAGGTCGCGAAGCGTGCGCTCGTGATCGCGGCCGCCGGCGGGCACAACGTACTGATGATCGGTCCTCCAGGGAGCGGCAAAAGCATGCTCGCGGAACGTTTTCGCGGCCTGCTGCCGCCGCTCGACTTGAAGGACATGATGCTGGTCGCGAGCATCGCGTCCGTCGCCGGCGATCGAGCGGTGCTCGAGAACGGGCTCCGCCCGCCGTTCCGCGCGCCGCACCACACGTCGTCGGCCGCGGCGCTCGTCGGCGGAGGCAGCCGGCCGCGTCCCGGCGAGATCTCGCTCGCGCACTGCGGCGTGCTGTTCCTCGACGAGCTGCCGGAATTCTCGCGCGGCGCGCTCGAGGCGTTGCGCGAGCCGCTCGAGGCCGG
>CAYMAF010000336.1:0-2913 GCA_964388365.1 uncultured Gammaproteobacteria bacterium | reverse complement strand
CTCGCCGATCTCGGGATCGACGTTCGCGGTCGTGACCTCGAACGCCGGGCCTTCCGGCACGAGGTAGCCGATCTCCTCGAGGAATCGGCGCGCCGCCGCGACGTCGTACGGCCGCCCGCGGCGCTCCTTGAGCCATCCGTCGATCTCGGCCTGCAGCCGGTCGCGCTTCTCGAGCAGCTCGCGGTTTCTCGGCGCGAGATCGCGAACGATTTGCTCGAGCAGCGACCAGACCTCGTCCGGCGCAACACCCGTCCCCGGTGCGATCTCCTCTTGCACCAGATCGTGCAGCGGCTTTGCGACCTTGAGCCCGCCCACGGCAACGTATTCGGCCATATCCACTCCGCTCGAAACGCCTCGAATGGCTTCGAGCTATTGTGGACTCAAATGCTGCTCGGCGCGACGGCGGTAAAAGCTCCGGTCGGGGGGGCGGCCAGGGGGCACGTGGCGCTCAGCCGCGCGCCCGGCGGGGATGACAGTAGAGCTCTCGCAGCACCTCGATGACCCGTGCCGCATTGCTCGGCGCGACGGAATAATAAATCGTCTGTGCCTCGCGGCGGGTACGCACGAGCTTCTCGCGCCGCAGCACGGCGAGCTGCTGGGACAGCGCGGACTGGCTGAGCGGGATCTGCTCGTTGAGCTCCGAGACGGACATCTCCCGCCCCGCGAGCGTGCAAAGGATCAGCAGCCGGCTCTCGTTCGACAGCGCCTTCATCAGTGCCGCGGCGTCCGCGGCCCGCGCCTGCATCCGCTCGAGCTCGGCCCGGCTGAGCGCAGGAAGCTCCTTGTTCTTGACCGTTCGCATAAGTAGATCTGCTACTGTGCACCATTCGGGGGCGCGCTACGATGGGCTCATCGGTGAGGAATTAGATGCGTCTAAATTAGAAGGTTCAATATTAGAACTTTCTATATTAGGCTTGTCTAATATTCAGACCGAGGCATCGGAGTCATCGAGGGAGACGAGGTATGAATATCGAAACCGCTACGGACGTCGATCGTCGAGCCGCGAGGCCTTTCTCGGTCGAACGGGGCGTCGCCGCATTCGCCGGCGCGATGGTCGTCCTGTCGGTCGCGTTGACCTACTGGGTTCACCCGTGGTTCGTCTGGCTGACGGTCTTCATCGGCGTCAATCTGTTCCAGCAGGCGTTCACCGGCTTCTGCCCCGCGGCGATCGTGATGCGCAAGGCGGGACTCCGCAGCGAGCGGGAGCTTGCCCGCGGCGCGGCGGAGCGCTAGGAGCACGGAGAACGCGGAGGATTCCTGGGCGCGGGCGCGCAGTCGAGCTGCGGCCCGCGAGGCCGGAGGAGGGTCGTCATGAGCCATATTGTCGTCGTAGGCGCCGGCATTGCCGGGACAGCCGCCGTATTCGAGCTGCGCGGCGAGCTGCCGGAAGCGCATCGGATCACGCTCGTCGGTCCCGATGAGACCTTCCGCTTCGTGCCGTCGAACCCCTGGGTCGCGGTCGGCTGGCGAGACCGACGCGCGGTGACCGAGAAGCTCGGGCCGCAGCTCGCGCGGAAGGGGATCGAGTTCGTCGCGGGCACGGTTGCGCGGGTCGCGCCGGAGCGAAACGCGCTGACGCTCGAAGACGGCCGAACGATCGAATACGACTACCTCGTTCTCGGTACCGGGCCGGAGCTCGCATTCGACGAGATTCGGGGATTGGGGCCCGACGCGCATAGTGTGTCGATCTGTACGCTCGAGCATGCTGAGCGGGCGTTCGAGGCGTATCGGCGCTTTCTCGACGACCCGGGGCCGGTCGTCGTCGGAGCCGTGCAGGGGGCGAGCTGTTTCGGCCCGGCCTACGAGTTTGCGCTGATCCTCGACGCCGATCTTCGCAGACGTAAGCTTCGCCACAAGGTGCCGATCACGTTCGTGACGAGCGAGCCGTATATCGGGCACATGGGCCTCGGCGGCGTCGGCGATTCGAAGGGGCTGATGGAGAGCGAGCTTCGCCAACACGATATCAAATGGATCACGAATGCGAAGGTCGATGCGGTCGAGCCGGGTCGAGTCTGCGTGACGATTCACGACGCGAGCGGCAATCCGGAGGAGTCGAAGAGCATCGAGCACGACTTCGCGATGCTGCTCCCCGCGTTTCGCGGCGTCGGCGCCGTGCGCGGGATCGAAGGCCTCGTGAACGCCCGCGGTTTCGTCATCGTCGACGCGCAGCAGAGGAATCCGGCCTTCCCGAACGTCTACGCGGCGGGTGTCGGCGTCGCAATCCCGCCGGTCGAGGCGACGCCGGTTCCGACGGGTGCGCCGAAGACGGGCTACATGATCGAATCGATGGTCGCCGCGATCTCGGAGAATATCGCCGCGGAGCTCCAAGGCAAGCCCGCGACCGCGACGGCGACGTGGAATGCGATTTGCCTCGCGGACATGGGCGATACCGGTATTGCGTTCGTTGCGCTGCCGCAAATGCCGCCGCGCAATGTCACCTGGGCGAAGAAGGGCAAATGGGTTCACCTCGCGAAAATCGCGTTCGAGAAGTACTTTCTGCACAAGGTACGGACCGGTGCGGCCGAGACCGTTTACGAGAAGTATGTGTTGAAGGCGCTCGGCATCGAGCGGCTGGGGGCGTCATGAGATCGGAGTGGAGCTTTGCACAGCGCGCGGGCCGTGCGGCGCTCAGTCTGCTCGCGGCCGTCTCGTTCTCGGCCTCGGCCGAGACGCTCGACGACGCGTGGCGAATCGCGCTCGAGCGGGATCTGTCGCTTCTGGCCGCGGCGAGCCGAGTCGCCGCGGCCGAGGCCGACGTCGACGCCGCGCGCGCGGAGCGTAAGCCGGTCGTGTCCGCGAACGTGAGCGCGCTCGAGCTCGACCGCACGCCGTCGTTCGATTTCTCCGGCGCCGGGCTGCCGATCGAGATGCCGCTTCTCGACGGCTCGCGGCTCGTGCTCGCCGGAGCGAGCG
>CAYMAF010000335.1:0-2930 GCA_964388365.1 uncultured Gammaproteobacteria bacterium | reverse complement strand
GCCGCGCTCGCGCGGCTCGACGAGGGCGGCTCGCTCGTCGTGCTGACGACGCCCGAGACGCTCGAGTCGGATGAGGTCGGTCAGCGGATCGCGAATGCGCGCCCGGCGCTGCTCGCCGTCGACGAGGCGCACTGCATCTCCGAGTGGGGCCACGATTTCCGGCCCGCTTACCTCCGGCTCGGACGCCAGCGGCAGCGGCTGGGCGGACCACAGGTGCTTGCGCTGACCGCGACCGCGACGCCGCGCGTGCGCGACGATATCGTCGCCCGGCTCGCGATGGGCGATCCCGCGCTCGTGATCGCACCGCCGCATCGCGACAACTTGCGCTTCTCCGCGCAGATCGTCGAAGGGCATGCGAAGCTCGCCGCGGCCGGACGGTTGCTGCGCCGTCTGCAGCGCCCGGGCATCGTCTATTGCGCGACGACGGTCGAGGTCGACCGGGTCTTCCGCGCGCTCGAGCGCGCGCGGATCCCGGCCGATCACTATCACGGCAAGATGCGCAAGGCCGACCGCGAAGCCGCTCAGGAACGCTATATGCGTCCGACGAAACGCAAGGTGATGGTCGCGACGAGCGCGTTCGGCATGGGCATCGACAAGCCGAATATCCGCTACGTGCTGCACTATCAGGCGCCGTCGTCGCTCGAGCAGTACGTGCAGGAGGCCGGGCGCGGCGGGCGGGACGGCCGTCCGTGCCATTGTGTGCTGCTGTTCGATTCGTCCGACGTCGACGTGCAGCGGCACCTGCTCGCGCAGGGAAGGCCGCGGCCGGATCAGCTGCGCCGCGTCGCGAAGGCGCTCGCGGCGTGGGGCGGCGAGCGCCGCACGGTGAACGCGTCGGATCTCGCGAGCTCTGCGGACGTGCCCGTCACCGCGGCGCGCGCGCTGTGCGCGCGGCTCGAGGAGCTCGCGCTCGTCGAGCAGACCGCGGGCCGCGAGTGGCGGATCGGCGTCGAGCCCGAGGCGTTCGCCGCGGGCGCCGAGGATCTCGCGCGCCGGCTCGAGATCGAGCGCCTCGCCGACGAGCGGCGGCTCGCGGTCGTCGGCGAGTACGCACATACCCGCGAATGCCGGAGCGTGTTCCTGCGCCGTTATTTCGGCGAGGAGGATCCGCCGCGCTGCGGGATCTGTGATCGCTGCCGCGCCGTCGGCGAGCGCCCGAGCAGTGCCGGGCGGACCGGCAAGACGGCCGCGAAGCGAACCGGCAAGAAGCGTGGGCGCGGAAGCGCACGCCGCGCTCGGCCGACATCGGCGAGCGAATCGTCGTGATCGCGGCGGCGGGGGCCGCTAGCGGCGGCGCCTGCGGGCGAGCTCCTCGTCCGTGATCCCGAGGCGCGCTTCCTCGGCCTGGTCGAGGCCGCCGCCGAGGCCCGCCTCGAAGGCGCCGACGATGCTGTCGATGCCGTAATCCTCGCTGACCTCTTCGTCGGGCTCGGTGCCGATGGCGAGGCGCTCCGCGAGCTCGTCGATACCGATCGTGTCGTCGGTCGTAAGATCGTCGTCCGCGGCGAGCTCGGTCGCGATGCCGTCGTCGTCCGCCGTTCGCGCAAGACCCTGTCGATCCTCGTCGTCGGCGGCTACCGAATGCGGACGCCGGCGACGCGGCTTTGCCGTGTCGCGCGGGTTGCGTGTCGCTGCGCGCCGCTTACTGCGCTTCGCCATCTCGAGACCTCCGCTCGAAAACCGCAGCGATGCAATTCGCGTTCCACGCAGCCCGCGCCTCCGGCCCGCGCGGAGGGCTCATTCGTCAACGATCGTATTGCGCAGCGTGCCGATCTCGGGCACCGCGATCTCGACGACATCGCCGTGCCGCAGATACCTCGGCGGATCGAAGCGTGCCCCCGCGCCGGTCGGCGTGCCGGTCGCGATCAGGTCGCCGGGCGCGAGCGGCATGAACGTCGAGACGTACGCGATCAGCCGCTCGAACGGGAAGATCAGATTCGCCGTCGTGTCGTCCTGGCGGATGTCGCCGTTCACGCGGGTCGTCAGACGGAGCGCGTCCCAGCGCTCGATCTCGTCGGCCGTGACCATCCACGGGCCGAGGCTACCGGAGCGCTCGAAATTCTTGCCGGGCGTGACGTTGAACCGCGCGTGCCGCAGCCAGTCGCGGACCGAGCCTTCGTTCATCAGCGTGAGGCCGGCGACGTGCGACAGCGCGCGCCGCTCGGGGATGCGCCGGCCTCCGCGGCCGATCACGAGCACGATCTCGCCCTCGTAATCGAGCTGCTCGGACTCGCGCGGGCGCACGATCGGCGCGCCGTGCGCGACGAGGCTCTCCGGGACACGAAAGAATACGCTCGGATACTTCGGCTCGTCGGCATCGGCGGCGCCGTACTCCTGATCGCGATTTCGATAGTTGACGCCGATGCAAATGATCTTGCCGGGATCCGGCACGGTCGGCAGCAGCGTCGCTTCGGCCAGGCCAAAGTCCGGCGCCGACCGGGCGAGCGCGCGCGCTTCGCCGAGCAGATCGCGCTCGAGCAGCGCCCTCAGCGTTGCAGCGCGCTCGCCGAGGCGTGCCCCGAGATCGACGATGCCGCCTTCGACGGCGATCCCGAAGCCGGCCGCGCCGCCGCGTCTGAAGCTGACGAGGCGCATCAGCGGCCCGCGCTCTCGAGAAGGCCCGTGCGCACGAGCACCGCATCGAGCCGTGCCGCGACCTCGTCGCTCGCCGGAACCATCGGCAGCCGATGCTCGTTCGCCGGGATCAGACCGAGGCGCATCATCATGTACTTGATCGGGATCGGGTTCGTCTCGAAGAACACGGCTTTGTTGATCTCGAGCAGCGCGTCGTGCAGCGCGCGGGCGCGCTCGAGGTCGCCGCGCGCGACGGCATCGCAAAGCTCGGCGAGCGGCCGCGGCCTCAGGTTGCCGACCGCGTTCATCAGCCCGCAAGCGCCGACCGCGAGCATCGGAAAGCTGAGCTCCTCGAG
>CAYMAF010000334.1:0-2931 GCA_964388365.1 uncultured Gammaproteobacteria bacterium | reverse complement strand
CGCCGTCGGCCGCGGCGTGATCGCGGTGCGCACGACCGACGGGCGTCTGCGCGGGGTGTCGACCGCGAACGGCGCCGAGCTATGGTCGGTGACGCAGACGCAGCCTCCGCTGATCGTCCGCGGCGATACGCCGCCGATCATCGCGGGCCCGGTCGTCGTCGCCGGCTTCGACAACGGCCGCATCGGCGCGTACCGGCTCGACAACGGCGATCCGGTCTGGGAGCTGCCGATCGGCTCGCCAGCGGGCCGCACCGAGCTCGACCGGCTCGTCGACATCGCCGGGGACATGCAGGTCATCGGCAACGACGTCTACGCCGTCGGATACCAGGGGCGGGTCGTCGCCGTCGACTTGAACACCGGGCTCGTCCTGTGGACCCAGGACGCGTCGTCGCTCGCCGGGCTCGGCGTCGATCAAGGCCGCGTCTACGTGACGACGGACGTCGGCTACGTCCTCGCGCTCGCGCGCTCGAACGGCGCGCAGCAGTGGTCCCAGGAGGCGCTGCGCCTGCGCGACGTCACCGCGCCGACGCCGTTCGGCAGCACCGTCGTCGTCGGCGACCTCGAGGGTTACGTGCATTGGCTCGACATCGGCGACGGGCGGTTCGTCGCCCGCGCGCAAGCCGCGTCGGCACGGATCATCAGCGCGCCTATCATCGTCGGCACGAGCCTCGTCGTGCAGTCCGAGGACGGACGGGTCGTCGCATACTCGGTCGCCGAGGAGGAGGACGACTCTTGAGGGCGCGCGCATGCTCCCCGCCGTTGCGTTGATCGGCCGGCCGAACGTCGGTAAATCGACGCTGTTCAATCGCCTGACCGGCTCGCGTGACGCGCTGGTCGCCGACTATCCCGGCGTGACGCGCGACCGCCGCTACGGCTACGCGCGGCTCGACGGCCGTCCCTATCTCGTGATCGATACCGGCGGTCTCGGCGCCGGCGGCTCGCTCGAGGCGCTCGTCGAGAAGCAGGTCGACGCGGCGCTCGAGCAGGCCGATGCGGTCGTGCTCGTCGTCGATTATCGCGACGGCCTCTCGGCCGACGACGAGCGGATCGCCGAGCGGCTGCGCCGATCGGGAAAGCCCGTCACGGTGGCCGTGAACAAGGCCGAGGGCATCGAATCGAGCCTCGCCGGCGCGGACTTCTTCGGCCTCGGCTTCGGCGAGCCCTTCGCGATCGCCGCGCTGCACGGGCACGGCGTGCATGCGCTGATGGAGGCGGTGCTCGCGCCGTTCGAGGCCGCCGAAGAGGTCGAGGTCGAGGCCGACGAGGCGCTGCCGAAGCTCGCCGTGATCGGCCGGCCGAACGTCGGCAAGTCGACGCTGATCAACCGGCTGATCGGCGAGGAGCGGCTCGTGACGTCGGACGTGCCCGGGACGACGCGCGACAGCATCCTCGTCCCGTGCGAGCGCGACGGGCGGCGCTTCGCGCTGATCGACACGGCCGGGATCCGCCGCCGGGCACGGGTCCACGACGCGGTCGAGAAGTTCAGCGTCGTGCAGAGCCTGAAGACGATCGAGGAGGCCGGCGTCGTCATCGCGCTGCTCGACGCGTCCGAGGGCGTGACCGAGCAGGATCTCCACCTGATCGGCCTCGCCGTGCATCGCGGCCGCGCGCTCGTCATCGGCATCAACAAATGGGACGGGCTCGACCCGGCGCACCGGCGGCGCGTCGAGGCCGAGGTCGAGCGCAACCTCGAGTTCGTCTCGTTCGCGCGCCGGCATTACGTCTCCGCGTTGCACGGCAGCGGCATCGCCGAGCTCGTCCGCTCGGCGCTCGCGGCGTACGACGCCGCGGGCAGCGATCTGCCGACGCCGAGGCTGAATCAGATCCTGCAGGAGCTGACCCGGGCCCACCCGCCGCCGCTGTCGCGCGGCCGCCAGATCCGGCTGCGCTACGCGCATCAGGGCGGCCGCAGGCCGCCGCTGATCGTGATCCACGGCACGCAGGCCGAGCGGACGCCGGATCACTACCGCCGCTATCTCGAGAACGGCTTCCGCAACGCGCTGCGGCTTACGGGCACGCCGATCCGAATCGAGCTGAAGAGCGGCGAGAACCCGTTCGCCGGGCGGCGTAACGTATTGACGCCCCGTCAGCGAGCGCGGCGGCGCCGGCTGATTCGGCATTCGCGTAAGCACTAATCTTAGAACGATAAATTACGATCCCCTCCGGCAGCGGGTCTTACACTCCGCCTCTCGGCTACGCGTCTGGGAGACGAAATCTTGGCGAATGCACGCCGCTACTTCGTGTACGAAGGCGAATTCCCGATGTATCGGGGCGGCACGCTGCTTCGGCCGACGATCGCGTACGAGACGTGGGGCGAGCTCGATGCCTCGCGCAGCAATGCGGTGCTGATCTTCACCGGCATGTCGCCGTCGGCGCACGCCGCGTCGAGCGCGCTCGACCCATCTCCGGGCTGGTGGGAGGAGATCGTCGGCCCCGGCCGGCCGATCGATACTCGGCGCTATTTCGTGATCTGCATGAACTCGCTCGGGAGCTGCTTCGGCTCGACCGGGCCGGCCTCGGTCGATCCGCGCACCGGCGAGATCTACCGACTGAGCTTCCCCGTGCTGTCGCTCGAGGACGTCGCGCGAGCCGGCTACGAGCTCGTGCGCCATCTCGGCATCGATCGGCTCCGGGCGGTCGTCGGGCCGTCGATGGGCGGTATGACGTCGCTCGCGTTCGAGCTGCAGTTCCCGGGGATGTCCGAGGGCCTGTTGCTGATGTCGACCGGCTCGCGTGCGCTGCCGTTCTCGATTGCGCTCCGCTCATTACAGCGCGAGATGATTCGCCGCGACCCGAACTTCCGCGACGGCAACTACACGCCCGATGCGCTGCCGCTGACCGGCATGCGGCTCGCGCGCAAGCTTGGCATGATCACGTATCGCTCGGCCGAGGAATGGCTCGTGCGCTTCGGCCGCGAGCGCGTCGCGACGG
>CAYMAF010000333.1:0-2935 GCA_964388365.1 uncultured Gammaproteobacteria bacterium | reverse complement strand
GCCGAACATGCGCTTGACCTCGTCGATCGAGCGCAGCACGAGATCGATATCGTCCGGGCCGAGCGGCCGCACGTCCGATCGAGCCAGATTCAGCAGGTCCTCGGCCCGATGACACACATCGACGAGCGGCTTCAGCCCGAGAAAACCGGCGCCGCCCTTGATCGTATGGAACGCGCGAAAGACGCCGTTCAGCACGTCTCGATCGTTCGGCGACGATTCGAGGCCGATCAAGTCCGCGTCGAGCGCCTCGATGAGCTCACTCGCCTCGGCGAGAAAATCGTTGAGCAGCTCGTCGTCCATAAACTCCTCTCATGCCCGCGAGCGCTTCGCTCGGCTCGGCACCGGCAGCCCTAAACCCCGAGCTCCGAAAGGAGCTCGTCGACGTCCTGCTGGCCTGAGACGATGCCCTCGCCTTGTCCGGGCAGCGCAGGGCCCTCGCCGGCGTTCGGCGAGCGCCGGCGCGCGGCGCTCGGGCGTCCGCCGGCCTGTCCCTTCGCGATCACGGCTTCGAGATCGGCGACGAGTCCCGCGACGCGGCGGACGATCTGTCCGGTGATGTCCTGGAAGCTTTGCGCCATCATCACGTCCGCCAGTCGGCGGCGAAGCTCGGCGGCGCTCGCCGCGATATCGTCGAGCAATACGCCGAGCGCCTTGCCGCGCGGGTTACGCGGCAACGAGTACTCCGCGCGGAAACGCTCGATCGAATCTGAGATCCCGTCCGCGAGAGGCATCGACGCCTCGACCGCGGAGAGCGTCGAATGCGCCGCCTCCTCGGTCAGCGAGATGACCTGGTTCAAGCGGACGTGCGTGTCCGGCAGCTCCCGATGCGCGATGCGCGCGAGCTCCTCCGCCGCGTCGAGATTGCACAGCGTGTCGCGAAGCTCGCCGGCGATGCGCTGCAGCTGCTCATGCAGATGCAGGCTCTGGCGCCGCGCGATCGCGTTAGCCGCATCGTTCTCCGCCTGCTCGTCGCCGGCCTCGATCGCTCGAACCAGCCGGCGCGCGCACGCGAGCCTTTCTTCCCGGTCCATCGCCTCCCTTTCGCGCCTTCGCTCAGGCGCTCGCGAAAATCTTCTCGATCTTCTGCTGCAGCGTCTCCGCGGTGAACGGCTTCACGATATAGCCGTTGATGCCTGCCTGGGCCGCCTGAACGATCTGATCACGCTTGGCTTCGGCCGTGACCATCAGCACCGGTATGTGCTTGAGGTCCTCGTCGCGCCGCACCGCGTTCAGCAGCTCGATGCCCGGCATCCCGGGCATGTTCCAATCGGTGATCAAGAAATCGATACCCCCCGCTTTCAGTATCGGCAGAGCGGTCGTGCCGTCGTCGGCCTCGACCGTGTTCGTGAAGCCGATCTCGCGAAGCAAGTTTCGGATGATCCGCCGCATCGTCGAGAAGTCGTCCACGACCAGCACTTTCATGGACTTATCGATGTTCATTTCCCTTGCCTCTCGTCACGCCAATCGCCGAGCCGTGCACGCAGCCGCGCGAGGGCCTGACCGTGAATCTGGCATACCCGCGATTCCGTGACCCCGAGCACCTCGCCGATCTCCCTCAAGTTGAGCTCCTCGTCGTAGTACAGCGACAGGACGAGCCGCTCCCGCTCCGGCAGCTCGTCGATCGCGGCCGCAACCGCGGCCGTGAAGCTTTCGTCCACGCAGACGGCCGCCGGATCGACCGAATCGCCCGGCAGCAAGTCCTCGTAGTCCGTATCCGCATCGAACATCGCGTCGAGGCTGAGCACGCGAGCCTCGGTGACCTTGCGGAGCATTCCGTGATAGGTCGGAAGGTCCACGCCGAGCTCTCGTGCGACGTCTTTCGCCGAGGCCTCGCGGCCCGTCCGGTTCTCGACCGCACGTACGGCCTCGCTGACCTCGCGAGCGGCCCGATGTGCCGACCGCGGTCCCCAGTCCTGGCGCCGCACCTCATCGAGGATCGCGCCCCGTATGCGAATGCCTGCGTAGGTCTCAAAGCTCGCACCGTGCTTGCTGTCGTACTGCCGCCCCGCCTCGAGCAACCCGATCACGCCGGCCTGGATCAAATCCTCGACCTGGACGGATGCCGGCAGCCGCCCGAGCATGTGAAAGGCGATGCGCCGGACCAGATCCATGTAACGCTCGATCAGGAGCTGGCCCTCTAGTGCCGCTTCAGTCGCGTACATGGCTCACGCGTCCGTCCGCGTGCCCAGCGCCCGGCCGCCGGCCACCCGGCGCTCGAGAAAGAACGCCGGCCGGCCCGAGACGTCGCCGGACGCCTCCCCGTTATCGGCGCGACGCGCCAATTCCTTGAATGCGCGCCCGGCCGGGCTCCCCGGATAGCACTCGACGACCGCCTGCTGGCGGCGCACGGCCCGCTTGACGGCCTCGTCCGCGGGCACCATCCCGAAGTAGCGCACGCCGACGTCGAGAAATCGGTCACACGCCCGAAGGAGCGTGCGGAACAGCGTCTCGCCGTGGGCCGAGTTGCGCACGTTGTTGCATAGCACGTGGAAATCGCGCACACCGCGGTCCCGGGACAGAACCTTGATCAGCGCATAGGCGTCGGTCAGCGAGCTCGGCTCGTCGCACACGACGACGAGGACCTCGTCGGCCGCTTGACAGAATGTCGAGACGTCGCGGCCGATCCCGCTCGCGGTATCGATGACCATTATGTCGACGTCATATGGCAGCGCTGCGAATGCGCTCACGAGCCCGCCGCACTGGCGCGCGTCGAGATCGGCGAGCGCAGCGACCCCAGACGCCGCGGGCACGATCTTCACGCCGGCCGGACCCTCGATCAGCACGTCCTCGAGCTCGAGCGTGCCGTCGAAGACTTGCGCGAGATTCGCGCTCGGCGAGAGTCCCAGCAGCACGTCGACGTTCGCGAGCCCGAGATCCGCATCGAGCAGCAGCGTCGAGCGTCCGCGCTGCGCGAGCGAGACCGAGAGATTCACCG
>CAYMAF010000332.1:0-2939 GCA_964388365.1 uncultured Gammaproteobacteria bacterium | reverse complement strand
ACGGCCGCGGTTGACTATAGAATCCGGGGACCGATCCCCGGTGAAACCGCGCGACAAAGATTCCGATGCTGTTCACGCGCTGCCCGGAGTGCGATACGACCTTTCGCATCACTGCCGACGCGCTGCGTAAAGCGGACGGTCAGGTTCGCTGTGGCCGATGCGCGTGCGTGTTCAACGCATATGCCGAGCTGCGCCGCGGCACGAGCGAGGCCTACTGCGACGACGGCGTCGTGCGCAAGACGTTGCCGGCCGAGCCGCCCCCGCCTGCCGCCGCGGACGACGCGGCCGGCGCGAAAGACGTGGCCGCGGCTGCCGCCGACGACGCAGAAGACGTGGCCGCGGACGACGCGGACGACGCGGAAAACGTGGCCGCCGCCGACGACGGCGCCGCGCAGCCGGACGATCGGCCCGAGCCGCCGCTCGCAGAAGAAGAAGGCGAGCCTTTGCAGATCTTCGAGTGCGCGACGTTCATCGCCGACGTCGAGCCGACGCCCGAGGAGCTGGCGCGGGCCGAAGCGGCCTTCGACGGCGTCACCCTCGCGAACGTCATCGACGAGCTCGAAGCGAGCGCGGCCGGGGATACGCTCGGCTCGAGTGCCGCTTCGGAGGCCGACGCACCGGCCGCCGCCGCTCCGAGCGCTGCACCGACATGGATCGTGCTCGAAGGGGAAGCCTCCGAGCGGCCGTCGCGCAAATGGGCCTTCGGCTGCATCGCCGCGGCGCTGCTCCTCGCGGTGCAGATCACGCATCACTATCGAACTCAGCTCGCCGCGACCGCGATCGTCGGTCCGTGGTTACGGAATGCATACGCGTTCCTCGGCAGCGAGATCGCGCCGCATTGGGATCTCGCGCAGTACGAGATTCTCGACTGGACGGCGATTGCGGAGCCAGATGCGGAAGGCGAAGGAACCCTGACGATCGCTGCGCGCCTGTATAACCGCGGACCGCGCACGCAACCGTTCCCGCACGTTCAGGTGCAACTGAAAGACCGGTGGGAGCAGACGGTAGGCAGCCGAATCTTTTCACCTTCGGAATACCTTTCCGGCGCAACCGGGCACGCCGAGATGCACGCGGGAAGAACCGCAAGGGCCGAGCTTTCGATCGTCGACCCGGGTCCCGATGCGTACGGTTTCGAGCTCGACGTATGCATCCCACGTCACGGAGGCGAACTGCGCTGCGCGGCGGACGAGGTGTTTCGCTGACGGCGCACGAGGCGCACCTCCCGAACCGTCGAGCGCGGCGCGATAGAACGGTTGGGTATGAAGGCGGCCGCACCGATCCATGCTATGATTTCGCGCCCTGACTCTCTCGTTCTCGCAGCAGAAAACAGGGTTCAACCACACAGCGTAAGCGCGCCCGGCATCATGCCGGGGCGATTTTCATTTCCCATGCCACGGATAGGCGGTGCGAGAAAGACGGGCAGGGCCGAGTATCCGTGCGTGGCAACACGTTCTGTGGGGAGGACGTCGTGAAGGCACCATCCAGCAAGAAGCGCGTCGCGAAGAAGAAGACCAAGAAGGCTGTGACGCCCGCGTCTCGGGTCAGCGCTCGAATGAAGCCGCTCAGCGCGCTCACGGACGAAGCGTTGAAGAGCTATTTCGAAAGCTTGAACGGACACAAGCCGGGAGATCTGTACCAGCTCGTCATCGGCGAGGTCGAGAAGCCGCTGTTCAAGGCGGTCTTGGATTACACGGGGGGCAATCAGAGCCGTGCGGCCGAGATTCTCGGCATCAATCGCGGCACTTTGCGCAAGAAGCTGAAGAGCTACGAGCTCGTCGGCGATTGAAACTTTTACGATGCAGCCGAATCGTCGCGCACTACTCAGCGTTTCCGACAAGACGGGAATCGTCGAATTTGCGAGAGCATTGCTCGGTCTGTCGTTCGAGCTGATCTCGACCGGCGGAACGGCGCAGGCATTGCGCGACGCCGGGCTTCCCGTCACCGATGTCTCGGCGGTCACCGGCTTTCCCGAGATCATGGACGGCCGCGTGAAGACGCTGCACCCGAAGATCCACGGCGGTCTGCTCGCCCGCGGCGGCATCGACGACGACGCGCTCGCCGCGCATGCGATCACGCCGATCGACGTGCTCGCAGTGAATCTCTATCCCTTCGAGCGCGTCGCATCGCGGCCGGATTCCACGCTCGAGGACGCGATCGAGAATATCGATGTCGGCGGCCCGGCGATGATCCGCGCGGCCGCGAAGAATCACGAGCGGGTCACCGTCGTCGTCGACCCGGAGGACTATTCCGCGGTCGCCGAGGCACTGCGCGCGGGCGGCCCGACGCCTGCGCAGAGGCGCCGTCTCGCCGTCAAGGCGTTCGGACACACGTCGCGCTACGACGCGGTGATCAGCCGTTATCTCGGCGCCGACGAAGCGGTGCAGGAGACGCTGCCCGATCGGCTCGTGCTCGGATGGAACAAGGCTCAAGCGCTCCGCTACGGCGAGAATCCGCATCAACGAGGCGCGCTTTATGTCAGCACCATGCGCCGGCCAGGGTCGGTCGCTCAAGGCGAGCTGGTGCAAGGCAAGCCCCTGTCGTATATCAACCTGCTGGATGCGGATGCCGCGATGCAATGCGCGTGCGCGTTCGACGAGCCTGCGTGCGTGATCGTCAAGCACGCGACGCCGTGCGGCGTCGCCGTCGGCCCCGCCCCCGTCGACGCGTATCGCGCCGCCTATGCTGCGGATCCCGTCTCGGCGTTCGGCGGCGTGATCGCGCTGAATCGCGCGCTCGATGGCGCCGCGGCGGAAGCGATCACGGGACAGCATGCCGACGTCGTCATCGCGACCGGCGCGGACGACGATGCGCGCCGCGTGCTGTCGCAGAAGCCAAACCTGCGCCTGATCGTCACCGGCGAGCGCAGTGGTGCGGAGCCCGAGGTCGAGCTGCGCTCGATCGACGGCGGCGTGCTCGTGCAGCAGCGCGACCGCGGCACG
>CAYMAF010000331.1:0-2946 GCA_964388365.1 uncultured Gammaproteobacteria bacterium | reverse complement strand
TGCGCACCTCGAGCTCGACCTCCTCGGAGATCGCGTGCGCCTCGAGCAGCGTCATTTGCGGATCGAGCTCGAGATGGAGCTGGATGAACTCGGTCGAGCCCGACGAGCGCGTGCGCACGTCGTGATAGCCGAGGACGGCCGGATGCTGCTCGATGATCGCCTCGATGCGCCTGCGCGAGCGGCCGGGCAGCTCGCGATCGAGCAGCACGTCGAGCGATTCGGTGGCGACCTGCTTCACGCTCCACAGGATCAGCGCGACGACGACGAGCCCGAGAATCGGATCGAGGATCGGCAGCGAGAAGCGGTAGCTGACGAAAAGGCCGACGAGCAGCGCGAGGTTCGTCAGGATATCGGCCTGGTAGTGCACCGAATCCGCACTGATCGCGAGGGAGCCGGTCTTCGCGATCACGTACCGCTGCAGGCCGAACAGCCCGAGCGTCAGGATCAGCGACACGCCGATCGCGCCGAGGGCCGCGCCGGGGGCTTCGAGCGGCTCGGGCGCGAGCAGGCGCATCACGGCCTCGGCGCCGACGTAGAGCGCGGAACCGGTGATGATCAACGCCTGGACGAGCCCCGCGACCCCCTCCGACTTGCCGTGACCGAAGCGGTGCTCGCGATCGGCCGGCGTCAGCGCGACCCGCACCGCGAGCAGCGTGATCAGCGACGCGGCGAGATCGAGCAGCGAGTCGGCGAGCGAGCCGAGCACCGCGATCGATCCGCTCGCCCGATACGCCCAGAGCTTGATCGCGATCAGCGTCAGCGCCGTGACGACCGACGCGGCGCCGGCGACGCGCATCAGCACGGCCCTACGGCGATCTTCGTCCGCGGGACGCGGCGACGTCTCTGCAGCCGGCATGGAGGACCTATACGGCCGCCAGCCGTTCACCGGCCGCGCGCAGCGTCGCTTCCTGTTTCGCGAAGCAGAAGCGCACGAGCGTCGAGCCCGGCGGCGGCTCGGCATAGAAAACCGAGATCGGAATCACGGCGACCCCGTGCTCGACCGTCAGCCAACGCGCGAACTCGGTATCGGGCTCGCTCGAGATTCGGCCGTAGTCGGCGAGCTGGAAGTACGTGCCCTGCGCGGGCGTGAGCTCGAAGCGCGACGCGCGCAGCTGCTCGACGAAGAGGTCGCGCTTTTGCCGGTAGAAGCCGGCGAGGCCCAGATGATGCTCCGGGCATTCGCGCAGGAAGTCCGCCAGCGCGTGCTGCAGCGGCGTAACCGCCGCGAACGCGAGGTACTGATGGATCTTCCGAAGCTCCGCGGTCAAGGCCCGCGGCGCCACCGCGTAACCCGTCTTCCAGCCGGTCGCGTGATAGGTCTTGCCGAACGAGAAGATGGCGAAAGACCGCTCGCGCAGCTCGGGATTCGCGAGCACGGTCGCATGGCGTCCTTCGAACACGATGTGCTCGTAGACCTCGTCGCTCAGCACATAGCAGCCGTAGGGACGCAGCAGCGCGGCGAGCTGGGCGAGGTCGGTGTCGCGGAGCACCGCGCCGCTCGGATTGTGCGGCGTGTTCACGATCACGAGGCGCGTCCGGTCCGACAGGACGGACTCGAGCCGCTGCCAGTCCGGCGTGAACGCAGGGCTTGCCAGCGGCACATGGATCGTCGTGCCGCCGGCGAGCGCGACCGCCGGCGCGTACGAATCGTAGGCGGGATCGAGCACGACGACCTCGTCGCCCGCTCGCACGACCGCATGAATCGCGGCGAACAGTGCCTCGGTCGCACCCGGCGTCACCGTGATCTCGGTCTCGGGATCCGCGTGCACGCCGTAGAGCGTCTTGAGCTTCTCCGCGATCGCTTCGCGCAGCGCCGGCACGCCGGCCATCGGCGCGTACTGGTTGCGGCCCGCGCGCAGGTGCTGCTCGACGAGCTCGACGAGCCGCTCGGGCGGTTGAAAATCCGGGAACCCTTGTGAGAGGTTAATGGCTTCGTGCTGCTCGGCGAGCTGCGACATCACGGTGAAGATCGTCGTGCCGACCTGCGGCAGCTTCGACTCGATCAGGCTCATGACCGAAGCGCTTCCGACATGCTCTCCAAGGTGCTGATCGTCATCGGCCTCGCGGTCCTCGCGCTCGGCCTACTGCTGCATTTCGCGCCCGGCGCGCTCGGCTGGTTCGGCCGCCTGCCGGGGGATATCAACATCGAGCGCGGCAACACGCGGTTTTTCTTCCCGATCACGTCGATGATCATCGTCAGCATCGTGCTGACGGTGCTCGTGAATCTCTTCTTCCGGCGCTAACTCGACGCTGCGCCGGCGCGCGCAGCGACCCGATACAGCGCCGCGCCGATCAGCCCAACCACGACGATACCGACGATCGAAGGCATCGTGAAGCCGAGCGCGATGACATCGGGATCGTTCGCGAGGACGATCGGCACGGCCATCAGGATGCCGATCAGCGCTTCGCCGGTGATCAGCCCCGCGGCAAACAGCATGCCGTGCTGCGCGCCCGACGCGCCCGCCGCACCCGCGCGCCGCCGCGCCCGTTCCGCCGCCGCGGCGATCAGACCGCCGGCGAGGATCGGCACGGAGAGCTCGAGCGGCAGATAGATGCCGACTGCGACGGCGAGCACCGGCGCGCGCCACGACGAGCCGCGCCGCTTCAGCCATTCGTCGACGGCGATGATCGCGACGCCGATCGCGGCGCCGTACGCGACCATGTTCCACGGCAGGCCGCCGCCGAAGACGCCCTGCGCGACCGAAGCCATCAGGGTCGCCTGAGGCGCGCTCAGCGAGTTCGGGCGCTCCGCGGTCGGTGCGCCGATGCCGTACGCCTGGAGCAGCAGGTTCAGGATCGGTGCCATCACGAGCACCGCGGAGATCACGCCGACGCCTTGCATCAGCTGCTGCCGCCACGGCGTCGCGCCGACGAGATGACCGGTCTTGAGATCCTGCATGTTGTCGCCGCCGATCGCGGCCGCGCAGCAGACGACCGCGCCGACCA
>CAYMAF010000330.1:0-2956 GCA_964388365.1 uncultured Gammaproteobacteria bacterium | reverse complement strand
ATTCGACGAGAAACTGCAGCATGATGCTGCCGCGCGTCGCGCCGAGCGCCATGCGGATGCCGATCTCGCGGGTGCGCTCCGTCACGCTGACGAGCATGATGTTCATGATTCCGATCCCGCCGACGATCAGGCTGACGCCGGCAATGCTCGCGAGCAGCACGGTGAACGTGTGCTGGGCTTCCTGCTGAGTTTCGAGAAAATCTCTCCGGTCGACGATCGCAAAGTCGTTCGGGTCGCCCGGCCGTAACCGGTGCTCCTTACGAAGGACCCGTTCGATATCGACCATCGCGCGCTCGAGCGCAATGCCGTCGATGACGCGCACGCTGATGTTGTCGACCTGGTCGCGTCCGAACACGCGCTGCTCCGCGGTCATCAACGGGATGAAGGCGGTCGCGTCCGGGCCCCGGTTGCCGAAGCCGCCTCCGCCTTGGCTCTTCAGCACGCCGATGACGACGAACGGCTGGTTGTTCAGCGCGATCGTGCTGCCGACGAGGTGCGCCGGGGCGGTCTCGAGATCGCGGGGGATATCGGAGCCGAGCACGACGACGCGCCGCTTCGACAGGTCCTCCTCGGCTAGAAAGAAGCGTCCGGCGGCGAGCTCGAAGCCGAAGACGTCCGCATGTCGGTGCGTCGTGCCGACGAGTCGGACATTGGTATTTCGGTTGCCGTGCTTGATCTGGCCGCGGCCTTGGATCTCCGGGATCACCGCATCGAGGTAGCGGGCTTCCTCCTCGAGCGCACGGGCGTCGTCGGTCGTCAGCGTCATCTGGTCGCGCGCGACGCCCATCGAGAAGAACCGCGACGCATTGATCGTCAGGATATTCGCGCCGAGCGCCGCGATCTGATCATCAATACGTTTCTGCGCGCCCGCACCGGCCGCGAGCATCGCGATCACCGCGGCGACGCCGATGATGATGCCGAGCATCGTCAAGATCGCGCGAAAGAAATTCGCGTGGATCGATTGAAAGGCGACGCGGAGGATCTCGCCGAACAGCATGGCACTCGCAACCTCAGAAGGCGTGCGCAACATAGCAGGTACCAGCAGCCGGTCAAAGGCGCGCGCGCTGAAGTTTTCTCGACATGCGACAAAGGCTTGGGCGCTCCGAGGCTGCGGCGATCGGCGACAGCGAGGACGGCCTGTGCCGGGAACGCGACGCGAGAATTTGCGACCCGGTGCGTTTGCCAACGTGAATTCGCTCGTATAGGCTCGAATTTCGACGCAATCGGACTCGATAGATGACGCTTCGTGAACGGGTCGAGCAGGTCTTTCCCGCGTGGAGCCGCTGGTATCCCAGCCTATTCGACGCGGCCAGCGATCTCGGCCTCATTCGAGCCGAGGTCTGCTCTCCGGATTCCCTTCTGCTGAGCCGGCGCCACGCGACGATCCAGCGTGCCGCGGAGGACGCGCACCGCGAGCGCTGGGGCGGCGGGCCGCCGGAGGACAGCCCCGGCTCCCAGCGCGAAAGGGATTGGCATGACGAATCAACGACCGCCGCTTCCGCCGTTCGACGCCGCCGCCGCAAGAGCAAAGGTCAAGTCCGCTGAAGACGCGTGGAACTCGCGCGATCCCGCCCGGGTCGCGCTCGCGTACAGCGAGGACTCGGTGTGGCGCAACCGGGACGAGTTCATTCAGGGGCGAGCCGCGATCGAGGAATTCCTGCGCCGAAAGTGGCAACGGGAGCTCGATTACCGCTTGCGAAAGAGCTTATGGGCGTTCGACGAGCGCCGCATCGCGGTCCGGTTTCAATACGAGTGGCACGACGCCGCGGGACAATGGTTCAGGTCGTACGGAAACGAGCTCTGGGAATTCGATGACGACGGCTTGATGCGCCGTCGCGAAGCGAGCATCAACGACGTGCCGATCGACGAGTCCGAGCGCCGCTTCGTCGGGGACGACTGGCGCGAAGGGGAGATCCCGCTGCGCTGACTCCGGTCCGTTGGCTGTTTCTTGACCAACTCGACGAAGCCCGAGGTGCGTATCGCGCCCCGGCCCGCTTTCAAGCCCTTTTCCACAACGTTATCCACAGATTCTGTGGATTGCCGGCGCGGCCCAGCGAGACTGTCCGATACACGGGAGCAGGTCGTTCCGGTTGCGGTAACGTCGTGCCGGCGCCTCGGGCGCGCGACGCGTGCATGCTCGCGGCACTTGCGCTCCGTGCGTGCCGCCCTCTGCGCGTCAGCGGAACGACGCCTCGAGCGCGTTGACGAGCGGTTTCATGTGGAAGCTTTCGTCGGGCACGACGTCGACTCGCACGCCGTGCGCGCCGAGCTCGGCCGCGACGACGGGGCCGACGGCGGCGACGCGAGTCTTCGCGAGCCCGGCCGCGAGCTTCTCGTCGAGACCTCGTGCCGCCGCGAGCGAGCGCAGCCGCTCGACCTGCGATTTGCTCGTGAACGCGATCGCGTCGATCTTGCCGCGCGCGAGTTTCTCGATCAGCGCCGCGACCTCGTCGTCGTCGGCTTGTGTCGCGTAGCGGTACGGGGCGACGTAGTCCGCCGCGATGCGGCGCTGCGCGAAATGATCCGCGAGCTCCGGCGGCGGCGCTTCGCCGTAGAGCTGCACGGCGACGCGCTTGCCGTCGAGCGGCAAGGACTCGAGCGCCGCGATCAGCCCCGCGGTCGTCGGCGCCGGCGCTTCGTGCGTCGGCGATAGCCCGAGGGCGCGGAGCGCGCGCTTCGGCTTGGGACCTCGTGTCACGAGCAAAGAGCGCGCGAGCGCGGCGGTGAAGCCCGCGTCGAGCCCGGCTCGCGACGCGAACTCTGCGAGCCGGCTGACGCCTTCGCCCGTATAGAGAACGACCGCGTCGGGCGGCGATGCGGCGATCCGCTCGAGCCATGCGACGACCGAGGCCTCGTCTTCGGTATCGCGAATCTTCACGAGCGGGCAGCGCACGACGGCCGCGCCGCGCTTCTCGAGCAGCGCGGCGAGCACCTCGAGGTGGCGGCTCTCCGGCAC
>CAYMAF010000329.1:1626-2958 GCA_964388365.1 uncultured Gammaproteobacteria bacterium | reverse complement strand
AGGACGCGCTCGACCGCGAGCTCGTGCGCGCCGTCGTGCCGGGCGCGGACGGCGACGCGCCCGCGAGCGAGGCGGAGGCGCAGTACCGTCACGTGACGGCGGCGGTCGTCGGGGAATGCATCGTCAACCTCGCGAAGGTCAAGGAAGCCGTCACGGAGCTGCTCGACAATCCGTCCGACAGCCGCGCGCTCGAGCAGGTGAAGCCGCAGCTGCGCGGTATCACCGCCGGCCTCCTGATGCTGAACAAGACGAAGGCCGTGAAGGTCGTCGAGCGGATCGGCAACGTGATCGCGACGCGGCTCGGGCCCGGTCGCAAGGCGATGAAGCCGGAGTATCTCGAGCGGCTCGCCGACGCGGTCGTCAGCGTCGAGTACTACATGGAGACGATCAGCCGCGGGCGCAGCGATCCGTGGTACATGCTCGACAACGCGAGCCGCTGCCTCGACTTGCTCGAGTCGCTGCCGGCGGTGAAGCCGGCCGAGACGAAGGCGGCGGAGCCTGCCCCCGCGCGGCGCCAGACGCCGAAACCGCCGCCGTCGGTGATGGCGCCGCAGGAGGAGCGTTCCGATCCCGAGCTCCTCGAGCTCTTCATCGAGGAAGCCAAGGAAGAGATCGCGAACATTCAGCGATACCTGCCGATCTGGGCCGAGCGGCCCGAGGATTCCGACGCGCTGATCTCGGTGCGGCGCTCGTTCCACACGCTGAAGGGCAGCGGCCGCATGGTCGGCGCGCAGCTCATCGGCGAGTTCGCGTGGAGCATCGAGAATCTCCTGAACCGCGTCATCAATCAGACGCTCCGAGCGACGCCCGCCATGGTCGAGTTCATCGGCGAGGCGGCATCGGTCCTGCCACAGCTCGTCGAGCAGCTCGAGGTCGGCATTGCGCCGACCGCCGACGTGCAGCTCTTGATGAAGCGAGCCGAGGCCTTCGCGTCCGGCGAGCCCGACGCCGCGGCGGTGACGGCGGAACCGGCCGAGGCCGATCGACCCGCCGAGCCCGCGCCCGAGCCCGCGGCACAGGCGCCCGACGATAGCGCGGCCGCCGCGGCATCCCCGGCCTCCGCCGAGCGGCCGCCGGCCGACGGCGCCGCGCTGGATCCGGTGCTCGCCGAGATCTTCGTCAAGGAGACGCTGGGACACCTCGGCACGCTCCGCGCCTTCATCGAGTCGTCGAGCCGCGGCGAGCCGCCGTTCCTCGTCGACGAGCCCGTTTACCGGGCATGCCACACGCTGCTCGGCAGCGCGCGCATGGCGGGATTCGCGCCGGCGGTCGCGCTCGCGACGCCGCTCTCGGAGCAGCTCGGCCGGGCCTTCAAGGCCGGGCGCGGCCTCG
>CAYMAF010000329.1:0-1616 GCA_964388365.1 uncultured Gammaproteobacteria bacterium | reverse complement strand
GACGCCGAAGGCATTAGCACGCTCGCCGCCGTCGCCGGCGAGATCGAGCGCATGACGCAGGCGCTCGCGGCCGGCGCGCCGTTCGGCCCCGACGGCGACGTGATCGCGCGCCTCGAGCGCCTGGGCGAGTCGATCGTCGAGCCGCCGCAGCCGAAGTCCACGGAATCGCTGGCCGTCGACGACGCGTTCGATCCCGAGATCGCGTCGATCTTCACCGAGGAGGCGGCCGAGATCCTCGAGAACGCCGAGATCGCGCTCGATGCGCTGCGCCGAGACTCCGAGACGTCGGCAGTCGTCGAGCTGCAGCGTCTCGTGCACACGCTGAAGGGCGGTGCACGGATGGCCGGCATTCGCGCGATGGGCGATTTGAGTCACGCGCTCGAGACCTTGCTCGCCGCGATGGCCGAGAAGCGTATCGAGCCGACGGCGTCGGCGCTCGATCTCGTTCAGCAGTGCTTCGACGAGCTCCATCGGATGCGCGATCGCATCGAGGCGGGGCACCGGGTCGCGAGCGCCGACGAGCTCGTGGCTCGGCTCGAAGCGTTGTGCTCGGACCGCGGCGCGGCGGCGAGCCAAGCGCCGGCCGCGGAGACCGCACGGAGCGCCGCGCCGGCCGCACCGAGCGCCCCGGAGGCCGCGCGGCCGCAAGCTCCCGGTCGGCCGCAGGTCGGCGCCGCGGACGAAGGACGTCTGCCGGCCGTCGAGGAGCTCGTCTCGGAGCCGCTCGAGCCGGGCGACACCGTCATCGAGCCGCGCGGATTCGGACCGGTCGTCGATGACGAAGCGCCGCAAGCGGCGCCGCCCGTCGCGGAGTCGCCCGAGGCCGCGGACGAGCCGCTCGACGAGGCCGTCGAGGTCGCGGGGCAGACGGAGGAGCGGACGGAGACGAGTGCCGACGTCGGCGACATCGCGCTCGCGATCGAAGCGCCGGTGCACGACGACGCGCCGACCCCGGAAGCATCGCTCGCGCCCGAGGAGGCGACGACGCCGCTCGACGCGCCTGCTCCCGCGGCCGTGCCCGACGCGGAGGTCGCGGCGGCCGCGGAGCCGGCGCAGGAAGGAGAGCCCGCCGCTCCTCCGCCGGCCGCAAGCGGCACGGAGGAGCAGCCGGCGCCGCGGCCCGTCGCGGCGGACGCGCGCGGCGCCGAGCGCGCCGAGACGACTCGCGTCGACGCGGGCCTGCTCGACGCGCTGCTCGCGAGCGCCGGCGAGATCAGCATCTTCCAGTCGCGGCTCAACCAGCAGCTGCACTCGATCGACTTTCATCTGGGCGAGCTCGCCCAGACGGTCACGCGTCTGCGCGAGCAGCTCCGCAAGCTCGAAGCCGAGACGGAAGCGCAGATCCTCTACCGGCATCAGGACGATCTGACTGCGGGCGGAGATTTCGATCCGCTCGAGCTCGACCGTTACTCGACGATCCAGCAACTGTCTCGTGCGCTGGCCGAGACGGCCAACGACGTTGCGAGCATCAACGAGCTGTTACAGGGCTTGACGACCGAGGCCGAGACGTTGCTCGGCCAGCAGGCTCGCGTCACGAGCGAGATTCAGGAAGGCTTGATGCAGACGCGGATGGTGCCGTTCCAACGGCACGTCTCGCGGCTCGCGCGCATCGTCCG
>CAYMAF010000328.1:0-2966 GCA_964388365.1 uncultured Gammaproteobacteria bacterium | reverse complement strand
CTGAAGACGCGCACGTCGTTCGGCGTCTTCAGCACGGCCGAGATCGCGACGACCCGGTGCATCGGCAGCGGCAGAAAGTCGGTTTGCCGCGCCTGCTTCTGCTTGAAGAACATGACCCGCGCGACGTCGGCGTCGTCGAGATTCGGCAGCCCGTAATAGCGCTTTCCGAGCTCGACGTCCGGCACCGTCTCGATGTCGAAAACCAGGATATTCACGATCGTCTCAGCCGCCCGCGCCCGTTCTACGCAGCAACACCGCGACCGCGAGGACGAGGCCGGCCTCGTCGGTCAGAGTCAGGAAGCCATCGCCGATGCCGAGCCGCTCGCACATCGCCCGGCCCCGCTGCGAGTAGATCACCTGAGGCTGCCCGAGCCGGTCCGGCACCGTGCCGACGTCGCGCACCCACATGCCGTTCGCGAAGCCCGTGCCCATCGCCTTCACGACGGCTTCCTTCGCTGCGAAGCGCATCGCGAGGAATCTCTCCGGCCGTTTCGTTTCCGCGAACAGCCGGTACTCCTCGTCCATCAGCACGCGCCGCGCAAAAGCGTCGCCGAAACGCGCGTACGTGCGCTCGATGCGCTCGAGCTGCACGATGTCCGTGCCTATGCCGAAAATCATCCCCGTGCGATCCTCAGAATCCTTTCGCGACGAGGTCCTGCAGCACACGGCGGCTCTTCAGCGGCCGATCGCCGAGATGACTCTCGAGGATGCGTCCGAGAAGCCGCCGCGCGGCCTTCAGGCTTTCGTCGTCGTCCAGCCTCTCGGCGCCGAGGGCGAGCAGCTCGCGTCCCCAGTAAGCCTGCTCCTCGGCGACACGGTCGCCGACACGCCGCGGCCCGTGCTCGGGATCGTAGAGGTAGCGGCCGTCGGGCTCGAGCGGCTCGCCGCTGTCGATCTCCCGGTCGAGCTCGAGACCGTAGCCGAGTGCGCGCAGCAGCCGCAGCTCGAAAAGACGCAGCGCGCGCGACACGCTCGGCGCGGCGGAGAGGCTGAAAAGGCAGTCACTATAGCAGGAATACACGGCCTCGTTGGGATCGCCGCGCGCGAGCAGCCGCAGCAGCAGCTCGTTGACGTAGTACGCGGCAAGCAGCCGCTGCGACGCGAGCGGCGCCGCGGGGCCGTCGGCCTCGACGTGCGTCAGATTCCCGAGCTCGCCTCGGCGCGTCCACGACAGCCGCAGCGGCACGAACGGCTGGAGCAGCGCGCGGCGCCCCTTCGCCCGTGAGCCGCGCGCGACGAGACCGACCCGCCCGTGCTTCGCCGTCAGCGCCTCGACGAGCTGGCTCGTGTTCCGATACGGACGCTGATGAAGCACGAAGCCGCGCTCGAGATGAACCGTCTCGCGCTCGCTCATGATCAGACGTCGAAGCCGAGCCGCTTCAGCTCCCGCTCGCTATCGGACCAGTGCTCCCTGACCTTGACCCACAGCTCGAGGTGCACTCGTCCGCCGAGCAGCTCGTTCAGCTCGACCCGAGCCTCGCGGCCGGCCTGCTTCAGCACCGTGCCCTCCTTGCCGATGACGATCGGCTTGTGGCTTTCGCGCTCGAGCCAGATCAACGCGTGCACGAGCCACCGGCCGTCCTCGGTCTGCGACAGATGCTCGACCTCGACCGTGAGCCCGTACGGCACCTCTTGATGCACGAGATGCATCAGCTTCTCGCGGACGATCTCCGCGGCGCGGAAAGCCATCCCCCGGTCCGTCTTCATCTCCGGCGGAAACAGCGGCGGCCCTTCCGGCAGCCGTGCGAACAGCTCGCTGAGCAGCGCATCGAGATTGTCGCCGCGCCGCGCGGAGATCGGCACGTACGCGGCGAAGTCGTGCGCCGCGGCGAGCCGCTCGAGCATCGGCAGCAGCCGCGAGCGCGGCTTGACGAGATCGACCTTATTCAGCACGAGGATCGTCCGATCCAGCCGCGGCCGAAGCATCTCGATGACCGAGCGGTCCTCGTCGGACAGCCCGCGGGCATCGACGACGAGCAGGATCAGATCGCAATCCTCGATCGCCTGATGGATCGCGCGCGCCATCAGCCGGTGCATCGCCCGCTTCGTCCGCACGGCGTGTCCCGGCGTATCGACGAAAACGGCCTGATCGCCGCCGCGGTTCAGCACGCCGAGGATCCGATGCCGCGTCGTATGCGGCTTCGGGCTGACGATGCTGATCTTCTCGCCGATCAGCGCGTTCAGCAGCGTCGATTTGCCGACGTTCGGCCGGCCGACGATCGCCACATATCCGGAGCGGCTCTCGCCGCCGTTCTCACGCTCGGTCACCGGCAAGCTCCGCGAGCATCGCAGCCGCGGCGTCCTGCTCGGCGAGCCGTCGGCTGCGGCCGCGCCCGACCGACTCTAGATCGCTGTCCCGGACCCGGCAGAGCACCGTGAAGACTTGCTCGTGATCGCGGCCCTCGACGACCGAGACCGAGTACGCGGGGAGCGGCAGACCGCGGCCCTGCAGCCATTCCTGCAAACGCGTCTTCGGATCCTTGAGATCGGCCGACGCCGGCAGGCGCTCGAGCCGCTCGGCGAACAGCCGATCGACGAGCCGCTCGGCGGCCGCATCGCCGCCGTCGAGCAGCACGGCGCCGATCACGGCCTCGAGCGCGTCGGCGAGCACGGCCGCACGGTGCGCGCCGCCCGAGCGCAGCTCGCCTTTGCCGAGCACGAGCTGGCGGTCGATGCCGATCTCGCGGCCAATCTCCGCGAGCGTCGCCTGATTCACGAGCGCGGCACGGGCGCGGCTCAAGTCGCCCTCGCTCGCATCGGGCCGCAGGTCATAGAGCCGGCGAGCGACGATGAAGTTCAGAAAAGCGTCTCCCAGGAACTCGAGCCGCTCGTTGTTGCGTTTCGACGCGCTGCGGTGCGTCAGCGCGAGCTTGAGCAGCCCCGGATCTTCGAAGTGATGGTGCAGATACGACTCGGCCCAACGGGCGCGAGCGGTCACCGCCGGATCTCGACCTGCTTGTCGAACG
>CAYMAF010000327.1:0-2981 GCA_964388365.1 uncultured Gammaproteobacteria bacterium | reverse complement strand
CTCATTCCCATTGCAGCAGCAGGCGCTCGGCTTCCGCGTTGCCGCCCGCCGCCTGCTCGTCGGCCCAGCGCTTCAGCGCGTCGAGCCGGCCGGCCGCCTCGCGCACGCCGCCGTCGAGCGCCTGCGAGTACCAGCGGAACGCTTGAAACGCGTCCGGCTCGGCGAGCAGGCTCGTCGACGGGTCGTGGTGCAGAGGGTCGTTCATCGTGCCGAGCTCGAAGGCCGCTCGCGCGTGGCCGTTGCGGGCCGCGAAGAAGTAGAGGAGCTGCGCGTCGGCGAGGCGGCCTTCGCGGCGGTGCGTCTCAGCCTCCTCGAACGCGGCGTCATAGTCGACTTGGCCGCCGGTCCCGGCCTCCGTGAGCCTTGCGATCGTCTCGCGCGCCGCATCGCCGCGCTCGGCCGGCGGCGCGGCGCCTTCGCCGGGCGGCGCCGTCGGCGACGGCGCGAACAGGAAGTAGAGCGCGGCGATCAGCACGACCGCGCCCGCGACGACGGCCGCGGCGACGATTGGACGGCTCATGCGGTGACTCCGAATCCCGAAAGCCGAATGCGCCGAACGCGGAACCCCGAGACCCGAGAAACGTGCTCGCTGGCTCGGAATTCGATCGGCATCATTGCGTTCCACCTTATACCTTTACCGGAATCTACGCAAAGCCGGTGTCGCTTGAGGGTATGATCGACCGAGCGATGAACGCACCGCGCTCCATCAAGCGCACCGGCCGCCGGCTCGCACTGCGTGCGCGGCGGATCGGCAGGCGCGTCGTTCGGAGCCGCGCCGCTCGCCGGAGCGCGGCCGCGGCCGCGATCCTGGCGATCGCATTCGTCCTCGGGGCATGGGGCGTCGCGCCGTATGTCGTCTCGACCGCGCTCGATCGCTGGGCGCACGGTGCCCCGGGCCGCGTCGCGCGAGCCGAGCGCATCGGCATCGATCCTTTCACGTTGACCGTGACGCTCGACGGGTTCGTTGCGGCCGCGGGGCACGCGACCGTCTCGGCCGATCGCGTCGTCGTCGACCTCGGCGCCGCAACGCTGCTCGGTCCGCGCGTCGTGCTCGATGCCGTGCGCGTCGAGCGCCCGCACGCCGTGCTCGCGGTGCCGCGCGAAACGCTGGCGCACGTCGCCGGCGCGTGGGCCGGCACACGCCGTTATCGTATCGAGCGGCTCGAGATCGACGACGCGTCCGTCGATTGGCCGGGCGGGCAGGGCGGCGCGGCCGGCCGGCTCGGCGCTATCGCGCTCGTCGCCGAAGGGATCGATGCCGAGGCCGAGGCGCCGGCCGTGTTCGAGCTCGTGATCGGCGATGCGGCCGGCGGACGGATCCGCGCCGAAGGGCACGCGCACGTCGGCCGGCATGAGGTATCGGCGCGCGTCGAGGTCCGCAGCGTCGATACCGGCACGGTCGGCGAGTGGGTCCTCCGAGACGCCGCCGCGGCCGCCGGCACGCTGACGGGCTCGGCGCTCGTCGATTGGCGCGGCACGGATCGCGCCGCTGCGCTGCGCGACGTCGACGTCGTCGTTCGCGACGCACGGCTCTTCGCGGACGAAGCCGTCGTCGCGGCGAGACTCGACGCGGCCGGCAGCCTGCGGCTGTCGAGCGATCGCTTCACGGCCTCCGGCCGCATCGCGCTCGAGCGCGCCTCGCTTCGCGGCGGCGACGGCGGCGAGCGGCTCGATGCGGACCGGATCGACGTGACGGCCTTCGACATCGATCTGAAGCGGGTCGCTCACGAGGCTGCGGGCGCGCCCGATCCCGCAGGCGTCGAACGTATGCTCGCACGCGTCGAGGGCACGATCGCGGCCGACGTCGCCGTGCAGAGCCCGGACGGCGGCAGCCCGTCGTTGTCGCTTCGCGCCGCGTCGGTCGGTGATCGGGATCACGACGTCGAGCTCCAGCTCCGCGACGTGCCAGCCGTGCTGCTCGCGCCGCACGCGGAGCGTCTCGCGGGCCGGACGATCGCGCGCGGCGCCGTCGACGCCGATCTCGAGTTCCGGCGACGGGGCGTGCACGTCACCGGAACGGCGGCGGTGCGCGGCCGGCATATCGAGCTCGGCACGAGCGCCGACGGCGACGACGGCGGAGACGACGATCCGATCGCGTTCGGGCTCGCGCTGCTCGAGGATGCCGACGGCGAGGCTGCGACGACGGTGCACTTCGAGTCGCGCGGAAGCGTGTCCGCGGCGCTCGCGGACGCGCTCGTCGATCGTCTTGCGGCGCTCGGCGAGCGCCCGTTCGACGCGCTCGCGGCCGCGAGCGGCGCGTCCGACGAGGCGCTCGACGTCGTGCCGTTCCCCGCCGGCGAAGCCGAGCCCGATCCCGAAGGAGCGGACATGCTCGCGCGGCTTGCCGCCGGGCTGCTCGCGCGGCCGAGGATCGGCGTACGCGTGCACGGCACGGCGGAGCACGGCCTCGATCGCGCCGCGCTCGCGGCCGCGCAGATCGAGCTGCACGTGACGCTTGCGACCGCGGGCGCGGACGCGATCGCACGGCCGCGCCCGGTCGATTTCGACTCGCCGCGGCACCGCGACGTGCTCGACGAGTTCGCTGGCGAGCGCCTCGGCGCCGAGCGGCGCGAGACGATCGCCTCGTATTTCATGCGCGACGAGGACGGGGCGGTCGTCGAGACGGAGCGGAGCGAGTACTATCGCGCGCTCTTCGACGCGCTCGTCGAAAGCGAGGCGATCCCGCGGAATGCGCTCGAGCGTCTCGCTAGATACCGGGCTCGGTCGATTGCTGCCGCGCTCGAGCGGCACGGGGTCGCCGCGGAGCGCATCGAGATCGCGCCGCCGGTCTTGCGAGCGTCCGCAGAGCGCGACGAGGGTGCCGGCGAGCCGAGGATCGTGACGTCGAGCCTCGAAGCGTTCGTCGCGTCCGATCCGGCGCTCGCCCGGTCGGCCGGCGTGGTGTTTAATGTCGCCGACCATGATTAGCCTGCCTTGCCCGGAGCCGGAAATCCTCGCCCGCCGCGACGAGATCGTCGCGG
>CAYMAF010000326.1:0-2988 GCA_964388365.1 uncultured Gammaproteobacteria bacterium | reverse complement strand
GCTTGCCTCTGATCTGATCCGCGACCAGGCGGCACTTCTGAGGAGAAATGCGCGCATATCGCAGCGTCGCCGCAACCTGCATCGGTCCTAGCTCCAACCCTGAAACTTTCCTCGATGTGCCGGTCTCGTGCTCACGTGCCGCTTTCGGCAACGCTCGCGCGCATCGACGTGCGCGGGCGAGCGTACAGGGACGTAGTTGCAGCGGTCCCCAAAAGCGGCCTATGAGCGCGAAGCCGAAACATCCCTGCTATCGCTACCGGGACTTCCGATCCCCGGAGTGCCCCTTGAACGTCCGCGTCACCGCAAACTCGCCGAGCTTGTGGCCGACCATATTCTCCGAGATCAGCACCGGCACGTGCTGCCGGCCGTTATGCACGGCGATCGTCAGCCCGACCATGTCGGGGATGATCATCGAACGGCGCGACCAGGTCTTGATCGGCCGCCGGTCGTTGCTCGCTACGGCCTTCTCGACCTTCTTCAGCAGATGCAGGTCGACGAACGGCCCTTTCTTGATCGAACGTGGCATGACTCGTCTCGGTTTCCGTTCCGGCCCCGCCGCTCGGCGGCGCCGCTTGCTCTATACCCTTACTTCACCCGGCGATCGCGAACGATCATCGACTCGGTTCGCTTGTTATGCCGAGTCTTGTGCCCCTTGGTCGGCACGCCCCACGGCGTGACCGGGTGGCGGCCTCCGGACGTACGCCCCTCGCCGCCGCCGTGCGGATGGTCGACCGGGTTCATCGCGACGCCGCGCACCGTCGGACGCACGCCCCGCCAGCGCTTCGCGCCGGCCTTGCCGAGCTTGCGCAGGCTGTGCTCGTCGTTGCCGACCTCGCCGATCGTCGCGCGGCAGCTCACGTGCACCTTGCGCATCTCGCCCGAGCGCAAGCGCAGCGTCACGTAGGAACCTTCGCGAGCGACGATCTGCACCGACGCGCCAGCGCTTCTCGCGAGCTGCGCGCCCTTACCGGGCTTGAGCTCGACGCAATGCACCTGTGTGCCGACCGGAATATTCTTCAGCGGCATCGCGTTGCCGGGCTTGATCGGCGCGTCGCTGCCGGACTGGATCGGGTCGCCGACCTCGACGCGCTTCGGAGCGAGGATGTAGCGGCGCTCACCGTCCTGATAGAGCACGAGCGCGAGGTGCGCGCTGCGATTCGGATCGTACTCGAGCCGCTCGACACGCCCCGGAATGCCATCCTTGTCGCGCCGGAAATCGACGATCCGATAGTGACGCTTGTGGCCGCCGCCTCGATGGCGGGTCGTCACACGCCCCTGATTGTTCCGGCCGCCGGACCTCGGCAACGGCACGACGAGGGGCTCGTACGGATCCCCTTTGTGCAGCGCGTCGTTGACGACGCGCACCGCGAACCGCTGCCCGGCGGAAGTCGGTTTGAGCTTACGTAGCGCCACTTGGTTCCCTCCGCGAGCCTACTCGGCGCTGATGAAATCGAGATCGTGGCCCGGCGCGAGGCGCACGTAGGCCTTCTTCCAGTCGGACCGCCGGCCTCGGCTCAGCCCGAAGCGCTTGACCTTGCCCCGGACGCGCGTGACCTGCACGCGATCGACCTTGACCTCGAAAAGAAACTCCACGGCCCGCTTCACCTCGGCCTTCGTCGCGTCGGAACGCACCTTGAAGACGACTTGCCGGTTGCGATCGGCCGCCGTCGTCGTCTTCTCCGAGACATGGGGACCGACGATGATCTGCGTCAGCCGCTCCTGAACCTGTAGCGTGCTCATGCCGTTCGTCCTTCGAGAATCTTCGCAGCCGGCACGGTCATCACGACCCGCTCGGCGGCGACGAGGCTGACCGGATCGACCGAGCTCGCGTCGACGACGTCGACGTTCGGCAAGTTGCGGACCGCAAGCCACAGATTCATATCGAATCCCTCGACGACGATCAGCCCCTTCGTCAGACCGACCTCGGCGAGCTTCGCGACGACTTCCTTGGTCTTCGGCGCGGCGACGGCGAAGGCCTCGGTCAGCACGAGCCTCTCCTGACGGACGAGCTCGGACAGGATCGAGCGAAGCGCGCCGCGATACATCTTGCGATTGACCTTCTGCTCGAAATTGCGCGGCCGCGCGGCAAAGGCCCGGCCGCCGCCCACCCAGATCGGGCTTCGCGTCGAGCCGTGACGAGCACGCCCCGTGCCCTTCTGGCGCCACGGCTTCGTGCCGCCGCCCCGCACCTCGGCGCGCGTCTTCTGCGCCTTGGTGCCGGCGCGCGCACCGGCCAGGTAGGCCACGACGACCTGATGAACGAGCGGCTCGTTGAACGGCGCCGCGAACGAAGCGTCGGCGAGCTCCACCGACTCCCCGCTACCGTGTAGCTTGACCTTCATTTCCCGTCTCGCGGTTTCCCGGCCTTGACCGCCGGCTTGATCAGCACGCGGCCAGAAGCCGCGCCCGGCACCGCGCCCTTGACGAGCAGCAGATTGCGCTCGGCGTCGACACGAACGACCTCGAGGTTCGACAAGGTCGTGCGGACGTCGCCGAGGTGGCCGGACATCTTCTTACCCTTGAACACGCGCCCGGGCGCCTGGTTCTGACCGATCGCGCCCGGCGCGCGGTGAGAGATCGAGTTGCCGTGGGACGCATCTTGCGTGCGGAAATTGTGCCGCTTGACCGTGCCGGCATAGCCCTTGCCCTTCGACGTCCCGGTGACGTCGACGAGCTGGCCCGGGGCGAACAGGTCCACCTTGATCTCGGCGCCGGCAGCGAGATCCTCGCCTTCGCCTTCGTCGAGGCGGAACTCCCACAGGCCTTCGCCCGGCTCGACCTTGGCTGCGGCGAAATGCCCCGCCTCGGGCTTCGTCAGCCGGTTCGCACGGGCACGCCCGACGGTGACCTGCACGGCGCGATAGCCGTCGCGGTCAGGCGTCTTCAGCATCGTGACCCTATTCGGAAGAGCTTCGATCACGGTGACCGGGACCGATTCGCCGGACTCCGTGAAAATGCGGGTCATACCGCATTTGCGGCCCACGAGAC
>CAYMAF010000325.1:0-2988 GCA_964388365.1 uncultured Gammaproteobacteria bacterium | reverse complement strand
CGCAGGATCATCTCCCGCACGGCCTGCATCGCCGCGCTACGGCCGACCAGCGAGCGGAACCGAACGGGCGAGTCCTCGATCTTGAGCCCCCCTTGAGCGTGGATCATCCGGAGGTCTCGGACGAGCTTGATCAGCGCCGAGTAGCTGACCGGCGGCTGCAAGCGCTTGAAGACACGATCCGTCGGATACAGGCACGCCTCCGCGGCGGATTCCTCGTACACGAGCAACGGCAGCTCCGGGCGCGCGAGCACCACCTCCAGGACCTCGCGATGCACGGGCTCGGCCTCCGATTCCGACCCGGCCACGGCGAGCAGACCGAGCGGCGGTTCGATCCGCTCGAGCGTTCGTGCAATCTGGTTCCGCTCAGCGATGATCGGCTCGACGCCGAAAAACTCGAACTGCCGAGCGATGCCGTGCGCCGATTCCGCGGACGGCGCCGCGATCAACAGCGTCGTCCCGCTGCCCGCGATCCGGGACAGCAGCTGAACCGTCGTCGTTTCCATCAAGCGAAATGCCGCGTTCTTTTTTGTCGTCTCAGTGAGCGCTTCGCGCGGCCCGGGCGACTGCCCCCCGGCGTCGCCTCGATCGGCCGTGCACTGCGGACCATACGCGCAATGCACCACGGCGGCCCGCGCCTGGTTCACAGTGGCGCGACACTGTACTCGAAAGTTTGCTCTAACGACAAACCGCGCACTTCGAAGAGTAGCCGCCCCTGCGTGCTGAAGAACGCAGACGGACGTACGAAGAACGCAGACGGACGTACCGGGCGGAGCGCGAGCTTAGTGTGTGCGTCGTTTAGCCGCGTGTGCGGCGTTGCGCGATCGCGCGGCGGTGACGGCGAAAAACGAGCTTGTCGAGCCAGGTCGCCGCGCCCTCGCTCAAGCCTTCGATGGATGCACAGACGCGAACGCGGCCGTCCGACGGCTCGATGCTTCTGACGCGGACATAGAGCTCGAGCGGCACCGGCCACGCGGGTAGCACGTAGCACTCGACGCGGAGCAGCGCATCGAGCTCGAACGCGTCTTCCGCGACCCAGCAGAGCCCGTGGCTGTTGAAACGCAGCGGCCGCGGAGGAAGAGGCGAGGCACGCTGCATCACGAGCTCCGCGAGCAGCTCGAGCGCGAGGTTCAGCTTCGCCTCGAGCCGATGGAGCTCGGCCCGTTCGGCGTTCTCGGCCTGCGTCTCGTCGTGCTCCTCGACGAGCGACAGCGTCCGGAGCACGACCTCGTTGCGTCCATTCACGCGCGCGAGAACGGGCGCGACAGGGAGGCTCTCGACCACGGACCACGCAAGACCCAGCTCGTCGTCGCAGAACACTTGACGGCCGAGGACCGCGACCTCGGCCGCGGTCGGCGCACCGCTCGTCGAGTCGATCATCGCCGCGTGTCCCCGTCCTGAGCGGCGAGATAACTCGCCGCGACCCGTCGTCGCGCGGCGAGCGCGGTCAGCTCGGCGCGTAAGCCTCCGTGCGCACGCCGAAGCGACTCCAACGCGGCGCCGTGCATCGTCTGGACGGGCCCGAGCCGTGCGGCGACCGTGCGGAGGACGTGCGGCTCCGCACGGGCGAGCGCGGCGCCGAGCGCCGCGACCGCTTGCGCGAGCTCCGCATCGTGAGCACCGGCGGCCGCCCACTCGCGCCGCTCGGCCGCGGAGCCGAGCGCTGCGGCAGCCGCTTCGGTCCGGGCGACCAGCGCTTCGATGCGCGGAGGCAACGCGCAGTCGGTGTAGGCGTTCGCGGTTTCGGCTGACATGATTTCCGTTCCTCGTCGCACCGCGCCTCGGTCAGCGCTCGACTGCGGTGCCTGCGGAAGCCGCATCGACGGTCTCCGCGATCGCACGCCAGCCGCTCTGCAGCTCTCGGAGCAAGCCCGACACCTCGTCGAGCAGCGCAGGCTCGTTGCGCAAATTCGCCTCGAGGAGGCGGCGCTCCATGTACTCGTAAAGCGCATCGAGATTCGCCGCGAGCTCGCCGCCCGCGTCCGGGTCGAGCGCGGCGCGCAAGTTGACGACGATATTAATCACTCGACCGATCAGCTCGGCTTTGCGCGCGGTCTCGCCCGCGGCCATCGCGCCCTTCGCGGCGGCGAGCCGCGCCACGGCGCCGTCGAGCAGCATCTGCACGAGCCGATGCGGCGTCGCGTCGGTAACCTGCGCCTCGACGCCCACCTCGTGGTAGTGCCGCATCGCGCTATGCTCGCGGTAGGGGCTCATCGTCGTCTCCGTGTACATTCGTGCTTGTTTCGCTCCTCGTCGCCCTCGTTCCGGGCGGCTCACTACAGCCGCAGGTTCGACAACCCGGCGAGCTGCGACGCGAGATAATTGCTCGTGCTCTGAAACTGCGCGAGCAGCGAATCGAGCGCCGTGAACTGCGCGCGGAGCCGCGCCTCGAGCTGCTCCATGCGCCGGTCGAGCGCATCGCGGTCGTTGCGCAGCCTCTTGAGCTCCGCGTCGAGCCCGTCGGTGCGCGCCTTGATCAGGCCGTCGCTCTCGGTGAAGACTTCGAGCGCCCCGGCGAAGCTCTCCGCGAACGCCGCGACGAGCGATTCGACGCTCGCCGGGTCCGTCGCGAGCGCTTCGTCCAGCTTCGCGCCGTCGAGCGACACCTTGCCCTGGACGTCGGTGGAAAAGCCGAGGTCGAGCAACCGCTCGAAGCCGCTTCCCGGCTCGCCGTGCGATGCGCTGAAGACGCCGGCGAGGCTCGACTCGAGCGCGCGCAGCGTCGAATCGCCGACGAGCGGCCCGCGCTGTGCGCCGTCCGTGCCCGCGCGGCCGAGATCGCGTATCTGCGTGACGAGCGCGTTGTATTTCGAGACGACCTCGTCGAGAGCCTTGCGCACGCCCTCGCGATCCTGCTCGACGCGAATCGCGATCGAATCCTCGCCGACCTGCTTCAGCGTCAGCGTGAGCCCGTCGATCACGTCTTCGATCGTGTTCGTCGGCGACGTGAGCTCGAGACCGTTGACGCTGAAGACCGCGTCCTTCGCCGCG
>CAYMAF010000324.1:0-3004 GCA_964388365.1 uncultured Gammaproteobacteria bacterium | reverse complement strand
CCGTACGTGATCTTCCACGACGCCACGCTGAAAGCGATGGCGGCCGACCGGCCGACGTCGCCCGAGGCGCTGCTCGGCCTGCCGGGCGTCGGCCGCACGAAGCTCGAGCGCTACGGCGACCGATTTCTCGAGGTCCTGCGCGCGCACGCGCTTGTCAGCCCCGCCGACGACGCGTCATGATCGGCCAGGTCGCAAGGGCCAGGGGGGAGATGCCGATGACGACTCAGCCGAAGACCATGCTCGATCCCGAGCTCCGCGAGCCGCTCGAAGGGTTCCTCGCCGCGATCGGCGGCGGATTCGACCTCGGCAATCTCCAGGCGACGCGCGAGATGGTGAAGGGCATGATCGCGGCGGTGAAAGCGCAGGTGCCGCCGATCGGCGGCGTCGACACCGAGGACCGCAAGGTTCCCGGACGCGACGGCCAGCCCGACGTGCCCGTTCGCGTCTACCGTCCGTCTGCGGCCGCCGGCCGAGCCGTGCCCGCGCTCCTGTGGATGCACGCGGGCGGCTGGATGCTCGGCGACCTCGAGATGGACGATCTCGCGCTCGCGGCGCTCGCGAAGGAGATCGGCTGCGTCATCGTATCGGTCGATTATCGTCTCTCGCCCGAGCACCGTTTCCCGGCAGCGCTCCACGATTGCTATGCCGCGCTCGCATGGCTCGCCGACGAGAGCCGCGCGCTCGGCGTCGATCCCGCGCGCATCGCGGTCGGCGGCGCGAGCGCGGGCGGCAACCTCGCCGCCTCTCTCGCGCTCCTCGCACGGCAGCGCGGCGGTCCGCGTATCGCGTACCAGCTCTTGATCTATCCGTCGCTCGACGATCGCACCGCGCTTCCCGCGAGCGACGATCATCCGGAAACCTATTTCTGGAGCCGGCAGAACTCGATCGACGCGTGGACCGCGTATCTCGGACATCCGCCGGGCCGCGACGGCGTTCCGACGCTCGCCGCGCCCGCGCGCGCGACGGATCTCACGGGGCTCCCGCCCGCCTACATCGCGGTCGGCACGCTCGACCCTTTCCTCGACGAGAACATCGACTACGCGAGAAAGCTGATCGACGCGAACGTCGCCTGCGAGCTGCGCGTCTACCCGGGCGCGTTCCACGCGTTCGACGTCTTCGCGTCGCAGGGCCGCATCTCGCAGCAGTTCGCCGCCGATCGAAACGCGGCGTTGCGGCGAAACCTGTTCGGCGCGTAGCGTCGATCGCGGCTTTCAGCGCGAACGACCGTCGACCTGGACCGTCTTCAGCGCGCCGAGGTCGACGTCCTCGAGGCAACGGACGTTCACCGCCGCGAGCGGGGTCCCCGGCGGACGCTCGCCGAACGCGAGCGGTGCCGTGCCGCAGGTCGGGCAGAACCGATGCTGGATGACGTGCTTGTTGAACGTGTACGTCGCGAGCTCGTTCTCGCCGCGCTTGAACCGCACGTTCTCGCGCGGGACGAACCAAAGAAGATAGCCCTTACGGCGGCAGTGCGAGCAGTTGCAGTCGATGACCTGCTCGATCTCCCCTTCGACCTCGAACGCGACGTTGCCGCAATGGCAGCTTCCGGAATAGATCATACGAATCCTCCCAGCACGGCGCGAGGCGCCTATGACACGAACGCCGAAAGCCGCGCCGCTTCGTAAGCGTACACGACTCTCGGCGTCGCGCCAGGCGCGATCGACGCTAAGGGGCGAGCGGACGCCCGCCGGCGACTTCAGGCGACGGCGAATCCCGCTTTGCGCATCGCGGCCTTGTAGAAGTCGACGTCCCGCTTCAGCAGCGAGACGAAGTAGTCGCGCGGAACCTCGAGCGTCCAGCGGCCGTAGTTCGTGCCGAGCATATCGAACACGTCGTCCGAGCCCGGGATCGGCGCCTTGTACTCGTGGTAGACCTCGACCGGACCGGCGAAGCCGGTCGCGCGGAAGAACGAGAAGAACCGGTCGAAATCGACCATCCCCTCGCCCGGCGGCACGAATTCCGCGCGCCACGGCCAGTCCCCCGGACGCGCGGCCGGGTTTCTTTGCCACGCGACCACGTCCTTCACCGACAGCGACTGGATGTGCGTGCGCGCCGCGTGCGCAATGTCCCGCCAGCCGTTGCCGTTGCGCGCGGTGACGTGGCCGATGTCGAAGTTGATCCCGATATGACGCGGATCGAGATCCTTCATCAGCATCCACAGGTCCCAACCGCCGCCGCCGACGCCGCCCGCGGCCGAATGCGTGTGGAAGCACGCCGTCGTGCCGTATTTCGCGTTGAGCGCCGCGAGCGCTTCGAGATCGCGACGCATCTCGTCGTATTGCGACGCGAAATCGCGCTCGTAGTCGTAACGCGGCGCGTTCGCGCGGTAGCGCACGATGCCGAGCTCGGCGAACGTCTCGAGGATCCGCTCGGCATGCGGCGCACGAACGTTGCCGATCGCGGTGATGACCATCGGCACGTCGAGGCCGGCCGCGCGCGTCGCTTGGACGATCTCGGGCAGATCCCGGGCGACGTTCTCGGGCTCGACGTGCGCGCCGGGCCGAACCGTCCACACGATGCCCGGATAACCGGCCTCGCGCGCGACGTCGAGCCCCGTGCGCCAGTCGGTCCACTGGATGTGCCGCGAGACGAGCGCGAGGGTCGGGCCGTTCGCCGTCTTGTGCTGTGCCATCGCGCTGCCGAGCGCGGCGACGGCCGGCGCAGCCGCGAACGCCTGCAGCACGCTTCTCCTCGTCAGGGTCGAGACGCCGTTCTCGTTATTTGCTCGCATCTTCCTCGGCGTCCGGATAGGTCAGCTCGTACTCGGTGATGCCCAGCGCCCACTTGATGGCCTCGGTCATCAGCTCGCGGAACTGCGGATCGTCCCAGACCTCCTCGAGATGGCCGATCGTTTGATTGAAGACCCGGCCCTTGCCGTAGTACTTCGCCCAGACGATCGGGAAATCGCCGTCGCCGCGCTGCGCGAGCTGCTCCTCGGTCATGCCCGACGTGTCGAGCCGCAGGATCACCTCGGCGTCGTCGCTCGTGAAGTGCTCCTCCATCA
>CAYMAF010000323.1:0-3005 GCA_964388365.1 uncultured Gammaproteobacteria bacterium | reverse complement strand
ACGTCGCGCGTCAGCGCGCCGGTCGACCGGTTCGCGTGAAAGCGCGCGCCGAGCGAGTGCAGATGGCGGAACACGCGCAGCGTGTAATCCGCGACCGTCGTCTGCGAGACGCGGATGAAGACGAGGTCGCGAAACTCGCCGAAAAGCGTCGTCGAGAAGCGGACGACCGCGTAGCCGACGAGAAGCGCGACCGGCAGCGCGGCCAGCGTCTCCGGGCGGCTCAGCGCGTCGACGATCCGCTTCAGCAGGATCGGAACCGCGACCGCGGCGATCTTCGCGACCACGAGCAGCACGAGCGCAGCGACCACGCGGCCGCGAAAAGCCCATGCCTTCGCGGCAAGCGTCAGCAGGACGCGCTCTTCCGCTCTGCCGCTCACGCCCGCCGCGGCCGGGAACGTCGAAGGCTCACGCTTCGGCCGCAGCAGGTATCGTGCCAACGCTCCGCCGCACGGTTCGCTTACAATCGGCGCGCATCCTCCCGTTTCGTCGAGAGCCGTCATGAGCCGAACCATCGCGATCGCCGCCGCCGGGGAGATGGGCAGCGCCGTCGGCGCGGCGCTCGTCGAGGCCGGTTACCGCGTCGTCGCCGATCTGACCGGACGCAGCGCGCAAAGCCGCACGCTCGCCGCGCGGGTCGGCATCGAGGATCTCGGATCGCTGCATGCGGTCGTCGAAACCGCCGGGATCGTGCTGTCGATCCTGCCGCCGGCCGCCGCCGCCGAGTTCGGCGAGAAGATCGCCGCCGCGTGCAGCGAGACCGGAGCACGGCCGCTCTTCGCCGACTGCAACGCGGTCGCGCCCGCGACCGTCGTCGAGATCGCGAAGCCGTTCGCCGCGATCGGCGCACCGTTCGCCGACGTCGGCATCGTCGGCCCTGCGCCGCGCGAGGATCGCCCGCCGACGCGGTTCTACGTCGCAGGTCCCGGCAGAGACGCGCTGCTCGCCGTCGCCGCGCCCCGCCTCGCGATGATCGACCTCGGGCCCGAGGTCGGCCGCGCGTCGGCGATGAAGATGTGCTATGCGGCGCTGAACAAGGGCTTCGACGCGCTGCTCACGGCGGTGCTGCTCGCGTCCGAGCGGCTCGGCGTGCGTCGCGAGCTCGTCGACGAGATCGCATCGAGCCAGCCAGAGGCATCGGCCCGGACCGCACGGCGCATCCCATTCCTCGCCGCGACCGCGACGCGGTACGCGCCGGAGATGCGCGAAATCGCTGCGACGTTCGCCACAGCGGGCATCACGCCCGAGTTCCATCGCGGCGCCGAGTGGATCTACACCGCGCTCGCGCGCACGCCGCTCGCGGCCGAGACGCGGCTCACCGTGCCCGCGTCGCGATCGCTCGACGAGGCGCTCGCCGTCTTCCTCGCCGCGCTCGAGACGCCGCGCTAGCGCCGCCCGCGCGCGGCGGGAACGCGACGGCGTTTGCGCCTCGCCGGGGACCATACGGATTCCGCTCCGCTCGGGACCGGCGTCAGAATCGAAATCGCCGGCTTCGACGATCTCGCGCCGACGGCCGGGACGGAGGACGAATGATGGCCATCGATGTGATCGGAGACGTGGATCGCCTGCGCGGCGAGCTCGACAACATGCGCAAAGACCTGAAGACGTTGACGCGCGCGATGCGCGATCTCGGCACCGAGAAAGGCCAGCAAGCGCTCGACACGCTGGGGCGTTACCGCAAGCGGGCGCGCAAGCAGGCCCGCCGCGCCGAGCGGCGCATCGAGCGGCAGATCGAGGACCGTCCGATCGTCAGCCTCGCGACGGCGTTCTGCGCGGGATTCCTGCTCGCGAAGCTCCTCGACGCCGGACGGATCTGACCGAAGCCGCTAGCCCCTCTTCGCCGCGAGACCGCGGCGGGATGCTGCTTACGCGCGACGCGTCCCCTGTTGCGTCGTCCGACTTTTCGAGTATCGTCGGAGCATCGCTCGACGGGGAGGATGCGATGAGCCGGTCTGTGCCCTTCCGACGCCCGCTGCTCGCCGCGGCGGTCTGCGTCGCAGCGCTCGCCGCCGCCGCGGCACTCGCGCAGCCGCCGGGGAGCGCGGCACGGCCCGCGGCGGGCAGCCTCGACGGATGGCCCGACGAGCCGATCGCGGTGCCGCTGCCCTCCGTTTCCGACGAGGTCACCGGCCCGGGGCCGATATTCGACTCCGCGCCGTCGCACGCCCCGGGCCTAGGCCCCGACGACTTCGACTACGACGCCCGGGAGTATTTCGTCTCCGGCACGGCCGACGGGCGGCCGTACACGACGCGGCTCGTCGTGCGGATGCCGCGCGATCCGAGCCGGTTCAGCGGCCTCGTGCTCGCCGAGTCGATGCATTACAGCGGCGCGGCGCACGCGTTCGAGTTCACGGCCGCGTACACGATGGATTCGGGGCACGCGGCAGTCGAGATCCTCACGACGACGCCGACGCCGCTCGTCGAGTTCAATGCCGAACGCTACGCGAGCCTCGCCGTCGAGGACGGTCAGGCGAACGACATCCTCGCGCAGGTCGGCGCGCTGATCAAAAGCGAGCACGGGCCGCTCGGCGGCGCGGTCCGCAAGATGGTGCTCGCCGGCACGTCGATGAGCTCGGCCACGCTGTTCAACTATCTTCCGGGGCACGCCGTCTATCGCACCGCGCAGATGGGACCGATCTACGACGGCTACTTTCCGACGTCGACGGCCGCGACCGCGGCCGAGGTCGACGTGCCGATGATCCAGATGCCGACGATGCACGAGATCGAGGGCAATATCTCGCGGCGTCAGGACAGCGACGAGCCGGGCCGCCAGTTCAGAATGTACGAGGTCGCCGGAATCGGGCACGTCGATTCCCGCGACAACGTCAGGCTGCTGCCGAACCCGTGCACGCGCGCGCGCAGCCTGTTCCCGCTCCAGGCGTATATGTCCGTCGGGCTCCATCACCTCTTCCGCTGGGTCGATCAGGGTATTCCGCCGCCGAGGGCTCCGCGGATCCTGATCGACCGCGACACGTACAACGACGGCTCGATGATGGCGCTCGACGAGC
>CAYMAF010000322.1:0-3020 GCA_964388365.1 uncultured Gammaproteobacteria bacterium | reverse complement strand
TCGAGATCGAAGGCGGCGGCTGCCGGCTGATCCGCATCGCCGACGACGGCTGCGGGATCGCGCCCGCCGAGCTGCCGCTCGCGCTGTCGCGTCATGCGACGAGCAAGATCGCGTGCCTCGACGATCTCGAGTCGCTCGTGTCGATGGGGTTTCGCGGTGAGGCGCTGCCGAGCATCGCGTCCGTTTCCCGGCTGGTCATGACGTCGCGGATCCCGGGCGAGGAGACGGGCTTTCGCATCGCGGCCGAAGGCGGCGTTCTCGGCGACGTCCGGCCCGCGCCTCATCCGTTCGGCACGACCGTCGAGGTGCGCGATCTCTTCTACAACGTGCCGGCGCGGCGCAAGTTCGTGCGCACCGAGCGGACCGAGGCGGCGCACGTCGATGCGGTCGTGCGCAGCCTCGCGTTGTCCCGCTTCGACGTCGAGTTTCGTCTGCGCCGCGATCGCAAGCCGGTGCTCGCGCTGACCGCGGCCGCCGATCGGGCCGAGCAGGAGGCTCGCGTCGCCGAGCTCTGCGGCGCCGAGTTCATCGCGAGCGCGCGCTATTTCGAGCGCTCGATCGAAGGGATGACGCTTCGCGGCTGGCTCGCGGCGCCGACGTTCTCGCGCAGCCAGCCGGACATGCAGTACACGTACGTCAATGGCCGCTATGTCCGCGACAAGCTGCTGCGGCATGCCGCGCGGCTCGGCTATCAGGACGTGCTCTATCAGTCGAGGCACCCGGCGTTCGTGCTGTTCCTGACGCTCGATCCGAGGCGCGTCGACGTGAACGCCCATCCGGCGAAGCTCGAGATCCGGTTCCGCGACTCGCGCCTCGTGCACGACTTCGTCTTTCGGACGATCGAGGCGGCGCTCGCGCATCCGGTCGACGGCGAGCCCGAGCGGCAGCGGCCGCCGACGTCGATTCGCGCGGGAGGCGGCGCGTACGACGGAGGCCGGCCCGCGCTGGCCGCGGCCCGGCACGGCAACGGCGCGCAGGTTCAGGATCGTCTCGACCTCGTGCACCGCGCGGCGCTCTATCATCGGCTGCACGCACGAGAGGCCGACGCCGAAGGCGTCGCCGCGGGCCGGGCTGCCGAAGCGCCCGCCGGCGACGGCGGCGGCCTTCCCGCGGCAACCGGTGCCGGCCACGCCGACGTCGGCGGGGCCGCGGCGGCGCCGGACGACGATATCCCGCCGCTCGGCTTCGCGCTCGCGCAGCTTTCCGGCATCTACGTGCTCGCCGAGAACCGCGACGGTCTCGTCATCGTCGACATGCACGCCGCGCACGAGCGCATCCACTACGAGCAGCTGAAGCGCTCGTTCGCCGAGGACCGGCTGCGGCCGCAGCCGCTCCTCGTGCCGGTCGACGTGCCGCTCGCGCCGCGCGAGGCGGATCTCGCCGAGGCGCACGCCGAGGATCTCGAGCGCCTCGGGCTCGCCGTCGTGCGGCGCGGACCCGAGCTCGTGCAGGTGCACGCGGTCCCGCAGCTGCTCCGCGGCACCGATATCGCGGCGCTGCTTCGAGACGTGCTGAGCGATCTCGCCGAAGGGGGCGGCTGCGACCGCATCGACGCGCGTATCGATGAGCTGCTCGCGACGATGGCCTGCCATTCCGCGGTGCACGCGAATCGGCGCCTGACCCTCGCCGAGATGAACGCGCTGCTGCGGGAGATGGAGCGCACCGAGCGCATCGACCAGTGCAATCACGGCCGGCCGACGTGGACGCGAATCTCGCTGTCCGAGCTCGATAAGCTGTTCCTGCGGGGGCAGTAGCGATGTCCGACGCATCGCCGAAGGCGGTCTGCTTGACCGGCCCAACCGCGTGCGGCAAGACCGACCTTGCGCTGATCCTCGCCGAGTCGATCCCGCTCGAGGTCGTCAGCGTCGATTCCGCGATGGTGTACCGCGGCATGGATATCGGCACGGCGAAGCCGAGCCCCGAGGTCCGGGCGCGCGTTCCGCACCATCTGATCGATATCGTCGATCCGGCCGACGCGTATTCGGCCGGCCGTTTCCTCCGCGATGCGCTTGCGGCGATCGCCGACATCACTTCGCGTCGAAGGGTGCCGCTGCTCGTCGGCGGAACGCTGTTGTACCTGCGTGCGCTGCGGCGCGGGCTCGCGCCGCTCCCCGGCCCCGATCCCGAGCTGCGCAGGCGTCTCGACGAGGAGGGGGAGGCGCGGGGGTGGCCCGCGCTCCATGCGCGGCTTGCCGAGATCGACCCCGACGCCGCCGCGCGGATCGCGCCGCACGACCGTCAGCGGATCCAGCGCGCGCTCGAGGTGCATGCGCTCTCCGGCAGGACGCTGACCGAGCTGCAGCGTAATGCCGCGGCACCCGCGCTCGACCTCGTGACTCTCGCGGTCGTTCCGTCGGACCGGGCCGCGCTCGCGGCTCGGATTGAACGGCGCTTCGATGCGATGGTCGAAGCAGGATTGATCGGCGAGGTTGAGCGCTTGAAGTCGCGAGGCGACTTGCACGCCGGTCTGCCGTCGATGCGGGCCGTCGGCTATCGCCAGCTGTGGGCGTACCTCGAGGGACGCTATGATTGGCCGGTCGCTCGCGAGAGGGCCGTCGCGGCGACCCGCCAGTTGGCGAAACGCCAGATGACATGGCTTCGGTCGGAGCCCGGCGTCGAGACGTTCGAGGCGTTCTCGCCCGGGCTCGGCGGGAAGCTGCTCGAGCGCGTCGGGACGGTGCTTTCAGGGGGGTGAAACCCCTATGAGACCCCCGTGGCGCTTGACGTTCGAGCGGGTTCGATGTGCTAACATACCGCGTTTGTGGGACAAGCATCCTGTTCCGCCAGTGGGATGAAATAGCGGAACGAGATCTCGAAAGCGCGTTTACGTGCGGGTCGTTACTTCGGACCTGATCTCGACAAGCCTAACAATAAAGGAGACGCCATGCCGAAAGGTCAGTCGCTGCAGGATCCGTTTCTGAACGCGCTGCGCAAGGAAAAGGTTCCAGTCTCTATCTATCTAGTGAACGGCATCAAGCTGCAGGGCCAGATCGACTCGTTCGATCAGTTCGTCGTGCTGC
>CAYMAF010000321.1:0-3032 GCA_964388365.1 uncultured Gammaproteobacteria bacterium | reverse complement strand
CGCCGGACGGCTTGTTCGTGCCGTGGATCAGATAGCCCGGCATCGACAGCGCCATCGCGTGGCGGCCGAGCGGGTTGTCCGGGCCGGGCGGCACGACCGCGGGCAGCGGGTCGCCGCGCTCGGCATGGTCCTGACGCACGGACGCGGGCGGGTACCACGTCGGGTCGACGACTTTCTCGGTGACGGTCGCCTCGCCGGTCGGCGTCGCCCAGCCTTCGCGGCCGATGCCGATCGGATGCACCGTGACCGAAACCTCGCGCTCGCCGTCTTCGCGCTCCCGCGGCGCGTCGAAATAGTAAAGGCGCATCGCCGGCAGATTGATCAGGATGCCTTCGCGCGGACTCGGCGGAAGGATCGAGCTCGTCGGCAAATAGACCGGCGTGCCCTCGCCCGGCAGCCAGTCGTCGACGCCGGGATTCGCGCGGCGCAGCGCGTCGTAGCCGACATCGTACTCGCGTGCGATCTTCGCGAACGTGTTCTCGTAGCGGGCGAAGATCACCTGCACCTCGCCGACGAGCTCGGCGGACTCGGCGACCTTCTCGAAGCGGCGCGTCTCGAGCGGCGGCAGCCGCGGCGCGTCGTGTCTGGGTCCAAGAGCCTCCGCAGCCGCGAAATGTTGCGCGGCCTGATCCTCCGGAACGACGAAAACGCAACCGGCGGCGATCGACGCGAGCGAGAGGATTGTGATCGAGAGAAAAGCTCTTTTTTGCGCCGCCATCGGCGCCGAGTATACCGGTCTTTCCGCTTTTAGGAACAGGCGACGCCGTTCGGCGACGACGCGCGCTGCGCGAGAAGACCGCTTCAGCGCGACAGCAGCGTCTCGGCGCTGCCGAGCACCCGCTCGAGCATGTGTCGCCGGCGCTTGTACGTGACGAGGTAGATTTCCGAGTCCTTCGCCGCCTCGAGCAGCCAGTCGTCGCTCGACGCGAGCTCGTCGACGAGCTTCCGCTCGAGCGCCTTCGCGCCGTACCAGTGCTCGCCGGTCGAGACCGTGTCGATATCGACCTGCGGGCGGTGCTCGGCGATCTGGCGCTTGAAGAGCTCGTGAATCTCCTCGAGCTCCTCCTTCATCTTCTCGCGCCCCTCGTCGGTGTTCTTGCCGAACATCGTCAACGTGCGCTTGTAGCGCCCGGCGGTGACCTGCTCGAAATCGACGCCTTTGCCCTCGAGCAGCCGATTGAAGTTCGGCAGCTGCACGAGCACGCCGATCGATCCTACGACGGCGAACGGCGCCGCGATGATCCGGTCCGCGACGCACGCCATCAGGTAACCGCCGCTCGCGGCGACCTTATCGACCGCGACGACGAGCGGGATGCCGCGCCGCTTGATCCGCTCGAGCTGCGACGCCGCGAAGCCGTGGTCCTGCACCGTGCCGCCCGAGTTCTCGAGACGCACGAGCACCTTGTCCTTGTCGGTCGCGACCGCGAGCACCGCGGAGACCTCGTGTCGAAGCGACGCAGCCGCGCTCGCACGCAGATCCCCCTTGAAGTCGATGACGAAGACGCGCGGCTTCTCCGTGCCGTCTCGGCGCTGTTTCTTGCGCTCCTTCGCACGGCGCTTCAGCAGCTTCCTGAAGCCGTCCTTACCGTGCACGGCGCGCCGCAGCACGTCGGCATGCTCCTCGAGCTGACGATTCAGATGCCGAACGACGATCGCCTCCGGATGCGCGCCGCGCCGGCCGATCGCAACGAGAACGGCGGCGCCGAGCAGCAGCACGGCGACGATCGTGATCAGCTCTGCGACGAATAGCGCGTACTCGGCGGCCAGCTCGCCCACTACAGCCCGACGTTGTTGTGCTCGAACACGCGGTCCGCACGATAGCTCGAGCGAACGAGCGGACCGGATACGACCTCGAGGAAACCGCGCTCGAGCCCCCATTCCCGATAGCGCGCGAACTCTTCGGGCGTCACGTACCGCTCGACCGGCAGGTGGTTCGGCGTCGGCCGCAGGTACTGCCCGAACGTGACGATGTCGACCCCGATGGCGGCGAGATCGTCGAGGGTGCGCAGGACCTCGTCGTCGCGCTCGCCGAGCCCGACCATCAGGCTCGTCTTCGTCAGCACGTCGGGCCGATGGCGCTTCGCGTGCTCGAGCACCCGCAGCGTCTGGCCGTACCCCGCGCGCGGATCGCGCACGACGTGCGTGAGCCGCTCGACGGTCTCGACGTTCTGCGCGAAGACCTCGAGCCCCGAGTCGACGACGGTCTCGACGTCGGCGAGCCGGCCGCTGAAGTCGGGCGTCAGCGCCTCGACCGCGGTCTCTGGGCATCTCGCCTTGATCGCCCGCACGCACGCCGCATAGTGCGCCGCTCCGCCGTCGGGCAGATCGTCGCGATCGACGGAGGTCAGCACGACGTATTTCAAGCCCATCAGCTCGACGGACCGGGCGGTGTTCTCGGGCTCTTCCGGATCGAGCCAGCCGCGAGGGTTGCCGGTATCGACCGCGCAGAACTGGCACGCGCGCGTGCACACCGAGCCCATGACCATGATCGTCGCCGTGCCGTTCGACCAGCATTCGCCGATATTCGGGCACATCGACTCTTCGCAGACGGTCGCGAGCCGATGCGCTCGGACGGTCGCTTTCACGGCCTCGTAGCGCTCGCCGGTCGGCAGCTTCGCGCGCAGCCACGGCGGCTTCGCGGCCGACTTCGTCGCGCGGCGCTCCTCACGGCGCTTCACGCCGTTCTTGATCGCCGAGAAGCCCTGCGGCGTCCGGTATTTTTCACCGGTCACGACGACAGGGATCGCGCGGAGCGCGGCCTCGATGCTGTTAGACTTCTCGCTCACGCGGTAAGTATCTCACGGTTCCGGCACGCTGCGACATGAGCCGCTATCGTCCCCCTCGCCCCGCGGGCTCGAAGTTCATCACGAAGGAGGGCGCCGAGCGCCTTCGAGCGGAGCTCGACGAGCTCTGGAGGCGCAAGCGTCCGGCCGTGACGAGAGCCGTCGCGGAGGCGGCGGCACAGGGAGACCGCTCCGAGAACGCCGAGTACGTCTACGGCAAGAAGCAGCTCGCGGAGATCGACCGGCGCA
>CAYMAF010000320.1:0-3052 GCA_964388365.1 uncultured Gammaproteobacteria bacterium | reverse complement strand
GCGGAGATCGCGAAGCGCTTGAAGTTCAAATCGGTCAATGCCGCCGAGGAGCATTTGCGGGCGCTCGAGCGCAAAGGGGCGATCGAGCTGCTGCCGGGCACGTCGCGAGGCATCCGGCTCAAGGACACGCTTCGCGAGCAGCTCGGCTTGCCGCTCATTGGCAAGGTCGCGGCCGGCTCGCCGATCCTCGCCGAGGAGCATATCGAGGCCCGCTATCAGATCGATCCGGATCTGTTCAGGCTGCAGCCGCATTTCCTGCTGCGGGTCCAAGGCATGAGCATGCGGGATGCCGGCATTCTGGACGGCGACCTCGTCGCCGTGCACCGCACGCCGGAGATTCGCAATCGACAGATCGTCGTGGCCCGCCTCGAGAACGATGTCACGGTCAAGCGGTACCGGCAGGAAGGCCATCGCGTATGGCTGTTGCCGGAGAACCCGGATTTCGAGCCGATCGAGGTCGATCTGCGCGAGGAATCGTTGACGATCGAAGGCGTCGTCGTCGGCGTCGTCAGGCACGCGATGGAGTGAGCCGTGAGCGCCGGGATCGACGCGCTCTCCCATCCTCACCTGTGGCGCGGCCGCGCGGGCTGCGCGGTGCGATCCGTACGCGCTACCGGCTTCGATGCGCTCGACGACGCGCTCGGCGGCGGCTGGCCGTGGGGCGCGATCGTCGAGATCTTTACCGAGGGTTACGGCAGCGGCGAGCTCGGCGTGCTGATGCCCGCGCTCGCGTCGGCGGTCCGGGAAGTCGATTCCGGCCTGCTCGTGTTCGTGTCGCCGCCTTTCGTGCCGTATCCTCCGGCGCTCGCGCAGCACGCCGTCGACGTCGGGCGAATGCTGGTCGTGCGGACCGGTGCTGCCGCGCGGCGGGCGGAGGCCGAGGAAACGGCACTCTGGGCGACGGAGCAGGCCGTGCGCTCCGGAGCATGCACGGCCGTGCTCGCGTGGCTCGCGTCGGTGGACGGCATCGCGCTTCGGCGCCTTCAGCTTGCGGCCGAGGAGCGGCGCTGCGGTCTCGTGCTGTTTCGTTCGCCGCGGATGCTACGTCAGAGGTCGCCGGCCGCGCTGCGCATCAAGATCTCGGCCGAAGGCGCGAGTACGCGCGTCGAGGTGCTCAAATGTCGCGGCGGGCGTCCGGGCGCGGTCCTGCTCGATGCGCTCGGTCCGTCATGCCTGCCGAAACCGTCCGGAGAAGCTTCTCCGGCCCATTGATCCGAACCCCCGCCGGGGGCCTATGGCCGTCAAGCCGCTCGCTTTCGCTTACGGAGAGTTCCGGCGCTCCGCCGACGCTCCGCTCGATCCGCCGTCGCGGCGCGAGCCGCTGTGGATCGCCGCGTATCATCCGGAGCTTGCGCTCGATGCGGTCGATCCGGCGGCGCGCCGGGATCGAAGGCCGACCGTCGTCGTCGAGGCGCACGGCGGGCATCTGCGCGTCCTCGCGCTGAACGATGCCGCGCGCTCGCGCGGAGTCCGGCCGGGCCTCGATCTGTCCGCGGCGTTCGCCTTCTCGGGCGCGCTGCGCGTGCTCGAGCGCTCGCCGCGGGCCGAGCGAAGCCTGCTCGAGGCCGCCGCGGCCACCGCCGGACGTTTCACGCCGAGCGTCAGTCTCGAGCCGCCGGAAAGCGTGCTGCTCGAGGTGCGTGCGAGCCTCACCCTGTTCGGCGGCCTCGAGCGGCTCGAGTCGTCGCTCGGCGAGGCGCTCGCGCGATGCGTCACGGGCTTTCGCCTGTCCGCCGCGCCGACGCCGCTCGCCGCGCTATGGCTCGCCCGCGGCGGCGGCGCCGATGCGCCGTCCCTGCAAGCGCTGCCTTCGAGGCTCGGACCGCTGCCGCTCGATGTGACTCGCTGGCCCGACGCGGTGCTCGAGCGGCTCGAAGGCATGGGTATCGCAACGATCGGCGAATGCTTGCGGCTGCCTCGCGACGGATTCGCCCGCAGAGCGGGCGAGGCGTGTCTCGAGGATCTCGACAAGGCGCTCGGCAGGCGCCCCGATCTTCGTCACGCTTTCGAGGCGCCTCGGCACGTCGGCTTCGAGGTCGATCTCGGTGACGAGAGCGCGAGCGTGTCCGTGCTCGTCGACGCGGCGACGCAGATGATCGAGCGGCTCGCGCACGAGCTGCGGGGGCAACAGGCGCAGATTCGGCAGATGCGGCTCGTGTTCGAGCATGGGCGCCGGGCGCCGACCGTGCAGCGCTTCGAGTGGCTCGATGGCACTTGCGATCGCGAGCGGCTTCTCGATCTCGTGCGCGACCGGATCGAGCGCATCGAGCTGCCGGCGCCGGCGGTCGCGGTGCGCCTGTTCGCCGGGCCGTTGATGCCCGCGATCCTCGAGACTGCCCGGCTGTTCAAGGGAGAAGGGCAGGCGAGCGGCGGCGACGCGGAGGTGCGGCTCGTCGAGCGCCTGCGCGGCCGGCTCGGCGCGCCGGCCGTGCACGGGCTCGCGCCGGCCGCCGATCATCGGCCCGAGCGCGCGTGGGTCGCGACCGACGCCTCGGAAGTGCTTCGCGCCAGGGCCCGTGCGCGCCGCGCTTCGCCGGCCGCGCTCGAATCGGTGCGGCATTTCTCGATGCCGGCGGAGCGGCCGCTCTGGCTCGCGCCCGCTCCGGAGCCGCTCGAGAGCGGCACGGGCCGCCCATGTCTCGGCGGCCGGCCGCTGCGTCTGCTCGAAGGGCCCGAGCGGATCGAGAGCGGCTGGTGGGACGGCGAAGGCATCGCGCGGGATTACTACGTCGCGCTCGGCCCGGGAGACGAGCGGCTGTGGGTCTTCAGGGATCGCACGGACCGCCGCTGGTATCTGCACGGGAGGTTCGGCTGATGGGGTACGCGGAGCTCCATGCCATCAGCAACTTCACGTTCCTGCGCGGCGCTTCGCATCCGCACGAGCTCGTCGAGCGGGCCGCGGAGCTTGGCTATGCCGCGCTCGCGCTGACGGACGAGTGCTCGGTCGCAGGCATCGTGCGTGCGCTCGTCGCGGCCGAGGAGCGGGGATTGAAGCTCATCGTCGGCAGCGAGCTCACGGTCGACGATGCGCCGCCGGACGACCGCGACGGCG
>CAYMAF010000319.1:0-3063 GCA_964388365.1 uncultured Gammaproteobacteria bacterium | reverse complement strand
GACGTAGACGGAACGGTGCTGACCGCCCGTGCAGCCGATCGCGACGGTCAGGTACGAGCGCTGGAAGTCCTGGTAACGAGGAATCCAGTGCTCGAGGAAGTGCGTGATGTCCTCGACCATCTCCTGCACGAGAGGCTGCGCGTCGAGGAACGCGATGACCGCGGCGTCTTTGCCGCTCAACGGCCGGAGCTGCGTCTCCCAATACGGGTTCGGCAGACAGCGGACGTCGAAGACGAAATCGGCGTCCGGCGGCAGGCCGTGCTTGTAGCCGAACGACTCGATCAGGATCGACATCGTGCTCGGACGCTTCTGGCCGATGCGGGCGCGGATGCGCTCGCGAAGCGCGTACGCGGTCGTCCGGGTCGTATCGACGATCAGGTCGGCCGCGTCGATGATCGGGCCGAGGAGCGTGCGCTCCATCGCGATCGCCTCGCGCAGGCTGACCTGGTCGCTCGACAGCGGATGCTTGCGGCGGGTCTCGCTGAAGCGCGTCAGCAGCACGTCGTCGGACGCTTGCAGGAAGATCAGCTCGCACTCGACGCCGTCGCTCTTCAGTTTCTTCATCAGCGCGGGGAGCTGCTCGATATCGGACGGACGGTTACGGGCGTCGAGGCCGACGCCGACATCGGAATACGAACCGTCGTTGGCGAGCAGGATATCGTCGACGAACGAGCGCAGCAGGCCGACAGGGATGTTGTCGATGCAGTAAAAACCGAGATCCTCGAGCAAGTGCAGCGCGACGCTCTTGCCCGATCCCGAAAGCCCGCTGATGATCACTAGGCGCACGTGCCGCTGCCGCTCCTTGTCGTTGCACCCGTCCGCCGACGCGAACCCCCCGCGAAAATCAATCGGCCCGCTTCTCGACCTCGCGAGCGCGATGATCCGTGAGCTTCTCCTTGTGCTTCGTCACCTGGCGGTCGAGCTTGTCGGCTAGGATGTCGATGGCCGCGTACATGTCTCCGTCCGTCGCCTCGGCGTGGACCGTGCCGCCGACGAGCCGGACCGTCGCCTCGGCCTTGTGGATCAGTTTCTCGACGGTCAGTACGCAGTGGATGTCGAGCACGAGATCGAAATGACGCTCCAGCTTGCCGAGCCGGGTCGCGACGTATTCGCGTAGCGCGTCCGTGACGTCAATATGATGCCCGGTCACCGTCAGTTCCATGGATGGCTCCTCAGTCGTTGGCGTTGTAGTCGGCCGAGACCGGCCGGCAAGGCACGAGCCGCCCTCGGTAGGACGCTCCGCGCGGCGCCGCGGCGCGCACGTGCCGTGCTCGGTCCAGCTTACCCCATCGGCCCGATAAGGGCCGCCCGTTCGCCCGACGCCGCTCCCGAGGGCCGCTCCGGAAGCGCCGCCGTCGCGCTTATCCCGCGAGCTTACTCCGCTTTCGGTCGCTCGACGACGGGATATTCAGAGCTTCCCGATACTTCGCGATCGTCCGGCGCGCGACCTTGATGCCCTCGTTCGACAGAATGCGGGCGATCTGATTGTCGCTCAGCGGCTTCTCCGGGTCCTCCGCGGCGACGAGCTTGCGAATCTTCGCGCGCACTGCCGTCGACGACTGCTCGCCGTCCTCGCTCGAGAGGTGGCTCGAGAAGAAATACCGGAACTCGAAAACGCCGCGCGGGGTGTGCATGTACTTGCCGGTCGTGACGCGCGAGACGGTCGACTCGTGCATCTGGATGGCCTCGGCGACGTCCCGCAGCACCATCGGCTTCATGTACTCCTCGCCCTTCTCGAGAAACTCCGTCTGGCGCTGCACGATCGTCATCGCGACCTTGAGCAGCGTCTCGTTGCGGATCTCGAGGCTGCGGATCAGCCAGCGGGCTTCCTGCAGCTGGGTGCGCAGCACGTCGTATTCGTCGCCGCGGCCGAGCGAGCTCGCGTACATCTGGTTCACGCGAAGCTGCGGCGCGATCGCGCCGTTCAGCTCGACGACCCAATGCCCGTCGCTGCGGCGCACGAACACGTCCGGCACGACGTATTCGGCGGCCGGCGCATGCACCGCGGAGCCCGGCCGCGGGTGGCACGAGCGGACGAGCGCGAGCGCGGCCTCGAGGTCCGTATCCGTCGCTTTCAGCAGGCGCTTCAACGCACCGAACTGATGCTCGGCGACGAGCTCGAGGTGCTCGGCGGTGATCGCGCGCGCGAGCTCGAGGCCGGGCGTATCGGGCTCGATCTGCTCGAGCTGCAGCAGCACGCACTCGCTCACGGACCGCGCGCCGCACCCGACCGGATCGAACCTTTGGATCTGCGCGAGCACCGCCTCGATCTCCTCGACCGTAGCGATCACGTCGGGCTCGAGCGTTTGGCGGATCACGTCGAGCTCGTCGACGAGATAGCCGTCGTCGTTGATCGCGTCGATGATCGCTTCGCCGATCATTCGCGAGCGATCGTCGAAGCGCTCGAGCTCGAGCTGCCACAGCAAGTGATCGCGCAGCGTCTCGTTCGATCGGTCCGCGTACTCGAACGTCGATCGCGGCTCGTTGCTGCGGGGCGCCTCGGACGGGCCGGTGCGCTGCACGTCCTCCCATTCCGACTCGGAGACGGTGGCCTCGGTGTAGTCGTCCGCGGGATCGTTGCCGGCTTCGAGCTCGCTGATCTCGATCGTCTCGCCGTCGACCGGCGTCGCCGCCTCGGCCTCAGCCGTCGCAGCCTCGTCGATCTCGAGCATCACGTTCTGATCCAGCGCTTCCTGGATCTGAGTCTGCAGCTCCATCACGGGCAACTGCAGCAGGCGAATCGCCTGCTGGAGCTGCGGCGTCATCGTGAGCTGTTGGCTCAGCCTGAGTTGAAGCGATGGTTTGAGCATCGAGCTAAAGCGAAAAACCTTCTCCGAGATAGACCTCGCGTACACTCGGATCCGCGAGGATTTCCTCCGGCGTGCCGCGGGCCATCAACTCTCCGTTGTTCAGGATATAGGCATGGCCGCAGATTCCAAGTGTCTCCCTAACATTGTGATCCGTTATCAATACTCCAATCCCGCGCTGGCTCAAATGCCGGATGATGCGCTGGATGTCGAGCACCGAGATCGGGTCGACGCCAGCGAACGGCTCGTCGAGCAG
>CAYMAF010000318.1:0-3064 GCA_964388365.1 uncultured Gammaproteobacteria bacterium | reverse complement strand
TCCGGGCAGAGCTGCTTGCCCATGATCAGGACCTTGTCCCAATCGCCGTCCGGCAATCCGCCGATCTCGGCCTTCAGCTCGCGCGCCGCGTCGCGAAACGCGTCCTTGTTGCCCCAGACGAAGAAGACCTCGAGCAGCTTCAGCCGCAGATCGCGGCGATGAGGCTCAGCCTCGAGCGCCTTTTGCACGAGCTCGGCGGCCTGATCGTAGAGGCCGTAGGCCATGTGGAAATCGGCCTCGGCGAGCGCATCGCCCTGATCGAGATTGATGACGGTCTGGCTCGACATCGAATCGTCGATATCGCCGACCGGCGGCTCCTCGCGGGACGCGGCCCGCGCCGCGCCGGCCGCGGCCGGCATCGGCTCCGCGTGCTCGTCCGCGTGCGCACCGTCGTCGAGCGCCTCGAGCCGGCTCTCGGTATCGCGATGCGCATCCTCGAGCTCGGCCTCGAGCGCATCCCAGCGCCCGGTGACGTCCTCGATATCCTCCCGCCGATTCCTGAGATACCACACCGCCGTCAACAGCACCGCGCCGATTCCGAGCCCGATCAGCAGGAACGGGCTCGACAGCGCACCGAGAACGCGCGACACGAGCGACGGCTCCGGCGCGCTCGAGCGGGCCGGCGGCACGGCGACGGGCGCCGGAGCGGGCGTCTCGGCGGCCGAAGCCTCGGCCTCTGCCGGACGCTCGGCATCCTCGGCACCTGCGGCGCTCGCGACCGCCCCTTCGACGCTCTCGTCCGTTCCGGCGCCGACCTCGTCCTCGAGCGGCGAATCGGCAGGCGTCTCGTCGACGAATAGCTGCTCCGACTCGAGATCGACCCCGGCCGTCGTCGCGGGCAGCGACGCCGCGGGCTCGGCCCCGACGGGCTGGGCGCCGACGTCGGCGAGCCGGGCTTGCAGCGCCTCGAGCTCGGCGTTGCGCAGCTCGAGGAGCCTTCGATTCTGCTCGAGCTCCGCGGTCAGCCGCGCGACCTCGCCCTCGAGACGCGCGACATCGTCCGCGCCCGCGCCGCTCGAAGCCGACTGCCCCGCCGAGCTCGCGCCGATGACGCTCTCCGTCGACGGGGGAAGCAGCCGGAGACGGCCTTGCTGGCTTTCCGTGCTCGACGCCGCGGCGACTGCCGTCTCGGACGAGCCGGAGCCGGTGCGGCCGCCCCAAGCGTTCTCCTGGCTTCGGACGAGCGCGGTGGCCTCGGCCGGCGAGCGCGCGAGCAGCGCGTCGCGGCTCGGAATCGTCAGCGTCGCACCGCGCAGCAGCACGTTCATGTTGCCGTCGAACGCGCCAGGGTTCGCCTCGTAGAGCGCCGCCATCATCTGATTGACGGTGACGTCGGCCGGGCGGATACGCGTCGCGATGCTCCACAACGTCTCGGCCGCCTCGACCGGCCCGTAGCGGCCGTCTGTCACGCTGCCGGTCGGCGCCGCTGCCGGGGCTGCGGCGCGCGCCGTCGCGGGGCCGGCCGAAGCCGGCGCGGCCGGCGGGCTCGGCTCGGGCCGGCGCGCGATCGCACCGCCCTGCGGCGACGCCGGAGCTCCGGCCTCGGCCTGACGGATCGGCGGCGCCGCGCCGATATCCGGCGAAAAGACCGGAGGATCGAGAAGCACGGTGTACTCGCGCAGCAACCGGCCGCGCGGCCACGTCGCCTCGACGAGCATCGTCACGAACGGGTCGGGAATCGGCTGGCGCGACGTGACGCTGACGACGTAGCGGCCCGGGCCGCTCTGGCGAATCTCGAAGCGCAGATCGCTGAGCCACGCCGGCCGGTCGAGGTTGAAGCGCTCGAACGTATCGCGGGTCGCGAGCGCGACCCTGAGCCCCTCGAGCTCCTCGGGCGTCGCGGTCAAATCGATCTCGGCTCGAAGCGGCTGATTGAGCGCCGACTGCAGCTCGATGTCGCCGAGCCCGAGCGCCCACGCGCCGAATGGCGTAGCCAACAAGAATGTGGCGCTCCACTGTGGCAGTGACTTCATGGAAACTCCTAGCAGCCTTCGCGAACCGATCGCGGGAGTCGCGCGACGCGACCGATCTCCCCATAGTCCCGCGCTCGGAAGATACATGACATAACGCATTTCACCCAACCCCCGGGCGGCGGCGTGACGTCGCGCGGGCCTCGTCATTCTCTCCCGGCCATCCGTCGATGGCTCACGAACCGTTCCGACCGAACGGAATTCGCTCCGTCCGGCGGTACCGGCAGCGGAATTTAACAATTTGCGGCGGCAACGGACTGTGATTTCCGTTCGAGTTCTGTACCTTCTCGGCCTTCGGCCGGCGCCTCCTCCCGGCGCCTCGCCCTCGGCCGCCGGCGTGCCGCGGCCGGCCTAGCCGATCTGGCCGCGGTGCCGGAGATAGTGATCCATCAGCGTCAGCGCGAGCATCGCCTCGGCGATCGGCGCAGCCCGAAGCCCGACGCACGGATCGTGTCGGCCCGTCGTGATGATCTCCGCGGGCCGGCCCTGCACGTCGATCGTACGCCCCGGCACCTGAATGCTCGACGTCGGTTTCAGCGCGAGGCTGACCAAAATGTCCTGCCCGCTCGAAATGCCGCCGAGGATGCCGCCCGCCGAGTTCTTCGTGAAGCCTTCCGGCGTGAGCTCGTCACGATGCTCGCTGCCGCGCTGGCGGATGCAGCGAAAGCCGTCGCCGATCTCGACGCCTTTGACCGCGTTGATGCTCATCATCGCGTGCGCGATCTCGGCATCGAGCTTATCGAAGACCGGCTCGCCGAGCCCCGGCGGAACGCCGGTCGCGATCACGTTGATTCGCGCGCCGACCGAGTCGCCGTCGCGGCGCAGCTGGATCATGAACGCCTCGAGCTCCTCGACCTTCGAAGGATCCGGGCAGAAGAACGGATTGGCGTCGACCGCGTCGAGGTCCACCGGCTCGAGCTCGATCGGACCGAGCTCGGCGAGGTAGCCGCGGATGCGAACGCCGACACGCTCCGCGAGGAATTTGCGTGCGATCGCGCCGGCGGCGACGCGCATCGCGGTCTCGCGCGCCGAGGCCCGGCCGCTTCCGCGATAATCCCGAAACCCGTACTTCTTGTCGTACGTGTAATCCGCAT
>CAYMAF010000317.1:0-3067 GCA_964388365.1 uncultured Gammaproteobacteria bacterium | reverse complement strand
AGGTCTGGAAGGGCCGGACGACGTTCGTGCTGAAGCGCAGCATGGCGACCGGCTATGCCGGCGTCGAGAACCCGCTGTTCTTCAAAGACAACACCTACATGCTGTTCGGCGACGCCCGCGATACGCTGACGGCGCTGATCAAGGCGCTGTAGGCGTCTTGCGCTCGCGAGGGCGTACGGGGAGACACGCGCAAGCCGCCGGAGACCGGTTCGCCGGCGGCTTGCCGCCGCCTTGCGTCTAGCGGGTGTACGACGCTCGGGCCCGCCCGTCGGGGACGGGCCGGTCCGGGATCAATCCCCGCCGTTCCGCTCGGGCGCAGGGAACCGGCTCCAGTACCAGCGCTGCACCGCTTCCGCCTCGGCGACCGCGCGGTTGTTGCGCTGCACGAGCAGGCGCTTGAAGAGCTCGGACGCGTCGTCGCCGCCCGCTTCGAGCTCGGCTCGGATGCAGTCGACATAGATCTGCATCGCTTGAAAGTACGTGTTCGTCTCGTCGCGAACCGTGTCGTCGGGCTCGGCGAGCTCCTCGCCGGGCGGGATCACGACCAACGGCGGTTGCTCGCATCCCGCGTGCACATTCGTCGCGAAGCCGCCGGCCACGAGCACGGCCAGCAGACATGGGCGGTTCATCGGGCGCCTCCGCAGCCGGGTAGAAAGGCGAAAACGGTAGCACAGCGGGCGTTCTCGGGCACTAAGGCTTCCCCCTCGCGTGCCCGCGGGACTTGAGTCCGCCCGCGCGAGCCCCATATCGGTGTCGGCCGCGGCCGGAACGCCTTCGCGCCGGTCGGCGGCGCCGATGTCGGAGGCTTCGGGAATGGAGAGGATCTATTGGCCGGCGGCGGCCGTGCACGCTTACCTGCAACTGCTGCATTTGAACCTCAACTTGTGGAAGCCGCAGGTCGCGGAATGGCTTCACAGCGAGGAGGCGGACACTTCGTTGAAGCTGTTGCTGCTGACCGTGCCGTGCTCGCCGACGATCCATTGACCCTCGGCTCACCGGCGGCCGACGGCATCTCCGTGGCATGAATGCTGCATCGGCCGCGTCGAGATGGACGCGCCGAATGAGCGCTCGTCGCTTCAGATCTTCGAGGACGTGACGTTTCAGCAACGCACGTGGAAGGTCGAGCGCTGCGGCTGGGTCGTGCTCGGGGCGATCGTGATCGCGGCGCTCTTCGGACTCTTCGGCGGAGGATGGATCGGGCGAGCAGCGATCTCGGCCGAGAGCGGCCGTCTGTCGCTCGAGTATGACCGGTTCTGGCGTGTTCAGTCGCCGACAGTTCTGAAGCTCGAGGTTTCTCCTCTTCGCGCCGACGGGGACAGGGTTCGGGTGTGGATCGGCCGGGAATACGTCGAATCGATGAGCGTCTCGCAGATCATGCCGCGGCCCGTGCGTGTCGAGGGCGGGGTGGATCGGTTCGTCTTCGAGTTCGCGACGAACGGCGGGGGCGGCGCGATCGGCGTCGTGTTCCGGGTCGAGCCGGAGCGGGCGTGGCGCGTGAACGGAGCGATCGGGCTCGAGGACGGCGAACCGTTGCGCTTCACGCAATTCATCTTTCCATGATCGGCAACCGGTTCGAAGCGCCGCGATTCCCGAGTCGGGCCTGCCGGCTCGCGAGCGATTGCGTTCGCTGCGGCCGGCGATCCGGTGGTTCGCGATGGATGCCGTCCTGAGTGCCGCCGCGATCTACGTCGCGCTGCTCGTCGTGCTGCGGATAGGCGGCAAGCGCACTCTCGGTCAGACGACGACGTTCGATTTCGTGATGTTGCTGATCATCGCCGAGACGACTCAGCAAGCGCTTCTCGGCGACGATTTCTCGCTGACGAACGCGCTATTGCTGATCACGACGTTGGTGACGCTCGACGTCGGCTTGTCGTTGTTGAAACGTCGATGGCCGAAGCTCGACCGGCTCATTGAAGGCATTCCGATGGTGATCGTCGAGAACGGCAAACCGCTGCGCGACCGCATGCACAAAGCCCGCGTCGACGAGGAAGACGTGCTCGCGGCGGCACGGGAATCGCAAGGGCTGAAGCGGATGGACCAGATCGAGTATGCGGTGCTCGAACGCAGCGGCGGCATTTCGGTGGTGCCGAAGCGAGAATGAGCTCGGCCGAGTGTCAATAGGTAGCTGTTCCGGCATAACCGCGGCGCCGGGTGCTCGTGTTGTTTTCGGGATGCGCGTGTCGAGGACGCGCGCGCTCGACGGAACGATGATCCCCTGTACACGGAGCAGCGAAATTGCAGCACCAGCGTAGCCCGGATGCGGCGCTCCTCAGTTTCATCGAGCGGCTGCCGACGACGATACGGGAAGTCGTCCTCGCCCGTTGTTGCAAAGCCTTCGGCCGGCTTCAGCTGAACCAGAACCAGGATCTCTTTGCGACGTTTCGAGCGATCGTAATGGCAAGCGATCCGGAGGCGCGAGCCTACGCGTGCGCGATGATGTCGGCGGTGCTCGAGCTCGCGCTCCACGACGAGTTCGCGGAGACCCACGCGGCGCTCGCGTCCCAGCTCGAGACGGCGCCCGGCGGCCACGCGGGGAGCTTCGACCTGCAGACCCCGCTCGCGCAAAAGCACTGGCGCGTCGCGCGGGAGGAGTTCTTCGCGCTGCGCAAGGAGGCGCTGGACACCGCGTCGCTGCACCTGATGCTCGCGCAGCCGTCGGAGGGGCGGCGGCCCGCCGAGCTCGAGCGTTAGGGGAGAAGGTCGCCGAATCGCGCGTTCGACGCGCAGTTCGGCCGTGGTGCCGAGGAGAGGACTTGAACCTCCACGGGGTCGCCCCCACTGGCACCTGAAGCCAGCGCGTCTACCAGTTCCGCCACCTCGGCAAGAGGTCGGAAGGCGCACGAATGTACTGGCCGCCTACCGATCTGTCAAACGGTTTCGGCAGCGCGGCCGGCTTTCGTTATAAGATGCGTTCCCGATGAAACCCACAACCCCGCCCGCGCACGGGACCGAGTCCTGATGGCGCGAAGAGAGAGCCGCTCCGGCGAGCAGCGAGAACGCCGCTATGAGCACCCGATCCCGAGCCGGGACGAGATTCTGACCAAGCTGGAGCAGGCCCGGAAGCCGA
>CAYMAF010000316.1:0-3096 GCA_964388365.1 uncultured Gammaproteobacteria bacterium | reverse complement strand
TCGTGTTCGCGCCCCGGGATTCGCGCGGATTCAACCAGATCCCGTATCGGATCATCCTGCCGCAACGCGTCGAGAATCTGCTCGTCGCTGGGCGCTGCGCGTCGATGTCGCACGAAGGCCAGTCCTCCGCGCGCGTATCGGGTCCGTGCTTCGTGATGGGCCAGGCGGCCGGCACGGCCGCGGATCTCGCGTTGCGGGACGACCTTCCGCCGCGCCGCATCGACGTCGCCGAGCTGCAGCGGCGGCTCGAGCAGGACGGCGCGTTCCTCGGCCGCGGCGATCCCGGCGCCTTCTCGCGGCCGGGCTCGAAGGGGTAGCACGATGAGACGCAAGCTTCGCAGCAACCTCGAGCCGGGCTCGGCGATGTGGGCAGGCCGTCGCGCGCAGTGGCGCGCGCTCGGGCTGTCCGACGAGGACATGGAGAAGCCGAAAATCGCGATCGTGAACTCGTCGTCGGAGCTGTCGAGCTGCTTCAGTCATCTCGACGGCGTCTCGGCCGAGATCAAGCGCGCGATCCGCGAGGCCGGCGGCGTGCCGTTCGAGGTGCGAACCGCCGCGCCGAGCGATTTCGTCACGAGCGCGGGTCGGCGCGGTGCGTATATCCTGCCGTCGCGCGATCTGATCGCCGCGGATATCGAGGTACAGGTCGAGGGCGCGCTGCTCGACGGCATGGTCTGCCTCGCGTCGTGCGACAAGACGACGCCCGGGCAGCTGATGGCCGCGGGTCGGCTGAATATCCCGACGATCGTCGTGATCTGCGGCTATCAGCAGAGCGGCGAGTATCGCGGCCGACACGTCGATATCGAGGACGTGTTCCTGAAGTCCGGCTACCTGCCCGCCGGCACGGTCACGCTCGACGAGCTGCGCGAGATGGCCGACGTCGCGATTCGAAGCCCCGGCGTCTGCGCCGGGATGGGCACGGCGAACTCGATGCACAGCGTCTGCGAGGCGCTCGGCATGACGCTGCCCGGCAGCGCGCCCGTCGCGGCGAGCAGCCCAGCGATGCTCGAGCGGGCGCGCGAATCCGGCCGGCGCATCGTCGAGATGGTCTGGCAGGATCTCGCGCCGCGCGACGTGATCACGCCGGGCGCCGTGCGCAACGCGGTCGCGCTCGTGCTCGCTTTGTCGGGCTCGATCAACTGCGTGAAGCATCTGCAGGCGATCGCGGCCGAGGCCGAGCTCGACGTCGATGTCTACTCGCTCTTCGCCGAGCTCGCGGACCGCATTCCGCTGCTCGCCGCGATCCGGCCGAACGGCGACGGGCTGATCGAGGACTTCGAAGCGGCCGGCGGCGCGCGCGCCGTGCTGAAGCGGCTCGAGCGCTTTCTCGATCTCGGCGCCCGCACGGTCTCGGGACGGACCGTCGGGGAAGTGCTCGCCGACGTCGATGTGCCCGATACCGGCGTGATCCGCACCGTCGACGCCCCGGTCTCGCGGCGTCCGTCGATCGTGATCGTGCGCGGCAGCCTGCTGCCGGGCGGCGGCATCGTTCGGCTCGGCGGCGCGGGCGAGCGGATGATGCGCTTTCGCGGGCAGGCGAATATCTTTCACTCCCGGGAAGAGGCGCTCGACGCGATCAAGGCAGGCCGCGTCTCGCCGGGTGACGTCGTCGTGCTCCGCGGTCTCGGCGTCGTCGGCGGCCCGGGCATGGCGATGACGTCGTCCGTCGTGTTCGCGCTCGACGGCGCAGGACTAATCCAGCGGGTCGCGATGATCACCGAGGGGCAGCTCTCGGGGCTCGTCAACGACGGGCTCGTCGTCGGCGAGGCGTCGCCCGAGGCGGCGGCGGGCGGACCGCTCGCGCTCATCGAGAATGGCGATACGATCTCGATCGACGTCGAGCGCAAGACGGTCGATCTCGAGGTCGGCGAGTCGGTGCTCGAAGAGCGCCGTCGATCGCTCGGTGTCTTCGGCGCGCAGGATCAGCGAGGCTGGCTCGCCGTTTACCAGCGGACGGTCTCGCCGGTTCACAAGGGCGCGGTGCTCGGGCGTTGATCGCCGCAGTCGGCCCGCCGCGAACGGGCCGGAGTCGGCGCCGACGAGGGGGAGGGAACGAGATGAATCACGCGAACGCGTATCGACTCCGCGCCGCGCTGCTGTCGGCGTTCCTCGTCGCGGCCGCGCTGCCGGCTCGGTCGGCCGATGTCGCGGACGCCGTGATGCGAGGCGATGCGGAGGCGCTCGCCGCGCTGCTCGAGCGGGGCGCCGACGTCAACGCGCGGCAGGCGGACGGCGCCACGGCGCTCCATTGGGCCGCTCATCGGGACGACGCGGACGCGGTCAGGCGGCTGCTCGCCGCGGGCGCGGACGTCACGGCCGCGAACCGGGCGGGGATGACGCCGCTGCTGCTCGCGAGCGTCGCCGGCAACGCGGAGATGATTCGGATGCTGCTCGAGGCCGGCGCGGACCCGAACGAGACGTTCTCGAACGGCGAGACCGCGCTGATGCTTGCGGCGCGGACCGGCCGGGCCGACGCGATCGAGGCGCTGATCGAGCACGGCGCCGAGATCGAAGCGCGCGAGGCGCTTCGGGGAACGACGGCGCTGATGTGGGCCGCGGCGTATTCGAATCCGGAAGCCGTGCGCGCGCTGCTCGCCGCGGGCGCAGACCCCGCAGCGCAATCGGCGGCGATCCAGCGGGGCCGCGGCCCGTACCTCGCGCCGTCGGCGCGCGAGCGCATCGATGAGTATCTGAGCGGCACCGGGCTGCGCGGCGCGGCCGTCGCGTTCGATCTCGACGATCCTGATCCGGAGGCCGGCGTCGACCGAACCGTGCCGGTCGAGGACGGGGCCGAGGCCGCCGCCGGAGCGGCCGACGAAGCAAGCGCGACGGCGCCGGCCGACGACGACGGCGGCTTCTTCGATCGTCAGCGGCCGCAAGACTGGGGCGGTCTGACGCCGCTGATATTCGCCGCGCGCGAAGGGGACGAGGCGTCCGCGCGGCTCCTGATCGAGGCGGGCGCGGACTTGGACCAGCAGAGCGAGTTCGGCTGGACCGCGCTGCTGGCCGCGACTCAGAACCGCTACTACCGGCTCGGTGCGTATCTGCTCGAGCAGGGCGCGGACCCGAATCTCGCGAACAGGTCGGGGTGGACGC
>CAYMAF010000315.1:0-3101 GCA_964388365.1 uncultured Gammaproteobacteria bacterium | reverse complement strand
GCGGGATCGACGAGCGGCGCATGATCGGCTCGTGGGCCGGAGCGATGGGGCAGACGCAGTTCATGCCGTCGGTCTATCTCGCGCATGCGGTCGACGGCGACGGCGACGGCGTCGCGGATCTCTGGGGCAGCGTCGCGGATGCGTTCGCATCGGCCGCGAGCTTCCTGAGCAGCCTCGGCTGGAAGAGCGGATGGCGATGGGGCCGCGAGGTGCTGTTGCCGGAAGGCTTCGACTACGCCCTCGCGGGGCGCGATCGGCGGCGTCCGCTCGAAGAGTGGCACCGGCTCGGCGTGACGACGACCGACGGGCGGCCGATTCCGGCGTTGCCGGAGGAGGCGGCGGTGCTCGTGCCGGCGGGCCGCCGCGGGCCGGCGTTTCTCGTCTACGAGAATTTCGAGGCGCTGATGCGCTGGAACCGCTCCGAGCACTTCGCGCTCGCGGTCGGCATCCTGTCGGACCGCGTTGCGGGCGGCGGCGCTTTGCACGTTCCGCCGCCGGACGATCCGCCGCTCACGCGGGAACAGATCGCGTCCGTGCAGAAGAAGCTGAACGAGCTCGGCTTCGACAGCGGAGAGCCGGACGGCGTCGTCGGATCGGCGACCCGGCGCGCGGTGCGGGAATGGCAGAGCCGCAACGGTCTCGTCGCGGATGGTTACGTCGACGCGGAGTTATTGCGCGCGCTGGACATTTCTTTGCGTTAATTGGTCGCGGGCCCCCTTTTTGCAACTTTCGGCTCCGACGATACTCCAACTCCGCTAATACCTTGGGGTCGGCTGGGCGTACCGGACGGTCCGGTTTTTGAGATCGCATTCCGTCCGCGTATGATTCGCAGCCTTCTTATGGTCGAGAAGACATGGAGTTACCGTGACTAGGGAAAACGTATCTGCAGGAGGTTCGTCGCAGGCGCGACGCTCGTCGTCGAAAGCTGGGTTCGATTCGAACGGCGTCCGCAAGGCGGCAATCGCGCTGCTCAGCGTCTTTCACAAGTCGGGCCGGCATGGAACGCTGGCGGAAGTCCTCGTGGCGTTGGAGGTCATCGACGCGGCCATCGACGGCAAGCCGCATTCGATGAAGTCGCTTTCGCAGAAGCTCGGCATTCCTTATACGTCGGTGTCCCGCATCGTGTTCTCGCTGACTTCGGAGGCCGCCCCGGGCGGTATTCTGAAGCTCGTGCCGGACACGAAGGATCGTCGCCGTAAGCACATCGAGGTCGACTTCGACGTCTTCAAGCAGTCGTCGCCGCATCTGCGCGCGATGGAGAAGGCCATGGTCGACTACTACGGCAATTCGGTCTTCAAGCTGAGGAAGGCGAAGAAGTAATGCGCCGGCGGCGGGAGCGTCGGAACGCTCCCGCCGTTTCGACGACGTGAAGGGCCGGCCTCTCGCGGGGCTGGCCCGTTTACGTCGGGTCCCATCGATTTCTTTTCTGCAGCGCATCGTGCGGCGGTAACCGCCGGTACGCTGACTCCCGCGGCCCGTCGCATCGCCTTTCCGCCCGCGGACACCCGCGCTTGCCCGCCGCGCTGATCGCGGTCTATCTTCGACCGGGTGAAGCTTCGGCCGCGCACAACCTGGTGGCTTCTCGCTCCGATGCTGCTTTTCGGCATCGCGTACGTCGACAAGACCGAGAACGCCGCCGGCGGCGATTATCGGCTCGCGAGCCGCGAGCCGGTCGGGCTCGCGCCCGATCCGCAAAATCACCGCGATGCCGTCGTCCAGGTCTACGCCGCGCGAGCCGTTCGTTGGCGCGGGTATTTCGGCGTGCACACGTGGATCGCGGCGAAGCGCCGCGACGCCGAGCGGTATGCGGTCTACGAGGTCAACGGCTGGCGCCTGCGCCGCGCCGGCACCGCGGTCAGCATCAGCGATCGGCCGCCGGACTCGCGCTGGTTCGGCAATGCGCCGACGCTCGTCGCGGAGATCCGCGGAGACACCGCGCAGTCGGCGATTCCGAGAATCGAGCGGGCCGTCGAGCGGTATCCATACGCGGATCGCTACCGGGTCTGGCCGGGCCCGAACTCGAACACGTTCGTCGCGTTCGTGCTGCGCGACGTCCCGGAGCTCGAGGCCGATCTTCCGCCGACGGCGATAGGCAAGGACTACTTGGGCGCGGACTTCTTCGCGCGCAGCCCGAGCGGCACGGGCTTTCAGATCAGCGCGGCCGGAATCCTCGGGCTCCTCGTCGGCATCGAGGAGGGGCTCGAGCTGAATCTGCTCGGCCTGACGTTCAGGATGGATCCGAAGGACCTTGCGTTGAAGCTGCCGCTCGCGGGGCGGATCGGCTGGCCTCGGGACGTGCGTACCGCCGACGACAGGCAAAACGGAAATAAGGATGGCTGAGACGAAGGTGCCGCTCTACGCGCGGTCGCTCCGGCCCGTCGCCGCTGCGCTCGCCGTCGTGCTGCTCGCGGCGTCGCCCGCGCATTCCGACGAAGAGATTCGCCGCTATACGTTCGGCTGGCCGTTCGCGCAGGACGACGCGATGCAACCGCGCGGCGGCACGAGCGTCGGGCCGTCGGTCGAGCTTGCCGAAGGGCCGAGCGACGCGTGGCAGGCATTGACCGAGCCCGGGCTCGGTCGGCTAGAGCGCGATCGCCGCGCGATTCTCGCGATGGCCGGCGAGTACCGCACGACGTTCGATTTCATCGAAACCGTCGGCTTCACGCCCGGCTTCGAGCCGTCGCGCCCATACCAGTCGTGGGCGACGGAGCTCGTCTTCCCGGTCGAGGATCGGGGCGATTTCATCAGCCTGCAGCATGTCATCGTGATGCGCTACGTCGACGACGACGGTGAGGTTCGCGGCCCGTTCGTGCAGAAGCACTGGCGCCAGGACTGGCAGTACGAGGACTCGGCGGTCAACGTGTACGAAGGGCGCGGACGCTTCCGCCGTGTCGAGCTCCCGGACGAGGAAGTCCGCGGGACGTGGTCGCAGACCGTCTATCAGGTCGACGACTCGCCGCGTTACGCCGCGATCGGCGAGTGGACGCATACCGCGAGCTACTCGTCGTGGACGAGCGGCGAGACCTGGCGGCCGCTGCCGCGGCGTGAATCGACGGTGCGGGACGACTACGACGTGCTGATCGGCACGAACCGCCACACGA
>CAYMAF010000314.1:0-3103 GCA_964388365.1 uncultured Gammaproteobacteria bacterium | reverse complement strand
ATACGTTCGTCGCGTTCGTGCTGCGCGACGTTCCGGAGCTCGAGGCCGATCTGCCGCCGACCGCGATCGGCAAGGACTATCTCGGCGCAGACTTCCTCGCATCGAGCCCGAGCGGCACGGGCTTTCAGGTCAGCCTGGCCGGCGTCCTCGGCGTGCTCGTCGGCATCGAGGAAGGGCTCGAGCTGAATCTCCTCGGCCTCACGTTCGGAGTCGATCCGAAGGATCTCGCGCTGAAGCTGCCGCTCGCGGGACGGATCGGCTGGCCGCGGCAGGCTCGCGGGAACGACGAGCGCGAGGAGGGTCGAGATGGCTGAGCGGAACGCGCGCTCGCGCACGCACGCGCTGCTCGGCGGTGCCGCGGCGCTTGCGATGCTCGTGATGTCGCCCGCGTATCCGGACGACGACACTCGCCGCTACACCTTCAGCTGGCTTTTCGCGCGGGACGATGCGATGCGGCCGCGCGGCGGCACGAGCAGCGGGCCGCCGGTCGAGCTCGCGAAGGGGCCGAGCGAAGCCTGGCAGGCGTTGACGGAGCCCGGGCTGACCCGGTTCGAGCGAGACCGCCGTGCGATCCTCGCGATGGCCGGCGAGTACCGCACGACCTTCGACTTCATCGAGACCGTCGGCTTCACGCCCGGCTTCGAGCCGTCGCGTCCGTATCAGTCGTGGGCGACGGAACGCGTGTTCCCGATCGAGGATCGAGGCGATTTCATCAGCCTGCAGCACGTCATCGTGATGCAGTACGTCGACGACGCGGGCGAGGTCCACGGCCCGTTCGTGCAGAAGCACTGGCGCCAGGATTGGCAGTACCAGGACTCGACGATCAGCGTGTACGGCGGACACGGACGCTTCAGCCGCGTCGAGCTGCCGGACGAGGACGTCCGCGGGACCTGGTCGCAGACCGTGTATCAGGTCGACGACTCCCCGCGATACGCCGCGTTCGGCGAATGGACGCATACCGCGAACTACTCATCGTGGACGAGCGACGAGACGTGGCGTCCTCTGCCTAGGCGCGAATCGACGGTGCGGGACGACTACGACGTGCTGATCGGCACGAACCGCCACACGATCACGCCGACCGGCTGGGTCCACGACGAGGACAATCTGAAGGCCGTGCTCGATATGCAGGGGCGGCCGGCGAAGGTGCTCGCTCGCGAGGTCGGCCTGAACCGCTACGAGCGGATCGTCGGGTTCGATTTTTCCGCGGCGGAGCTGTATTGGGAGCGGACGGCCGCGTTGTGGTCGGACGTGCGGGCCGCGTGGGCCGAGCTCCTCGAGCACGACGCGCTCGTGCTCGAGGACGAGGTCGACGGGCACGAGCTCTTCGTGCCGATGTTCGAGCGGGCCGCGGCGCTCGAGGCCGGCGAGCCGTACGACCGGGAAGGCTCGCGCCGCTTCGTTCGCGAGACGCTCGAGCGCTTCGTCGATATTCGCTGACGGGGCGCGCGTCGCGGCGGCGGCTCGACGAGCGCGGCCGCGACGAGCGCTGCATGACCAACGACAACAACGACAAAGCGAAGGGAGAGATTGGGGATGAGAACGAAATTCAGGCTGATTGCGGCCGCGGCCGTCGTCGGCGCGGCAGCGTCGGGCTCGGCATCCGGGCAGGCGTGCGACCGTGCGTGTCTCGAGGGATTCGTCGACCGCTATCTCGACGCGATGGTCGACGACGATCCGAGCGCGGTCCCGTTCGCGCCGGACGCCCGCTTCACCGAGAACGGTCAGCGTCTCGAGCTCGGAGACGGGCTGTGGAACACGATGAAGTCGAAGGGCCATTACCGGCTCTTCGTCAGCGACGTCGAGGCGGGGCAGGTCGCTTTCATCGGCACGATCAACGAGGATCATCGGGATCCCGCGCAGGAGAGCCCCGCGCTGATCGCGCTGCGGCTCAAGATCGAGAACGGCCGCATCGCCGAAGCCGAGCAGCAGGTCGTGCGCGATGAGGCGGCCGCGCGGCGGGTCGAGGCGCTCGGCGAGCCGCACCCGATCTATCTCGAGGCCGTCCCTGTGCGCGAGCGCATGTCGCGGCGCGATCTGATCGAGACGGCGAACAAATATTTCACCGGCATGCAGCGGAACGACGGCAAGGGCGACTACCCGTTCGCCGACGACTGCCATCGGATCGAGAACGGCATGCACGCGACGAACGTGCCGACTCCTCCGGGGGAGACCCGGCCGGATCCGAAGACCGCGTCCGGCTATTCGGCGCAGTGGACGTGCCTCGAGCAATTCGAGTCGGGCCTCCTGCACTTCGTGAACCGCATTCGCGATCGCCGCTTCGTCGCGGTGGACCGCGAGCGCGGCATCGTCTTCAGTTTCGTGTTCTTCGATCACTCGGGCGGCGACAGTCGCACGTTCCAGACCCCCGACGGCCGCACCCTCACCGCGGGTCCGGTGCAGCCGTGGACCTGGTATATCGCGGAGCTGTTCAAGATCACGGACGGCAAGATCCGGCGAATCGAGGCGACGCTCGACCGCGTGCCGTACGGCATGCTCTCCGGCTGGAGCAGCTACGAGGACGGCATGTCCGACAAGATCCAGGACGTCTCGATGTAGACGGGCGTTCCGTTCCGCTCGTCTTTCCGGGCGGCGCCTCCGCACGGCGCCGCCCGTCTTCGCACGGCGCCGCCCGCCTGAGCCTCACCGATCCGGCGCCGCTTCCGCGCTCGATCTCTCTTCGGCCGATCGCCCGAAGCCGCGGCGCGGCGCGCCGGCAGTTGACACCCTGATTAGACTCGGTCTAGCCTTAGACCAAGTCTACATTCAGAACGATTCCAACTGACGCAATGTTTCGGGGGGCGTTTCTCATCGGTCTCGGAATCGCGACGGGCATCGCGCTCGCTGCCGATCCCGCCGACGACGCGGAGCTTTCGCGCGCGGTGCCGGCGGCAGAGGTGTTCGACGCGCGCACGATCCCGACGATCGACACGAAGGAGCTTTTGGCCTACCTCGCCGGGCGCGGCACGTTCACGCTGCTCGACGCGCGCTCGCCCGACGAGTACTCGGTCGGGCACGTCCACGCGGCAGTCAACGTGCCGCACGATGCGATCGACGCGCATCTCAACGTGCTGCCCGAGGATCTCGACGCGCCGCTCGTCACGTA
>CAYMAF010000313.1:0-3104 GCA_964388365.1 uncultured Gammaproteobacteria bacterium | reverse complement strand
CGCAGGAGGATATCCTCGCTGCGGAGCTGAAGGGGCTCGAGGCGCGCGAGCGCGCCGAGGCGGCGGAGGCTGCCGACGACGAGACGCCCGAGGCCGAGGCGGCGCCGGAGGCGGCCGAGACCAGCGGCGAGCCCGAGCGGGACGAGGCTGGAAACGGCGGCGAGACCGAGCTCGCTCCGGCCCAGCAGGACGAGGAGCGCGAGTGACGGGACCGCGCCGGGCCGTCGTGTGTTGACGGCGGTCCGGCGCAAACCTAAAATTTCCGGCTCTCTCTCGCCGCCGGACGACGAGCGGCGAGTCCCAAGACCTCACGGCACCGATTGCCGCGGGGACTTCCGATGGCCCGGATGCTGAAGACGTCGGCAACGGGCCACTCTTTATTTGGCCGGGCGGAACCGGTCGAGACGCGAATTTTTGGAAGGGTCAATGGCGACGACTAACCAACTGGTGCGCAAGCCCCGGTCGACGAAGCAGCAGAAGAGCAACGTTCCGGCCCTCGGGGCATCGCCGCAGAAGCGCGGCGTCTGCACGCGTGTCTATACGACGACGCCGAAGAAGCCGAACTCGGCGATGCGCAAGGTGGCTCGTGTCCGCCTGACCAACGGTTTCGAGGTCTCGAGCTATATCGGCGGCGAAGGGCACAACCTGCAGGAGCACTCGGTCGTCCTGATTCGCGGCGGCCGCGTGAAGGATCTGCCCGGTGTGCGCTATCACGTGATTCGCGGCACGCTCGATTGCGCCGGCGTCAACGATCGCCGGCAGGGGCGGTCGAAGTACGGCGCGAAGCGCCCGAAGAGCTGAAGTAGGAACCGAAGATGTCGAGACGAAGTCAAGCCCCGCGCCGTCAGGTCCTTCCGGACCCGAAGTACGGTAACGAGATGCTCGCCAAGTTCATCAACATGGTGATGAAGAGCGGCAAGAAGTCCGTCGCAGAGCGCATCGTGTACGGCGCGCTCGATCGGATCGCGGAGCGGACCAGCAAGGACGAGCAGCGCGCCCTCGAGCTGCTCGGGCAGGCGCTCGACAACATCAAGCCGTCCGTCGAGGTGAAGTCCCGGCGAGTCGGCGGCGCGACCTACCAGGTGCCGGTCGAAGTGCGGGCCACGCGCCGCGAGACCCTGGCGATGCGCTGGGCGATCGAGGCGGCTCGCGGCCGATCGGAGAAGACGATGGCCCTGCGGCTCGCACATGAGCTGATGGACGCGGCCGAGAACCGCGGCGCGGCGGTCAAGAAACGGGAAGACACGCACCGGATGGCCGAGGCCAACAAGGCCTTCGCCCATTACCGGTGGTGACCCACGAATTTTGAGGCACTCTCGTGGCACGGAAGACCCCCCTCGAGCGCTATCGGAACATCGGCATCATGGCCCACATCGATGCCGGCAAGACGACGACGACCGAGCGCATTCTCTTTTATACCGGCGTATCGCATAAGCTGGGCGAGACCCACGACGGCGCCGCGATCATGGACTGGATGGAGCAGGAGCAGGAGCGCGGCATCACGATCACGTCCGCGGCGACGACCTGCTTCTGGCGCGGGATGGATCAAAGCCGTCCCGAGCATCGCATCAACATCATCGATACGCCGGGCCACGTCGACTTCACGATCGAGGTCGAGCGAAGCCTGCGCGTGCTCGACGGTGCCGTCGCGGTGTTCTGCGCGGTCGGCGGCGTCGAGCCGCAGTCCGAGACCGTATGGCGGCAGGCCAACAAGTACGGCGTGCCGCGGCTCGCGTTCGTCAACAAGATGGACCGGACCGGCGCGGACTTTTTCCGTGTCTACAAGCAGATCAAGGACCGCCTCGGCGGCAATCCCGTGCTGCTGCAGATCCCGGTCGGCGCAGAGGATTCGTTCCGCGGCGTCGTCGATCTCGTCAGGATGAAGGAGATCGTCTGGGACGAGGAGACGCAGGGCGTGCGCTTCGAGGAGATCGAGATCCCCGGCGATCTCAAGGATCTCGCGAACGAGTATCGCGAGCAGCTCGTCGAGGCCGCGGCCGAGGGCGACGAGGAGCTCCTCGAGAAGTACCTCGAGAGCGGGACGCTGACCGAGGACGAGATCAAGAAGGGGCTTCGCGCGCGATGCCTCCGCGGCGAGATCGTGCCGATGCTTTGCGGCAGCGCCTTCAAGAACAAGGGCGTGCAGGCCGTGCTCGATGCGGTCCTCGATTATCTGCCGTCGCCGAAGGATATTCCTCCGGTCAAGGGGCTTCTCCCGGACGACACCGAGGCCCTGCGGCCGGCCGACGACGATGCGCCGTTCTCGGCGCTCGCGTTCAAGATCGCGACCGACCCGTTCGTCGGTAATTTGACGTTCATCCGCGTCTACTCGGGCGTGCTGTCGTCCGGCGATACGGTCTACAACCCGATCAAGGACAAGCGCGAGCGGATCGGCCGTATCCTGCAGATGCATGCGAACGAGCGGGCCGAAGTCAAGGAGGTGCGCGCCGGCGACATCGCCGCGGCCGTGGGCCTGAAGGACGTCACGACCGGCGACACGCTGACCGATCCGAACAACGTGATCACGCTCGAGAAGATGGAGTTTCCGGAGCCCGTGATCTCGGTCGCGGTCGAGCCGAAGACGAAGGCCGACCAGGAGAAGATGAGCGTCGCGCTGCAGAAGCTTGCGCGCGAAGATCCCTCGTTCCGCGTGCACACCGACGAGGAGTCCGGGCAGACGATCATCTCGGGCATGGGCGAGCTGCACCTCGAGATCATCGTCGACCGCATGCGGCGCGAGTTCAAGGTCGAGGCGAACGTCGGCAAGCCGCAGGTCGCGTACCGCGAGACGATCCGTCAGGCGGTCGAGCAGGAGGGCAAGTTCGTCCGGCAGACGGGCGGCCGCGGTCAGTACGGCCACGTCTTCCTCCGGATCGAGCCGAAGGAGCCGGGCACCGGGTACGAGTTCGTCAACGCCATCGTCGGCGGCGTCGTCCCGAAGGAATACATCCCGGCCGTCGACAAGGGCGTGCAGGAGCAGATGCAGAACGGCGTCATCGCCGGCTATCCGGTCGTCGACGTCAAGGTCACCCTGTACGACGGTTCGTACCACGACGTCGACTCGAGCGAGATCGCGTTCAAGATCGCGGGCTCGATGGCGTTCA
>CAYMAF010000312.1:1809-3118 GCA_964388365.1 uncultured Gammaproteobacteria bacterium | reverse complement strand
CGGATCCGGCGAGGTGCAGAGCGTGACGGGCACCTGCCGCTTCACCGCTTCGGAGCGCGCAAGCAGCGTCGCCGTCACGAGATCGTTCGCCGCGGCCGCCATCGCGTTCGTCCGCTGGAATTCCATGAAGCTCGGGACGGCCAAGCCGAGGACGATCCCCGCGACGGCGATCGTCATCATCAGCTCCCAAACCGTGAATCCGCGCGTACGACTCGGTTCCCCCATGGAGCGCGACTATATAGCGCACAGGAGCTGCGGTGAATGCCCATGCGATGGCCGCTCGCCGGACGCTGACGAGCGGCGCGAAAGCGGGGCAGGCGGGCCTTGGCCGCCGAATCAGCCCGGGCATGTCAACGGCCTGCCCGGCCCGACCTGCGCGACGCGCGGTCGACCCGTGTAGCTCACGATGACGGCCCGCGCGGATTCGGCTCCGCGCCGGTCGCAGAACGTGACGGTGCCGTTCGTGCTGCGCGTGCGGAACGGCCGGAACTCGAACAGCGCGCGGTTCGCGGAGACCGTGCCGCCGAAAGTCGGCCGGTACGCAAGGATCAGCGGCTCCTCGGGCGACCGGCCTATCGGCTTCGCGCCGTCGTCGACGAAAACCATCCAGCCGGCGTGATAGTCGATATCGGCCCCGCCGCAGAGCTCGAAATCGGCCGTCTTGCACAGCACGACGGGCCGAGCGCGTTTCGCTGCCTCGCTGCGGGCGCGTTGCACTGCGCCGACGAATGCGTTGACCTCGGCCGTGAGCCGCGAGTCGAGCAGGAAGCGCTCGAAGCTTGGTATCGTGAGGCCGAGCAGGATCGCGGCGACCGCGAGCCCGGCCGCAAGCTCGGGCAGCGTATGGCCCCGTTGGCTCATCGTCGGCCCTCCCTGGCTCGATGTCTGAACGACAGGCTACTTCGGGAGGGCAGGCCGGAATCACGGCGAAATCCGGCCGGAATTGCGGATTTTTCGACGGATTCGATGGTCAGAATGCGGTGATTCGGCTAGTCATACGACAAACCGCTCGGGTATACTCGGCACCGTTTGATTTCATGGAAACCAGCGTGACCCGCGACCAGATCTCGGAGCGCCTGTACCAGCACGGGATCTTTCCCACGCCGCAGCGCATCGATGTCGCCGAGGTGATCCTCGCGCGGCCGCAGCATCTGTCGGCCGACCAGATCATCGCCCAGATGCGGCGACGGGGGTCGCGCGTCTCGAAGGCGACGGTTTACAACACTTTGAATCTATTCTGCGAACGCGGTCTGCTACGGACGGTCGAGGTCGACCCGACACGGATGTTCTACGATTCGACGATCGAGCC
>CAYMAF010000312.1:0-1709 GCA_964388365.1 uncultured Gammaproteobacteria bacterium | reverse complement strand
CGGCCGACAATCGGCTAGAATTGCGCGCTCCAAACGCTGCCTTCCAAGAAGGCCGGTGTAGCTCAGCTGGTAGAGCAACGCATTCGTAATGCGTGGGTCGGGGGTTCGAGTCCCTCCACCGGCACCATTACCCCCTCTCGTTCTCGTTATCCTTCGGTGACATCGAGGACCTCTGGCTCGGAGTCATCAGTCCTAGTCGTGCCGTGCATCCGCCGCTCGGCTCCGCTACGGCAATTTGCGAGAGTCGAGCAGCATTCGTCGGTCAGCAGAGCCTGCATAGATTCGTCATCGGCATTCGACCTTGCGGCGACGGGCGAGTTTGACGGCCCGAGGAGGATTAGGGAGCATACTCCCATGGCCATTCTCCCTAAACGCTTCACTCGAAGCGCCGGCAAGTTGCTCGGACGCGTCTAACCCCGGGCGCCGACGCGATCGTCGCCGTCGCCCGGGGCTTGCACCTCGCCGCGCAGTCGTCTGCGCGGAAATTCCACTCGTAGGGGTCTTCTGGAAGAGGTCGATGACTCTTCTTGGATGCGGCGAATTCGGGGGAATCAGGTGGGCAAGGACGATTGGAGCAAACGCGATCGGCTCGAGGCCGAGGGGGAGATCACCGAAAGCAGGCCGGAGGAGTGCGGACGCGAGAAGCGCGAAACTCGCAGCGTAGTCGTGCCGTTGAGAACGAGACAGAGTCGAGCAGAGCATCGGCATGACGATCCGGACGGAGACGATCCGGGCCCGGCGGCCGCATGACGAGCCGGCGGCATCAGGCTAGTCTCAGAGCCTGAACAGATACTCCTGCATGCCGTTGCGCAGCAGCCGCGCCCGCTCGACCGTGTAGCCCGGCAAGCAGTTGGCGAGATCCTCGGGCGAGTAGCGGGGCGCGTCCCGCTCGGGCATCGGCGGCGAGACGTTGAGCAGCCGTTGTCCGTCGACCGGCACGAAGCACGCCGGCTTGATCGGCATGCGGCTCGACGAGTACGCGATCAGCGCGTGCGCGAACGCTCCGCGCCTCGCGCGGTCGGCGACCGCGCTCATGAAGGCGGTCAGCGCCGGGCGCTTCAAGTAGTTCAGCAAGTCCCAGCAGAGTATCAGGTGCGCCTTTTCCGGGCGTCGCGGCGGCAGCACGCGCTCGATGTTCTCGCGCAGGAGGTCTGCATCGTCGACGTCGAGCAGGTCGAGGCTTTCGCCGAGATCGACGATATCCAGCCGCGCGCGGAAGCGCGCGAACAGCGCGAGCGTCTCGGTGCGTGCGGCTCCGAGATCGAGCACGACGCAGCGCTCCTCGGCCGCTTCGAGCCGCTCGATCAGCGACGCGAATAGCGGCGCGTTCAACGGCTCCGTGCCGACGGGCTGAACGGATGCAGCGGAACGGCCCGAGACCTTCACGGTGTCATTCGCTCGTCAAATCGGCTCTTCTTGCGGAAAGACGGCTGCCGCGCCGGGCACCTTTGCCCGGCGAACGGCAGCGTCGAAGTGTAACGCGTTTGGAGCAGTGGAGGTCAGCGCTTCACGCCGGATACGGCCTCGGGCTTCACTTCGCCCGGCTTCACGGGAGTGGCTGGGGCCTTCGCGTCGTTCGACGGGGGCTGCATGGGCTGGCCCGCGCCTCGGCGCTTGCCGAGCGCCGCCTCGACGGCCTGCGGATCCATCTCGATCGTGCCCTTGAAACGCGCGCCGTCGTCGAGGCTGACGCGCGGCGACGTGATGTT
>CAYMAF010000311.1:0-3123 GCA_964388365.1 uncultured Gammaproteobacteria bacterium | reverse complement strand
TTCACGCAGGGCTCGCCGCCGGCCGCGCTCGGCTCGCCGCTCGACGGCACGCTCGCCGAGTACGCGGTGTTCCCGGCCGACGGCTTGTTGCCGATTCCTGCGCACCTGTCGTTCGAGGAAGCCGCGACGCTGCCGTGCGCCGGCGTGACCGCGTGGAACGCGTTGATGGAAGGCAAGATCACGCGGCCCGGCGATACGGTGCTCACGCTCGGAACCGGCGGCGTCTCGATCCTCGCGCTGCAGATCGCCAAAGCGGCCGGCGCGCGCGTGATCATCACGTCGTCGAGCGATGAGAAGCTCGAGCGCGCGAAAGCGCTCGGCGCGGATGCGACGATCAATTATCGCCGCACGTCGGACTGGGAACGGGAGGTGCTATCGCTGACCGGCGGCCGGGGGGCCGACCACATCGTCGAGGTCGGCGGTGCCGGCACGCTGCCGCGCTCGCTCCAGGCCGTCGCGCTGCGCGGCGAGATCGTGCTGATCGGCGTGCTGACGCCGCCGTCGGGCGACCTGAACCCGCATGCGCTGATGCCGAAGAACGCGACGTTGCGCGGCGTTTTCGTCGGCGACAAGCCGATGTTCGACGCGCTGAACCGCGCGATCGACGTGAACGCGATTCGTCCGGTGGTCGACGAGGTCTTCGATTTCGACTCGGCGCCGGACGCGTATCGGCGTCTCGAATCGGCGCAGCACTTCGGCAAGCTCGTGATACGTATTTGAGCGAGGACTCGGCAGCGCGTCCGCTTCCGATCCGCGGGCGCGCCGGCCGAAGCTCGAGCTGTCGGGATGCCGTCGGTTCCGACGGCGACGTGAATGGGGCGATCTCGCGGATCGCGCCGAGGCGTCCGGCCGGACGCCTCGGCATGTGACTCGTTACGTTCAGGCGCCCGGCACGAGGGACAGGCGCGGATCGGCGAGCAGGCACTCCGCCTCGGGCAGGCCGAGCTCCTTGCGGACGATATTCGTGCCTTGCACGAGCGCGCCCATCTTGTAGAGCGCGTGGCGCCGGCTCATGCCTTCGCGGCCCATGCCGCAGTCAGACGAGACGATGAGCCGCTCGGCCGGGATGTGCTTAAGCGCCGTCCGGATATGGTCCGCGACGTCTTCCTTGCGCTCGACCTGTAGCGAGTGATGGTCGATGACGCCGATCGCGACCTTCATGTCCGTGATGTGCTGACCGATCGCCTCGAGGTCCATACCGCCGGAGCTCACCGACTCGAACGTGATCACGTCCGCGTCGACCTTGTTCAGGATCTCGAGCGCGGGCTTGTAGCTCTGCACCTCGGCGAACATCCGCTGCTGCGACGGGTTCCCCCAGCATGTGTGGCACCAGACCTCGGTCTTGTCGCGCAGCCCGCGCACGGTGTTGTTGAAGACCTCGAGCATGAACTCGGGATTGATCTTGTCGTCGACGATGCCGCGCGCCGCGAGGAGGTGGATTTGCGGTTCCTCCATCTGGATGACCGGGCAGCCGGCGTCGGCGAGCTCGTGCAGCTCCTCATTGAACGCGTCGCTGATCGCCCAGATCCGCTCGCGGATATCCTTGTAGTAGTGATCCTGGACCGCGAACGCGACGAGCTCCGGCGTGACCGTGCCGAACTTCACGGGCTTCGAGGTCATGCGCTGCGCGGCCTTCCAGATCGCCGCGTACTGCATGTTGCCGCGGCCGACCGGGCCGACGATGCTCGGCATCACGCGCGCTTCGATATAGTCGTGGAGGATGTGCCCTCGCGGGAACGCGATGCCGCCGGCGCCGACCTTCGCGGCCTTCGGCTCGCGATCGAAGCCCGACATGTGCGACGGCGGATAGCTCGTCCAGCTCTGTCCGCCGATATCGGCGCTGAAGCGCGCGTCGCCGTCGGTCAAAATATCGAGGCCCGCGACGGTCTGCTCCGTGATATAGACCGAGAGCGCGTCCTCGTATTGCTCCCGGAAGCGTGTCTCGACCATCGCCTCGAGGAAACTCCGCAAGCCCAGGTTCTCGGTATACCAGCTCGGCCTAGGCAGAGATCCGGTAATCGTCGTCGGTAGAATCTTATCGGCCGTCGCGCGCAGCATCCCCTTCCCCCGGACAATTCCTCGATAGGCCGGATACAATATTGTAGATGCCGGCGGTCCACAACCCTGGCACCGGCGCATCCTCGGCGCCGCGATCGTTGCGAAAGACGGGAGAACGCGGCGCGAAGAGCCTCGCCGCGCGGCGAATCAAGGAGATTCGGATGGATTTGGGCAGCGGCCTCGGCCACCTCACGTACTCGACTCTGGTCCACCCCGGCGATACCTGGGCGGAAATCTGGGACAGCCTCAATCGCTACGTGCCGAAGGTGAAGGAACGCGTTTCTCCGAACGCGCCGTTCGGCGTCTCTCTGCGCATCTCGGCCGCTTCCGCGGAAACCTTGACGGCCGATCCCAACGAGCGCGCGAAGCTCAAAGCGTTCCTCGATGAACGCGACATGTACCTCTACACCGTCAACGCATTTCCTTACGGCGCGTTCAAGAACACGCTCGTCAAGGAACGCGTGTATGAGCCGGACTGGCGCACCGACGAGCGGGCGATCTATACGCAACGCGTCGCCGACATCCTTGCCGAGGTATGTGCGCCGGGCGTCGAGCCGACGATCCAGAGCCCGCCGCTCGGCTTCAAGCCGCGCGTGACCGGCCCCGAGGTCGTCGACGCGTTCACGCGGCAAGTCGTCGGCACGGTCGCGCATCTCGTGAAGCTGCGCGAGCGCACCGGCCGTCTCGTGCGTCTCGCCCTCGAGCCCGAGCCCGCGTGTTTTCTCGAGACGACGGACGAGGCCGTCGACTACTTCACGAACCATCTCTATGCCGATAAGGCCGTCGCGTCGCTCGCCGAGCAAACCGGGCTTTCGCGAAACGATGCGCAGCGTGCGCTCACGGAGCATCTCGGCATGGTTTACGACATCTGTCACCAAGCCGTTGAATACGAGGATATCGGCGCGTCGCTGCGCAAGCTCGCCGACGTCGGCATCCCCGTGTTCAAGCTGCAGGAAGCCGCCGCCGTGCGCGTGCCGGAAGTCACGCAGGAGAAGGTCGATGCGCTGCGGCAGTACGCGGATACGATCTATCTGACGCAGACCGTCGAGCGGCGCGACGGGAAGC
>CAYMAF010000310.1:0-3172 GCA_964388365.1 uncultured Gammaproteobacteria bacterium | reverse complement strand
CGACGGTGAACATGAACATCTCGCCGAGCGGCGTCGTCATCGGCGCGATGCCGCCTTCGATGCCGTCCGGCAAATCGTCCCAGACGGCGGTGAGTCGCTCGGCGACCTGCTGCCGGGCCCAGTAGATATCGGTACCTTCTTCGAAGTCGATCGTGATGTCGGTCAGCGCATACTTCGTGATCGAGCGCAGCATCGCCTGGCGCGGCAATCCGAGCAGCTCGACCTCGATCGGCGCCGTGATGCGCGCCTCGACTTCCTCGGGCGTCATGCCGGGCGCCTTGACGATGATCTTCACCTGCGTCGGCGAGACGTCCGGAAACGCGTCGATCGGCAGGTCGCGGAAAGCGCGGTAGCCGGCTACGGCGACAAGCACGGTCAGCAGCACGATGAGAAGCCGCTGGCTCAGCGCGAGCGCGATCAGTCTTTCCATCTTCTCCGCTTCGTCCGCCCCGGAACGCGTGCTCCGATCGTGCTCGTGCGCATCGCCGGCCCGACGGTTACTCGGCGTCGTCCGCGGTCAACAGGGCTTTCAGCGCGCTGACTCCGCGGCCGGCAATCTCGGTGCCGACTTGAAGATCCGGCGCCTCGATCTGGGCCTGCCGGCCGTCCTCGCCGACGACAGTGACCGGAACGGGCTGAATGCCCGAGGCCATTCGACGGAACACGAACGCCTGACCTTCGATCCGCGTGACGGCCGACATCGGTACCGCGAGCTCACCCGCCCCGCCGCCTGCGAGGATTCGCGCGGGCAGCAGCTGGCCGGCGCGCAGCGCGAGATTTCGGTTCTCGACGACGGCGCGCACGAGCACGGTTTGCGTCGCGGCGTCGACCACTCGGCCGACCTGGAAGATCTGCCCGCCGATCGTCTCGCCGCGCGCGATGACCTCGAGGCGCATGCCGGCCGCGATCTCGTCGGCGCGCTCCTGCGGAATGCGGGCCTCCAGCCAGAGTCGGCGCAGGTCCGCAAGGCGGACGATCGGCTCGAGCGCATCGACCTGCTCGCCGACCGCGCCGTGTCGCGCGACGATCACGCCCGAATCCGGCGCGCGCAGCGTCACCTCCGCGCCGACGACGCCGCGCTCGACACGCTCGAGCGCGGCCTGATCCGCGCCGACGATTCGCAGCTGCTCGCGCGCCCGCTCCGCCCGAACGCGGGCGGCCAGCGCCGCGGCCTCCGCTTCATCGACGCGGCGCCGCGCGACGATACCCTCGTCGTGGAGCATACGGTCGCGCTCGAGCTGCGCGTCGGCGAGCCGCGCCGCGGATACGGCATCGACGTATTCGCGCTGCGCGTCGAGCAGATCGAGGCTGCGCAGCTCGACGAGCGGGTCGCCGGCTTCGACCTCGCTGCCCTCGGCGACGTAGAGACGCGTGACGAGCCCGCCGACGGGTGCGCTGACGATTCGCTCCTGCTCCGGCGGCACGACCGTCGCGGCCGGTGCCGATAAAACGACTCGCCCGGATGCGGCCGGCTCGGCACGTGCCCATTCGATGCCGAGCCGCTCGAGCTCTGCGGCCGTAAGCTCCAGCAAGGCAGGCAGCTGCGCGGCCGCGACGATCGGCCATCCGAGCATCGCAAGCAGCATCGACACCCTACGCACGCCTCTCATTGCAACTTTCCAAGCGCGTGATTCACGGCCGATATCGCACGTCCGCGCCGAACGTCGAGCTCCCGCGCTTGTCGCGCCGCAAGCAGCGCGGTCTCGTCGCGGCGCAGCAGCTCGACGAGGTCGATCTCGCCTTGCTCGAACGCGACGCGGCCCATCTCACGATGCCGAGCCGCGATATCCGCTCGCCGCGCCGCGAGCTCGAGTGCCCGCTCGGCGGTCCTCAGGCGATGCAGCGCCTCGTGCAACTCGGCGTGCAGCTGGCGCTCGACCGCAGCGCGCTCGGCTTGTGCCTCGGCGACCCGCCGCTGCGCCGCGGCCACCTCGCCGGCGACGTGCGCCCGGCCGCCGATGGGCACCGCGACCTCGACGCCGACGCTATCAGTATAGAAATCGGTCATCGGATCGCGCTGGCGGCGCGGCCCGATCGTCAACTGCGGGCTCCCCTTCGCCCCGCGCGCGACGAGCGCGAGCTCCGCGCGTGCACGCTCGGCCGTCGCGGCCGCGAGCGATAGGAGGGGATGAGACTCGGAAATGACGTACGGCTCGACGAGCGGCTCGGCGCGTGCGGGCGGCCGGGTTCGAAGCCCCGTCAGCAGCTCATAGGCGAACTCCGCGTCGACCAGCCCGGCCTCGCGCTCGAGCAAAGCGGCTCGGCGCTCGAGCACGACCCCCTCGGCGAGCAGCGTATCCTCGAGGGGCAGATCGCCGACGGCATGACGGCGCCGAGCGACGCGCTCGATGTCCTCCGCGATCGCGACCGAGTCGGCCGCAACTTCGAGCTCGTTAGCCGCGTGCTCGATATCCCAGAGGATCTGCTGCAACAGGCCCGCGACCTCCCAGCGCAGTGCCGCGACGGCGGCCTCGGCCTCGCCGACCGCGCTCGCCCCGGTTCGGCCAGCCGCGCGGCGCTCGCCGAACCGCCAGAGCGGCAAGCCCAGTGCCACGTCGTACTCGGCCGAACCGAAATCGTCGAGAGGGTCGTCCGAGCGATAACCGAGCATCAGCGTCGGCCGTCCGGCGAAAAGGCTGCGCGACCGGCGCGTCAAGGCGTCCGCTTCGCGGGCGCGCGCCTCGAGCTCGACGAATCTCGGGTAGCTCTCTACGGCGCGGTCGAGAACCGCTTGCCACTCGAGCGCCGTATCGATCTCGATCGGGACATGCTCGGCGGGTCCATGCTCGACGTGCTCGACGTGATCGGGCTGGGCATGCACCGCGCCGATGCAAATGAGAAGCGACAAAAGCTTTGCGCGATCGACCATACGGCGGAGCGTAGCGCACTTCGCTCGCCGAGTTTGGATCTCCGCCGGCCCCGCCATCCGCGGCCGCCTCGAAAGCGGCGTGTCAACCGAGCACGGCGGCGCAGAGGTTCAATAGGAATCCCGGGAACAGCCCGAGCGCGAGCAGGCTCAGCCCGTTCGCGCTGATCACCGCGCGCATGTCCGCCGCCGCGACGAGCGGCGCCTCGTCCGCGGGCTCGGCGAAGTACATGTACCAGACGACGCGCAGGTAGTAGAACGCGCCGACCACGGCGAACACGACGCCGACCGCGGCGAGCCAGACGA
>CAYMAF010000309.1:0-3173 GCA_964388365.1 uncultured Gammaproteobacteria bacterium | reverse complement strand
GATTCACCGCGACGTTCGTCTTGCCGACGCCGCCCTTGCCGCTCGTGACGGCGATCACTTTGATCGGCTTCTGCGCCGTGAGCGCGCGAAGCCCCGCGGCCTGATCCCGCTCAGAGCCCTGCATGCATCACCTCCGCGGCCGCGGCCCCGACGCCGCTCGCCGGCAAGTCCATGAGATCGTCGTCGTGCTCCGTGAATCGCGGCTCGTCGAGCGCCCAGCGGAGCAGGTGGATGATTCGCGCGAGGCGCAGATCCTCCGGAACGCGTTGGCCGTGGCTCAGCCACGTCGCGATCAGCTTGCGCCGAATCAGCACCGAGAGCGCCGGCCCGAGGCTGTCCGTCTCGTCGAGCTTCGTCAGCACCGCGCCGGCGAGCGCGTCGCCGCCGAACGCCGCGACCGCCTCGTCCATGACCTTCGGCTGCATCGTCGCCGACAGCACGATGAGCCGGCGGACGCGCCGATCGGCATCGAGGCGCGCGAGGACGTCGCCGAGGCGGCGATCCCGCGACGAGAGCCCCGCGGTATCGATCAGCACCAGCCGCCGGTCCGAGAGCGCGCCGAGCAGGCGCTTCAGGTCATCAGCGCCGCCGGCCTGGCGGACGGGCACGCCGAGAATCGCGCCGTACGCGTCGAGCTGGCGCTGCGCGCCGATGCGCAGCGTGTCCGTCGAGATCAGCGCGAGCGACTCGCGGCCGTAACGCAGGCAATGGCGGGCGGCGAGCTTCGCGATCGTCGTCGTCTTGCCGACGCCGGTCGGCCCGACGAGCGCAAAGACCCCGCCGGTCTCGAGCGGATCCTCCTTCGGCACGTCGAGCCGGCGCGCGAGCCCGTACATCACCTCGCGCCACGCGCGCGCATGGCCGGGATTTTCGACCTCGGCGACGAGCGTCTCCGCGAGCGCGGGATCGAGACCGAGCCGCGCGACACGGCTCGCGAGGAGCGCACGCTCGGGCTCGAGCATGCGCCGGTCCGCCCAGCTGAGCTGCGCGAGCTGCCGGCACAGCATGCTGCGCATCGCCGTAAGCTCGTTGCGCAGCGCCGCGATCGAAGGGTCTTCGCCGCCGGCGGTCCGACGCTCGGCCGCGCCGCGGCCGGCCGCTTCCGCGGGCCCGGCGGCGCTTGCGTTCGGCACGTCGCCGCCGCCGGCGCGCAATGTGCCGCCGACTTCGGACGCGCCGCCCGCCGCGAGCGTCGGCGTGAGACTCTCTCGAACCGCGGCGGCGCTATCGGTCGCCGCGCCGGCGAGCCGCTCGACCGCGGCGAGCGCCGCGTCGGCACGCGCCGCGAGCGCCGCGTGCTCGGAGAGGTCGACGTTCGCTGCCACAGCGGAGCGCTCGCCGTCGGCCGCAGCGGCGGCCGGCGTCTCGGCCGCCATTTCCCGCTCGGCCGCACCGCTCGGCGTCGTCTCGGTCGACGCGGCGCTCGCAGCGATTTCGGGCGCCTCATCGCCGCGCGCGCGCGCGCGCGGCTGGAACATCTGCGCGACGAGCTCCTCGTCGTAGTCAACCGCGGAGATGATCTCCATGCCGCCGTCGACCGCGCGGCTGGACAGGATGACCGCGTCCGCGCCGTGCTCCGCCCGCACGAGCTGAATCGCGCGGCGCATGTCCGGCGCAAAGAAGCGTCTGATCTTCATGCTCTATACCTCTCGCATGAGCGTTGTGCCGGTCGGTTCCGGCGTCTCTCGGGCCGGCCGCGCGGCCGGAAGCCCGCCGGGCACGCCGTCGTCGCGGCCGATCGTCGCGACGATGCGCAGCGCTCGGTTGTCGGGAATCTCGGTGTACGCCAGCACGTGCAGCGCATCGATGCCGGGCCTGAGCCAGCGCGACAGCCACTGCCTGACCTCGGGCGCGACAACGAGGATCGCCGGGTCGCCGTTCGCCTCGAGCCGTGCGACGGCCTCGCGCACCGATTGACCAAGACGCTCGGCGAGGCCGGGCTCCAACGTTTGGCCCTGCGCGCCGAGCGATTTCGACAGAAGCTGCTCGAGCGCCGGATCGAGCGCGAGCAGCGGAATCTCCGCGCGCGTGCCGGCGATGCTCTGCACGATCGCGCGCCCGAGCGCGACCCGCGTCGCGGCGGTGAGCGCATCCGGGTCCTGCGTCCGCGCGGCGTGGTGCACGAGCGTCTCGGCGATCGTGCGCATGTCGCGCACGGCGACCTCTTCCTGAAGCAGGTTCTGCAGCACCTTGAGCACGACGTTGAGCTCGAGGCTCTTCGGCACGAGGCTCTCGACGAGCTTCGGGTGCGACCGGCCGAGCAGGTCGAGGAGCTGCTGCACCTCGTCGTGGCCGAGCAGCTCGTGCGCGTGAGCCTTCAGGACACGCGATAGATGCGTCGCGATCACGGTCGACGGGTCGACGACCGTATAGCCGAGCGCCTGCGCCTCCTCGCGCTTCGACGGGTCGATCCAGACCGCCTCCATGCCGAACGCGGGATCGCGCGTCGGCTGTCCTTGCACCGTGCCGTAGACGCGCCCCGGGTTGATCGCGAGCTCCATCTCCGGCTGCACCTCGCCTTCGCCGACGGGCACGCCGTGGAGGCTGAATCGGTATCCGGTCGGCGCGAGCTCGAGGTTGTCGCGAATGTGCACCGGGTGGAGCAGGAAGCCGAGCTCCTGCGACAGCTTGCGGCGCACACCCTTGATCCGGCCGAGCAGGGTCGCGCCCTGCTGCTGATCGACGAGCGGGATCAGTCGGTAGCCGAGCTCGAGACCGATCAGATCGACCGGCGGAACGTCGTCCCAGCTGAGCTCGCGGTCCGTGCCGGCGGCCGCGCCTTCGGCCGGCTCCGCGGCCGGCGCCTCGGCCTCGGCGTCCGCGCGCCCATGACGCGTCAGCACGTACGCGAGCGCGCCGAAGAAGCCCGCGAGCACGATGAACACGAACGCCGGCATTCCCGGCACGAGGCCGAGCGTGCCGACGATAGAGGCCGTGGTCGCGAGCGCGCGCGGGCTGCCGAGCACCTGCCGGCGCACCTGCTGCCCCATGTCCTCGGACGACGAGACGCGCGTGACGATGACCGCGGTCGCGGTCGACAGCACGAGCGCCGGGATCTGCGCGACGAGGCCGTCACCGATCGTCAGCAGCGCGTAGTTCGCGGCCGCGCCCGCGAGCCCCATGCCGTGCGACAGCGTGCCGATCACGATGCCGCCGAGCAGGTTGATCACGAG
>CAYMAF010000308.1:0-3177 GCA_964388365.1 uncultured Gammaproteobacteria bacterium | reverse complement strand
TGCACAAACTTCGTTTTTTCCTCGACACTCCGCAGTCGGTGGCGCGCTTTACCGTCCTCGCGATGCTCGCTTGACGGCGACGCCTGCTCAAAGTGTACATGTCCACCTCCGCACGAAGCGGACGGCCGCGCATCGCGGACGGCCGAAATTCGACTTGAACTCTACGAGGGCCGGTTCGGCCGATAGGTTATCGTGCTCGACGCAGCGCCCTCCGCTGCACCGGCAACTCGCTCCATGCCGCGTTCGTCGCGGAGCTCACCGCCGGATCCGAGTGCGGCCGCACCTTTGCTGGATGGAGCGCCGACCGCCTCTGACGTTCGACCGAATCCTGCCGCATGCCGCCGAGCGCAGAGTGCAGTCGGTGCGACCCTTTGCCACCGTCCAGCGCGCGACGACGTGCCGCGCCATGCGCTTCTTGCGAACGCTCTCGGGGCGGACGGCGTAGTGGGAAACCGTAATGCCCTGCTCGCGCATCTCGTGTCGGCTGCCGACCAAAAGCGGGTGCCAGCTCGGCAGCGGCTTCCCTTCGTGGACGCGACGGTAGGCGCACGTTTCGGGCAGCCAATCGTAGCGAGGGACGCTAGTCGGGGTCAGCTCGTGGCACTGGGGCACTCTCTGCAGTCGGTTCTCGTAATCCGTGCAGCGCGCTCGCTCGATATCGAGCAGCTCGCACGCCACACTGTAGACCCTGACCGTCGTGCCCTCTACCTCACGTGCCAGGCAGCACTGACCGCAACCGTCGCAAAGCGCTTCCCACTCATCGCGGTTCAGCTCGCCGAGGGAGTAACGCTCCCAAAAACGACTTCGCATCGTCTCCTACTAAAACCAGGATGTTGTCCGACGAGCAACGATGCGCTCGAGCGCGACAACGATGTCATTCGTGTGCCGCGCGGACTATATCCGAAACGCATACCGAAGTCTCATACGGTCGACGCCTTCACCGGCCCTCCACGGTCTGGTCTTGACGAGCGAAAGACCGCTCGACGAGTACGCGCTTTGCGGCGTCAGCGTGCGAGCTGGGTTTCCCGATGCGGCGTCGCCGGCTCCGGCAGAGCGTCGCCGAGCTGGACGTTGAGCGAGCGCAGATCGGCGCCGGATGGCGCCTGAAACACCCGCAAGCCGAACTCCGGCAGGATCGCGAGCAGGTGGTCGAAAATGTCGGCCTGTGTGCTCTCGTGGTTAACCCAGCTGGTATCGGCGGTGAAGCAATAGATCTCGAGCGGCAGGCCGGTCGGCGTTGGCGCAAGCTGGCGCACGAGCAGCAGCATATCTTGATTGATGCCTGGATGATGCTGCAGGTACTGCTGCACGTAGGCGCGAAAGGTGCCGATGTTGGTAACACGGCGCTGATTCACCGGCTCGCGGCCGTGCTCTTCGAGCTTCCTGTTCCACTCCTCGAGCTCGCGCTCCTTGTCCGCCATGTAACGGTCGATCAAGAAGAAGCGGCGCATTCGGCGGCGCTCCTCGTCCGTAAGGAAGCGCACGCTGGTCTGATCGATCAGCAGGGCGCGCTTGATGCGCCGCCCTCCCGACTCGAACATGCCGCGCCAGTTCTTGAACGTATCGCTGATGAGCCGACTGGTCGGAATGGTCGTGATCGTCTTGTCCCAATTCTGCACCGTCACGGTGTGCAGAGAGATGTCGGTGACGACGCCGTCCGCGTTGAGGTCCGGCATCTCGATCCAATCGCCGATCCGCACCATGTCGTAAGACGACACCTGCACGCTCGCAACGAACGAGAGGATCGTGCTCTGGAAAACTAGCATGAGCACGGCCGCCATGGCGCCGAGGCCGGCCAGCAGGGTGAAGATGTCGCGGTCGAGCAAGGTGCCGAGGATCAACAGCGCGCAGACAACGAAAATCACTATCTTGACGAGCTGGAGGTAGCCCTTGATCGGCTTGTTACGCGCATCCGGTCGACGCTGGTAGATGTCATCCAACACGTCGAGGAAAGCGGCCAGCGCTTGTGCCAGCCTCAGGATCACGAACGCCTGCACGAGCACTTGTATCGCAGAGACGGCCAACGGAGGCAGGTTCGGCACGACCTCTACGCCGGCATGGACGACCAGCGCGGGGACAATGCTCGTCAGGCGGCCAATCACGCGGCGGCGGACGAAGGCGCCGCCGATCCCGCCGGCGAAGCGGCTGGCAAAGGCGTGCAAGCCCCGAAGCAGGACGCGGTGCGTGAAGAAATTCGCAACCCAGGCGATCACGCTGAGCACGGTGAGCCCGAGGAGCGCGGCGAGCCACGGGTACTCTTCCAGCGGCAAGAACTCCAGTGACAAGAGTCCGTAATAGCTTTCGAAGTTCATTTTCAACGCGGTTGTTTAGCTGCGAGCGCAGTATACGACGAGCAGGGCCCCCAGTCGTGTAACCACTCCCGCGGGCATTCGCTTGCGGTTACGCGTGTCCGCTCTCGAAAGCGCGCGACGCCGGATCGCAGGCCGGGCGAACCTTATGTTGGGCTACCGTGCGTCGACGCCGATTCGCGAAACCGATTTTGCTAACTGAGAGCACGCTCCCGCTTGACGGAGCACGCCTTTGGAGTGGCGCGCATTCTCGATCGACCGCTCATGCCATCAGCCCGTCAGTGAAACCGCTGATGCAGTCTTGGCGCCGCTGATGCAGCGACGCGTCAGATCTGCGCCTCCGGCCCGTATCATGCACCGCCCTCTCGGGTCCATCGAAGGGTGCTCAGCGCATGTTTCGTCGTCGAGTGTCTCACATCCCGCTGTGTTCAAGGTTGCTGCCGCTGCTCTTGGCGGGGATGTCCGGAGCCGCCCACGCCGGCGCAATATTGGTCGATATCGTCGACGCCGTGTCCGACAGGCCGCTGGCAGGTGTCGCGGTGACTGCCGAATCCAGGCGCGGCGAGTCGATACGTGTGACCACGGGTTCCGACGGATCCGCGTACATCGAAGATCTGGCCGAGGGCTTCTACGCGTTCCGCGCTGAAGTCGATGGCTACGTTACGGGGGTAGAGCCGACCGTTCGGATCATCGAGCGCCGGACGAGTCGGCTTCGTTTCGAGCTGCGACGGCAAGCGGCGACCTACGAAGAGATCGTCGTCGTGGGCCGAGCCCGAGAAGCCGATCCCGACGGGTCGGTCGCGAACCGCTTCCTGACGCGCGACGAGCTGACCAACGCGCCCGGCAGCGGCAGTGACGTGATGCGCGC
>CAYMAF010000307.1:0-3197 GCA_964388365.1 uncultured Gammaproteobacteria bacterium | reverse complement strand
CCTGCTCCTCGAGCGCCTTGACGATCGCCTCGCGGTCGAACATCGCGCCCGGCCATAGCGGATTCGTCGTCAGCACCGGAACGGCGGCCGTATGATCGAGGATGTGCCGGACGCGGGTCTTTTCCTTGCCGTTCTTGCCATATTCCGGCCAGTACTCGACGACGTAGGCGTCGGGATCGACGAGACCGCGGTCGATCAGCATGTTGAAGCAGATCGCGGTAATGCCCTTCGCGACCGACATCATGCAGACCGTCGTCGGCGCGTCCCACGGCCGCGACATTGCTGCGTCGCGCCAGCCGCCCCAAAGGTCGACGACCGTCCGGCCGCCGATCATGATCGAGCACGACGCGCCGACCTCGTCCTCGACGCGAAAGTTCTCGATGAAGGCATCGACGACGGCGGCGAACTCCGGCTCGTAACGTCCTGCGAGCCGATACGTCGCGCCGCGCGCCTCGATCTCGGTTTCGAGCTCCACGGACTTCCCCCGACAGCTGCGCCTCCCGCGGCGGAGAGCCGTGATTCTACCGCGCGACGCCGCCCGGATCCGCAACGAGGCCCCGCGAGACCGAGCGGCGGTACTCGCGCCACAGGATCAGCAAGCCCGCGGCGACGACGAGCGGCGCACCGATCCACGTCGAGAGCCCCGGAACCTCGTCGAACAGAAAATAGCCGTACAGGACCGCGACGACGAGGTTCGCGTAGTCGAGCGGCGCGATCGTCGAAGCCTCGGCGAAGCGGTACGAGTACGTCAGCAGCAACTGCCCGAGCACGCCGAAGACCCCGATCGCGGCGATCACGGCCCACTGCTCGGCCGAAGGCCACGGCCAGCCCGCGACCGCGGTCAGCGCTCCGCCGGCCATCGAGGTCAGCGAAAAATAGAACGTGATCGTGATCGCATGCTCGCCCCCGCCGCCGCTCATCACGCGAAGGAACATCATCGCGAGCGCCGTGAACACGGCGGCGCCGAGAGCGACGAGCACGCCGATCAGGCTGCCCGCGCCGAACGACAGATGCGGCCCGACCATGATCACGACGCCGAGAAACCCGACCGCGAGCGCGGACCAGCGGTATGCGTGAATGCGCTCGCCGAGGAACAGCATCGCGAGCACCGTCAGGAACATCGGTGCGGTGAACGTGATCGCGGTGACGTCGGCGAACGGGATCAGCGTGAGCGCGGTAAAGAGGCAGAACATGCTGATCGTGCCCGACACCGAGCGCACCGCGTGCGAGCGCCAGTTACGGGTCTTCAGAAGGTGCAGCCCCTCGAGCCGCCACGCGATCAACGCGAGCGCGACGATCGAGATCAGCCCGCGAACGAAGATGATCTGACCGCTCGGCACCGCGTCTCCGAGATACTTCACGCAAGCCGCCATCGTGCCGAGCAGCACGACGGAGGCGATCTTCAGCGCGACACCGAGGACGGGCCGGATATGAGCACGATCGAGCGAGGACAATTGAGCAGCCGGGGCGCGACGAGGGCGCACAAGGATAGCAGCGCCGCCCGACTCCTGCGCGGCGCCCTCGGCGGCGAGCGCGGCAGGATCCTCGAGCCGTTCATGTGCCTGTGATCGGCTTCACGCCGAGCCGGCGCTGTTCTGGCTACGCTCCGGACCCAGTCGACGAAAGTCTCGCATGAGAGAACAGAACCCCACTGACGAGAACGGGCGCCTCCGCGACATCGCAGCGCGAGCGGTGTCGGCCGCGAAAGCGACGCTCGCGGCGCAAGCCGCGCGGGCCGCGTCGGCTGCGAAATCGGCCGCAAGACGGGCTGCGGCGGACACGCCGGACGAGCGAAACGCGACGATCGCGCGCCTCGAGCAGGAAATCGAAGCGGAGCGGGAGAAGACGACCGCGCTGCTCGGCACGGTCAAGGAGCTCGAGTTCAAGCTCGAAGTCCTCGAGAGAAGCTATTCGAAACAGCTCGCCGACACGCGCGAGCGCTGCCGCGCGGCCGAGTCGGAGCTCGCCGACGCCAAGCGCCGCCTCGCGGAAACCGAGAACGAGCTCGCAGAGGCGGCCGCGACGCGCGACCGGCTGCGCGGCATGCTGTCGTTCGATGGCCGGCGCGCACCGCCCGGCGCCGCCGCCTCTCAAGCGCCGGACGACAACACGATCAATCGGCTGCTGTCCGACGACGGCAGGGCGGACGCCGAGGCGCGCGAGCGGCGCGATACGCCGCGGCTCGGCGGTCAGGAGCATGACACCCCGATCGGCGACCTGCTCGCGCCCGAGCTCGTCTTCAAAGCCGACGACTGAAGCTCGGCTGTCCCGGCCCGCAGCCGTCGGTCGTCTGATAGAGTAGCGGGCATGAAGCGCACTCGTCTGATCCCGCCGGAGGTCCACGATTACGTCCTCCGCTCGTGCCGGCCCGAGCCGGAGCCGATGGCGCGCTTGCGGGCCGCGACCCTGCCGCTGCCCGAGAGCGAGATGCAGATCGGCGCGGATCAAGGGCAGCTGATGGCGCTGCTCGTGAAGCTCATCGGCGCGCGCCGATGCATCGAGATCGGCACGTATACCGGCTACTCGGCTCTCGCGGTCGCGCTCGCGTTGCCGCCCGACGGCATCGTGATCGCGTGCGACGTGAGCAAGGAATGGACCGATATCGGGCGCCGATACTGGCGCGAAGCCGGCGTCGAATCACGTATCGACCTACGGCTCAAGCCTGCGCTCGAGACGCTCGACGAGCTGATCGCCGAAGGCGAGAGCGAACGCTTCGATTTCGCATTCGTCGACGCCGACAAGCCGCGCTACCAGGCCTACTACGAGAAGCTCCTCGAGCTGATTCGGCCCGGCGGTCTGATCGCGGTCGACAACACGCTAGCGCTGTCCGGCACGCCGATCATCCACCAGCAGACGCCCCACGCCGAGGCGATTCGCGAGTTCAACGAGCTCGTGCGCGCGGACGAGCGCGTCGATCACGCGATGCTGACGGTCGGCGAAGGCATTACGCTGCTGCGCAAGCGGCCCTGATCCCTGGGGCCGCGTAATCGGGCGGTCGCCCGCGTCTGCGCCGTCCCCCCCACTCGCTTCGGCTCTTACCGGTCATTCAAAGAGAAAGCCCCGCACGAGGCGGGGCTTTCGAGTCGGGCAGAAGTCGGGAACGCCCGCTTACATCATGCCGCCCATGTCGTGCGGCATGCCGGCGCCTTCCTTCTCCTCCTTCGGCTGCTCGGCGATCATCGCCTCGGTCGTGAGCA
>CAYMAF010000306.1:0-3198 GCA_964388365.1 uncultured Gammaproteobacteria bacterium | reverse complement strand
TGTTCCACTCGTTCCAGACGAAGTAGCCGATGCCGGTACCGCCGACGAGCATCTCGGCCGCGACGATCACGAGCCACGCGATACCGATTGAGATGCGCATGCCGGTCAGAATCGTCGGCGCCGCGGCCGGCAGGATCACGGTCAGCGCCCTCTTCCATCCCGGCACCTCCAACGTCCGAGCCACGTTCAGCCATTCGCTGCGGACCGACGCGACCCCGAACGCCGTGTTGATCAGCATCGGCCAGACGGAGCAGATGAAGATCACGAACACGGCGGACGCGTTCGAATCCTTGATCGTGTAGAGCGCGAGCGGCATCCACGCGAGCGGCGACACCGGCTTCAAGATCTGGATGTAGGGCTCGAGCGCACGCGAGACGACGCGCGACATGCCGATCAGGAAGCCGAACGGGATCGCGAAGAGCACGGCGAATCCGTAACCGGTGAGCACACGTGCGATCGAGTACGCGAGCTGCAAGCCGATACCCTTATCGTTCGGCCCGGCGTCGTAGAACGGATCCTCGAGATGGAACCAGAGCATCGCGGCGACGTCGCCGGGGCCCGGCATCGCCGACGTGCCCTGAGTCACCTGAGCGCCTATGAGCGCGGCGTACTCCGGATCGAGATCGACGGCGCCGCCCGTCGGCCGCGTGGCGGCGTGCCAGAAAAGCAGCAACATCGCGAGCACGGCGACCGACAGCACGAGCGGCCGAAGCTTCTCGGCGCGACTCATGGCTACGTCCGCCTGATCGCAAAGGATTCGACGTAGGCGTCCGGCGCGGCCGGGTCGAAAGGCTTTCCCATCACCGAGAACCCCTTCGACGTCATCTGCGGCGGCTCGAGGCCGACCTCCTTCATCAGACGCGCGGCATCGGTTGCGAGATAGACCTGCCGCGCGATCCGCGCGTAATCGACGTCGCCCGAGATCTGCCCCCAGCGCTTCATCTGAGTCATGATCCAGACAGCGAACGATTCCCACGGGAACGGCGCGAAATCGATGCGCTCGGGATCGCGGCGCACCTGGCCGAGCCCGTCGGCATAAGTGCCCGTCAGCACCTGTTCGACGACGGTCACGGGCTGATTCAGATAGTTCGCGGGCGCGATCGCCGCCGCGATTTCCTTGCGGTTCTCCTGACGCGTCGCGTACGCGGTCGCGTCGATGATCGCCTTCAGCAGCGCGGCATAGGTGTTCGGCATCTCCTTGACGAATGCCTCGGAGGCCGCGAATGCGCAGCACGGATGCCCGTCCCAGATCTCCTTCGAGAGCAGATGGACGAAACCGACACCGTCGTAAACCGCGCGCTGATTCACGGGATCGGGAGCAAGAAACCCGTCGAGATTGTCGGCGCGCAGGTTCGCGACCATCTCCGGCGGCGGCACGACGCGGATCTGCACGTCGCGATCGGGATCGATACCGTGCTCTGCGAGGTAATAGCGAAGCAGATAGTTGTGCATCGAGTACTCGAACGGCACGGCGAGCTTGAATCCCTTCCAGTCCGCGGGATTTCGACGATCCTTGTGCTTCGTCGCGAGCGTGATCGCCTGGCCGTTGATGTTCTCGACGGCCGGCATCGTGTACGGAATCGGATTCGAGCCGATACCCATCGTGATCGCGATCGGCATCGGCGAGAGCATGTGGGCAGCGTCGTATTCGCCGTTCAACGTCTTGTCGCGGATCACGGCCCAGCCGGCCGTCTTCACGACGTCGACGTCGAGCCCGTAGCGCGAGTAAAACCCCATCGGCTTCGCCATGATGATCGGCGTCGCGCACGTGATCGGGATAAAGCCGACCGCGAGCTTGGTCTTCTCGAGCGGCCGAGAGTCGGCGAACGCCTCACCGACCAGTGCGACCGGCACGAACTCGGACAGCGCGGCGGCCGCGGCGGACGCACCGACTGCGCGGAGGAACGCGCGGCGGGCCGGCGCATGCGGGAACAGCGCGCGCATCAGCGCGTGCTCGATGAGGCGCACGACGGCTCGGTCGCCGCTCTCGACGTTGCGAGCCGCGCGGGTCCCGGCCTGCGGCTCCCTGCTCGGCACCGCCGACGCGCCGGCGGACGCTGCATCCGCCGGCGGATCGTCGGCGACGGCGCGTCCGCAGCAAGCACACGCCGTCGGGCCATCGTCGAAGGAGTCGAAGCGGTCATCGATCGAGCTCATCGGTTCACCTCCGCGTCGAGATGCATGACGCGGCCGATATAGCCAGGATCGTGCCAACCCAAAAACCCGTTTTTTTTAAAGACTTAGCAAATCCTCGCAGTTACGATCCCTCGTGATTTACGAATTCTCGTTGCATCGAAAAAACGAAATGTCGTAATGTCGGCGCGATGGCCCTCGCCCGAAACTCCGCCTGGCCGAACGGCTCGCCGCTCCTCGACCAGACGTCGCTGCCGATGCTGCTCGTCGATCCGGTCGACGACGTCGTCGTCTGGGCGAATCCGGCCGCCGCCCGGTTCCTCGGGCTCGCGGCCGACGCGCTGATCGGCCACCGCTTCAGCCGGCTGCATCCGGGCCAGGTGCCGGTGCTCATCGTCTTCTCGCAGGCGGTGCTCAGCCTCGGCCGTTACTGGACGCGCGATCTATCGCCCCGGCACGCGGCGGAGCACGAACTGCGCGTCGAGTACCGCGGCGACCGTATCGACGCTCCGGACGGCCGCACGCTGATGCTGCTGACGCTGCTCGATCTCGACGAGCAGGAGCGTCACGCGATCGATACCGATGCCGACCGCTACTGGACGAGCGGGCTCGCGGAATGGCAGCGCGCCGAGCGGCTGTTCCGCGACATCGAGCGCGAGAACCAGCTGATCCTCAAAGCCGCCGGCGAAGGCATCTACGGCGTGAACGCCGACGGTGCGACGACGTTCGTGAACCCGGCCGCGGAGGCCTTGCTCGGCTGGAGCGCCGACGAGATCGTCGGCCGCGACATGCACGCGCTCGTGCACCACCATCATGCGGACGGCCGCCCCTATCCGCGCAACGACTGCCCGATCTATGCGGCGTTTCGCGACGGCGCGGTGCATACCGTCAGCGACGAGGTCTTCTGGCACAAGAGCGGACGGCCGATACCCGTCGAATACACGTCGACGCCGATCCGCGATCGCGGCGTCGTGATCGGCGCGGTCGTCGTGTTCCGAGACGTCACGCAACGCAAGGAGGCCGAAGAGAAGCTGCGCAACGCGCTCGAGGAAGTCGACCGTCTGC
>CAYMAF010000305.1:0-3208 GCA_964388365.1 uncultured Gammaproteobacteria bacterium | reverse complement strand
CCTTGCCGCGGCGAATCATTTCCGCAAGCGACAGCCCGAGCTCCGCGGTGCTCATGGCCCCCGCGAGGGTCACGAGCATCTGCCCGCCCGAATCCAAATGCCGGACGTACGCGCGCGCGGCGTCGAGCAGCGCGGCGCTGTTGAAATGCCGGAAATGGTGCTCGATGAAATCGGAAATAGCGCCCATCACGATCTCCAAAGCAGGGCGGAACGGAGAGCCATCAAGGTTAGGTGATGGCGATACGGAGAAAAAGGGGTCGGCTCCGAAACCGCGTCACGCGGACAGCGGGCCGCGCCGCCGCGGACGCGCGCGCGACGGCGGCGACGAGCGGGCTCGGGCACGGGCTCAACGCAACGGCCTCCGGAACCCGCTCAACGGCCCGCCGCCGGGACCTGCTGCGTCAGGCAGTGCAGCGCCCCGAGGCCGCCGACGAGCGCGCGGCAGTCGATCGGCACGATCCGCCGCCCCGGGAAGCACGCGCCGAGCACGTCCTTCGCGACGTCGTCCTGAGGGCTTGCGAAGACCGGCAGCAGCACGATCTCGTTCGCGACGTAGAAGTTCGCGTAGCTCGCCGGCAGACGCTCGTCGCCGTTGTAGAGCGGCTCGGGCATCGGCAGCTCGAGCACCTCGAGCGGCCGCCCGCCGATCGTGACGTCGGCGAGCCGCGCGCGGTTCTCGGCGAGCGGTCGATGGTTCGGGTCATCGCCGTTCGGCTCCACGACGGTCACGACCGTGCGCTCGGCGACGAAGCGCGTGAGGTCGTCGATATGCCCGTCGGTATCGTCGCCGACGATGCCTTCGCCGAGCCAGACGATCTCGTCGACGCCGAACGCATCGTGCAGCACGGCCTCGATCTCGGCGCGGGAGAGCCCGGGGTTGCGATTCGGGTTCAGCAGGCACTGCTCCGTCGTCAACAGCGCGCCGGCGCCGTTGACGTCGATCGCCCCGCCCTCGAGAACGATGTCGAACGCGGTCCGCGGCACGCCGATCGCGTCGGCCATCTTCGCCGCCGCGGCCTGATCGAGATCGTACGGAAGATATTTGCCGCCCCACGCGTTATAGCCGAAATCGAGCGCGAGCCGCGGAGCCGGGCCTTCGCGGGTGACGAAGATCGGGCCGTGGTCGCGCACCCACGCATCGTTCGTCGGGATATAGAAATACCGCACGCGCTCCGGCGGAACCCGGGACGCGAGCAACCGGCGCACGTGCGCCTCGTGCTCGGCGCCGAGCACATTGATATAGACGTGCTCGACCTCGGCGAGCGCCGCGGCCGCGTCGGCCATCGCCGGCTCGACCCCGTCGAAGCATCCCGGCCACGTGTCGCGGTTGTGCGGCCACGAGAGCCATGTCGCCTCGTGCGGCGCCCACTCGGGAGGCATACGGTAGCCCTGCCGTGCAGGAGAATCTTCGGGTCTGGCCAATTCGAGCTCGTCCGGGAAAAAGTGGCTACGGGGGAGGCGCGCAATGATAGCGCCGCAGCGCGGCGGCACAAGTGCGACGCGAGACGGTATGATGACCCGCATGGAACTCAAGCCGAAGCGAACCGCAGAGCGCGCTCGACGCGTGCTCGGCGCGCTCTCGGCCGGCCTCGCCGCGCTGGCCTTCGCCGGGCTGGCCGCGGGCCAGCCGGCCCAGCCCCAGCTCTCGCAGGGCGCGCTGCTCGTCGCGACACCGGAGATCGGCGATCCGAGCTGGGCCGAGACGGTCGTCCTCGTGCTTCATCACGACTCGAACGGCACGCTCGGCGTCGCGATCAACCGGCCGACCCGCGTCCGGCTCGGCGAGATCGTTCCGGATCTCGAGACGGAGGATTACACGGGCTCGGTATTTCGCGGCGGACCGGTCGGCCCGACGCAGCTCGTCTTCCTCGTGCGCAATCCCCCGCTCGGGCTGCTGCAGTCCGCGCCGCTGATCGTCGACGGCATTCGCGCAAGCGGGGATCTCGCGGCGCTGCCGCGGCTCGTCGAGCTCGGCCACGCCACGAACGACGATTTGCGGTTTTTCGCGGGCCACGTGGAATGGGCGCCGGGACAGCTCGCGCGGGAGATCGCGGACGGCCTTTGGACGGTGACGACGGGCTCGGCGCCGCGCGTGTTCTCGCCGCAGCCCGAGACGCTCTGGCATCGGCTGCGCACCGCGGGCGACGAGTTGCTCGTCGAGCGTCCGGCGCCGGACGGACGATTCGAGGAGCGCGCCCGAACGGCGCGTCCCGCGGACGCGGCCGGCGCGTCGAGCGCCGCGCGCGCGGCTCGGCCGGCCGCGCGGCCCGATCAGCCCGCGGCCGCGGATTTGACGAACGGCAGATTCGAGAGATCCGCGTTCAGGTAGATTTCCTCGACGTCGCCCCGCTTCGCGATCGCGACGGCCTTCTCGACGGCCGCTTTCGGATCGAGCTCGAGGTCCGCGATCAGCTCCTTGATGACATAACCCGCTCGGCCGGGCCGAGCCATCGACAGCGACGCCGTCGTGCGCGTCGGCTGTCCGAGCACGGTATGCTGCAGAACGCTGAGGAACAGGGTCGGCCTTTGCAGCGGCGCCTTGGGTGTGCCCTGGATGATGCGCACGCCCTCTTTGACGATCATCGACGATCGGGCCATCGCTCGAGTATCCATGCGAGAGGGCCATCCCTGGCCGATCGCGAGTATGCCGGCAAGGCGCGCGCGTTTCTGCGACGCAGCGCACGACCACGCATCCTCAACTTGAGGCGGTCCGGATCTTGTAATTGCCGCCCTCGCCCTGCTCGAGCTCGATGAGCCCTTCCCTCTGCGCGTGCGCGAGGAGCTCCGAGAAGTTGCGATACCCGTAGTAGCTCTCCGCGAAATCCGGGTAGACGCGCTTCAAGGTCTTCTTCACGACCGAGCCCCAGACCGGGTCGTACTCTTCCTCGAGCGATGCGATCGTCGTCGTGAGCCGCTCGAACGCCTCGCGCTGCTTGTCGGAGGCCTGCTTCGCGCTGCGCCGCCGGGGGCGCTTCTGCTCGGCGATCAGATTGTCGTAGTAGATGAACTCGTCGCAGCTCGATGCGAGCAGATCGGACGTCGAGCTGCGGACCCCGCAGCCGATCACGCGCTTGTCGTTCTCCTTCAGCTTCGAGACGAGCGGCGAGAAATCGCTGTCGCCGGTCAGCAGTGCGAACGTATCGATATGCGACTTCGAATAGCAGAGATCGATCGCGTCGACGACCATGCGGATATCGGCGCTGTTCTT
>CAYMAF010000304.1:0-3214 GCA_964388365.1 uncultured Gammaproteobacteria bacterium | reverse complement strand
AAGGGCTTCAAAAGGCCCTTCGAGGGTTCGAATCCCTCCCTCTCCGCCAGCCCCTCGTCCGCCGGGCGCGTTCCGTTCCCCAGAAATTTCCGCCGCCCGCGGGCGCGCGCGAGCGTGCCGCTCCTCGAAGGCCTCGCCGGCAAAGCGTGCGCGGCGCCGTCAGGCGGCGCCGCACGGCCTTTCGAGACGACGCGAGCCGAGTGTCAGCCGAGGCTCGCGAGCCACTCGTCGTCCGAGCCTTCGTTGAGGTCGTCGAACAGGTAGGTGCCGAGATAACGCTCGCCCGTATCGGGCAGCATCGCGAGCAGCACCGAGCCGGCCGGCGCGCGCTCGGCGACCTTGACCGCGGCCGCGAGCGTGCCGCCGGACGAGAGGCCGACGAAGATGCCTTCCTCGCGCGCGAGGCGTCGCGCCATCTGCTTCGCTTCCTCGTCGGTCACGGTGACGAGCTGGTCATAGACGCGCGGATTCAGCACGTCGGGCACGAAATCCGGCGTCCAGCCCTGGATCTTGTGCGGATGCCACGGCTTGCCGCCGAGCAGCGACGCCTCGGCCGGCTCGGTCGCGACGATCTGCACCTCGGGCCGCGCGAGCTTGATGACCTCGCCGGCGCCGGTCAGCGTGCCGCCGGTGCCCCAGCCCGTGACCCAGAAGTCGAGCCTGCGGCCGGCGAAGTCGCGCAGGATCTCGGGCCCGGTCGTCTGCCGGTGATAGGCCGGGTTCGCCGGGTTCTGGAATTGGCGCGCGAGGAACCAGCCGTGCTTCTCGGCGAGCTGCTCCGCGAGCCGCACCATGCCGGTACCGCGCTCCGCGGCCGGCGTCAGCAGCACCTTCGCGCCGAGCGCTCGCATGATCTTGCGCCGCTCGACGGAGAACGTCTCGACCATCGTCGCGACGAACGGATAGCCCCGTGCCGCGCAGACCATCGCGAGCGCGATGCCGGTATTGCCGGACGTCGCCTCGACGACCGTCTGACCGGGCTTCAGCACGCCGCGCCGCTCGGCGTCCTCGATGATCGCGATTGCGAGCCGGTCCTTGACCGATGCCATCGGATTGAACGACTCGACCTTTACATAAATCGTCGTGTGCTTCGGGGCGATGCGGTGGAGCTTGACGATCGGGGTATCGCCGATCGTGTCGAGGATGCTGTCGTAGATCATGTGCGACTCTCGTTTGATGACGGTCCGAGAATGAGGCCGAAAATGGAGCCGAGGGTTGGAGTCAGCCCCGCCCCTCGGCCCCATTTTTCGGGCTGCCTAGCTTACACGAGCGGGCGTGCGGAGCGCCCGCCGATCGTCGATCTCGAGCGTCGACGGGCCGAACCACGCGAAGCGCTCCGCGAGCCGCGCGGTCTCGCCGACGACGAGGAGCGCCGGCGGCCGGACCTCGCGGCGCTCGGCGATCTCCGGCAGGCGCCCGAGCTCCGTGACGATGACGCGTTGCGTGTCGGTCGTGCCTCGCTCGATGATCGTCGCCGGCGTCTCGGGAGCGTGGCCGAGACGGATCAGGTCCGCGGCGATCTGCGGATACTTCGCGACGCCCATATAGATCGCGAGTGTCTGGCCCGGCCGGAACGACGCGAGGTCGCTCGATGAGTCGTTGTTGTCGTGCCCAGTCGTGATCAGCACCGCGCGCGAGACGTTCCGCAGCGTCAGCGGGACCCCGGCGTACGCCGCGCAGCCCTCGACCGCCGAGACGCCGGGGACGATCTGGAACGGGAGCCCGGCCTCGATCAGCGCGTCGAGCTCCTCGCCGGCGCGCCCGAAGACCATCGGATCGCCGCCCTTCAGCCGGCACACGCGTTTCCCGGACGCGACGAGGTCGACCAGCAGGCGGTTGATCGCCTCCTGCGTCGTCGTCGGCCGGTGCGGCGCTTTGCCGACCGCGATGAGCTCGGCGTCGCGCCGCGCGTAGCGCAGCAGCTCCGGCGCGCCGAGACGGTCGTAGAGCACGACGTCGGCCGCCGCGAGGAGCTGCCGCCCGCGGAGCGTGATCAGATCGGGATTCCCGGGCCCCGCGCCGACGAGCCAAGCCTCGCCGTGCGAAGGGCGGCTCGCCGCCCCGCGCGCTGCGTCGTCGAGCATTCGGCCGAGGGTCTCCTCGGCGGCGTCGTCCCGTCCGGCGTCGCAATGCTGCGCGACCGGCCCGTCGACGACGTCCTGCCAGAAATGCCGCCGCGTGTCGGCATCGGGCAGCGCGTCGCGGACGCGCGCCCGCCATCGGCCGGCGAGCTTCGCGAGCGCACCGATCCGAGACGGCACGAGGGTCTCGATCAGACCCTTGATATGCCGCGCGACGACCGGCGAGAAGCCGCCGCTCGAGATCGCGATCGTCACCGGATCGCGGTCGACGATCGCGGGCATGATGAACGACGATCGCTCGGCGTCGTCGACGACGTTGCAGAAGCGGTGCGCCCGCTCGGCGGCCGCGGCGACGCGCGCGTTGACCTCGGCGTCGTTCGTCGCGGCGACGATCAGCCAGAAGCGCTCGACGAGCGCCTCGGTGAACGGCGCGCGCTCGAGCGTGACGGCCGGCTCAGCCGCGGCGAGCGCCTCGACGTCGGCGCTGAACTCGGGCGCGACGAGCGTCGGCAGCGCGCCGGCCTCGAGCAGCAGCCGCGCGCGCCGCTCGGCGACGACGCCGCCGCCGACGATCAGGCACGCACGGCCTCGTACCAGGGTGAACAGGGGAAGGTGACGCATTTGACGGTTCGGCGTGCGCGCGGGCCCGGCACCTCGGTGCTCGGGGCGGTGGGTCTTGGGACGCGTCACGATACCCCGCGTCCGCGAAGCGTCCAAGACGATGCGCTTCGGTGCTTATTCCAAACCGGGCGCGTCGCGCCGGGGCGGCCCGGCGGGCCGCCCGAGGTCGACGGCTGACGAGCGGCTCGGCCGCGTCCGTCGGCGGTGCGCGCCAAGCGCTTGTCCGGCTTGGACTACGGCCGGCGTTCGGTTGACACCCTTAGTAACCGACGGTTATATATTCCCCCGATAGCACGCCGCCGACTCGTCGAGAGGAAGCGGCTTTTTTTACCGAGCGGACCGACCGTTGACGCTGAAGCAGCTCAAGTACCTGATCGGCATCGTCGATAGCGGGCTCAATATCACCGCGGCGGCCGAGCGCCTGTACACGAGCCAGCCCGGCATCAGTAAGCAGCTCAAGCAGCTCGAGGCCGAGCTCGGCGTGCAGCTCTTCACGCGCAAGGGCAAGAGCC
>CAYMAF010000303.1:0-3229 GCA_964388365.1 uncultured Gammaproteobacteria bacterium | reverse complement strand
GCCGGTAGACGTCCTGGATCTCGCGCACGAGGTAGTCCGCGAGCGCCTCGACGCCTTGCAGCCTCAGGATGTCGTGGGGGTTCGGCTCGCCGTCCGCGATGATCTCTCCGCGCACCACCTTTTCGCCCTCGAAGACGTTCAGATGGCGCCACTTCGGGATCAGCTCCTCGTACTGCTCGCCGTCATCGTTCGTGATGATCAGCCGGCGCTTGCCCTTAGTCTCCTTACCGAAGCTGACGGTTCCCGAGAACTCGGCGAGGATCGCCGGATCCTTCGGCCGCCGCGCTTCGAACAGGTCCGCGACGCGGGGCAGACCGCCCGTGATATCGCGCGTCTTCGAGCTCTCCTGCGGCAGCCTCGCGATCACGTCGCCGACGACGACCCGCGCACCATTCTCCATGCTGATCACGGCGCCGGCCGGCAGCGCATACGCGGCCGGGATGTCGGTGTTCGGGAAGGTCACCGGCTTGCCGTTCTCGTCGACGAGCTTCGCCGTCGGTCGATACTCGGTGCTGCGCGAGGCCGCATCGAGCACCACCGTGCTCGTCAGGCCGGTGATCTCGTCGACCTGCTGCGCGACCGTGACGTTGTCGATGAAGTCCTCGAACTTCAGGTAGCCGCTGACCTCGGTGACGACCGGATGCATGTGCGGATCCCAGCTCGCGACGAGCTGGCCCGGCTTGACCGCGTCGCCGTCGGCGACGCTGAGCGTCGCGCCGTAAGGCACCTTGTAGCGTTCGCGCTCTCGGCCGAACTCGTCGATGACCGCGAGCTCGCCCGAGCGGGACGTCGTGATCAGATGCCCCTTCTTCTCGTGCTTGACGGTCTTCAGGTTCTGGAACCTGATCGTGCCGGCGCTCTTGACCTCGACGCTGTCGACCGCGGCCGACCGCGACGCCGCGCCGCCGATGTGGAACGTCCGCATCGTGAGCTGCGTGCCCGGCTCGCCGATCGATTGCGCCGCGATGACGCCGACCGCCTCGCCCTTGTTCACGCGATGACCGCGCGCAAGGTCGCGCCCGTAGCACTGCGCGCAGACGCCGTACTGCGTCTCGCACGTGATCGGCGAGCGCGCGAGCACCTGGTCGATCGAGTACGCCTCGAGCTTCGCGACCATCTTCTCGTCGAGCAGGGTCCCGGCCGGGATGACCACGTCGTCCGAGCCCGGCGCCAGGATATCGACGGCCGCGACGCGGCCGAGCACGCGCTCGCGCAGCGGCTCGACGATGTCGCCGCCCTCGACGAGCGGCGTCATCATGATGCCGTTCTTCGTGCCGCAATCCTCCTCCGTCACGACGAGGTCCTGCGCGACGTCGACGAGACGGCGCGTCAGATACCCCGAGTTCGCGGTCTTCAGCGCCGTATCGGCGAGACCCTTGCGGGCGCCGTGCGTCGAGATGAAGTACTGAAGGACGTCGAGACCTTCGCGGAAGTTCGCCGTGATCGGCGTCTCGATGATCGAGCCGTCCGGCTTCGCCATCAGGCCGCGCATGCCGGCGAGCTGACGGATCTGCGCGGCGGAGCCGCGGGCGCCGGAGTCGGCCATCATGTAGATCGAGTTGAACGACTCCTGCTTGATCGTCTTGCCCTCGGCGTCGCTGACGGTCTCCGTGCCGAGCTTCTCCATCATCGCCTTCGCGACCTGGTCGTTCGTGCGCGACCAGATGTCGACGACCTTGTTGTAGCGCTCGCCGTCCGTGACGAGACCCGCGGCGTACTGATCCTGGATCTCCTTGACCTCGGCCTCGGCCGCCTGAAGGATCGCCGCCTTCTCGTCGGGCACGACCATGTCGTCGACGCCGAACGAGACACCGGCCTTCGTCGCGTAATGGAAGCCCATGTACATCAGCTGGTCGGCGAAGACGACCGTCTCCTTCAACCCAAGCTGACGATAGCAAGCGTTGATCACCGCGGAGATCGCGCGCTTGTTCATCGGCCGGTTGATCAGGTCGAACGACAGCTTGTGCGGCACGATGTCGTAAAGGAGCGCGCGGCCGACGGTCGTCGTCACGAGACGCGGCTTACCGTTGCCTTCCTCGTCCTGCTCCGGGATGCGCACCTTGATCTTCGCGTGCAGCCCGACCGTGCGGTTCTCGTACGCGCGATGCACCTCGTCGATGTCCGCGAACAGCATCCCCTCGCCCGGCTCGGCGACGCGCTCGCGCGTCATGTAGTAGAGGCCGAGCACGACGTCCTGCGACGGCACGATGATCGGGTCGCCGTTGGCCGGCGACAGGATGTTGTTCGACGCCATCATCAGCGCGCGCGCCTCGAGCTGCGCTTCGAGCGACAGCGGAACGTGCACGGCCATCTGATCGCCGTCGAAGTCCGCGTTGAACGCCGTGCAGACGAGCGGATGCAGCTGAATCGCCTTACCCTCGATCAGCACGGGCTCGAACGCCTGGATACCGAGACGGTGCAGCGTCGGCGCACGGTTCAGCAGCACCGGATGCTCGCGGATGACCTCCTCGAGGATATCCCAGACCTCCGGCCCTTCGCGCTCGACGAGACGCTTCGCGGCCTTGATCGTCGTCGCCTCGCCGCGAAGCTGCAGCTTCGAGAAGATGAACGGCTTGAAGAGCTCGAGCGCGAGCTTCTTCGGCAGACCGCACTGGTGCAGCTTCAGCGTCGGGCCGACGACGATCACCGAACGGCCCGAGTAGTCGACGCGCTTACCGAGCAGGTTCTGACGGAAGCGGCCTTGCTTGCCCTTGATCATGTCGGCCAGCGACTTCAGCGGCCGCTTGTTCGTGCCGGTGATCGCGCGGCCGCGGCGGCCGTTGTCGAGCAGAGCGTCGACGGCCTCCTGCAGCATGCGCTTCTCGTTGCGCACGATGATGTCGGGCGCGTTCAGCTCGAGCAGCCGGCGCAGCCGGTTATTACGGTTGATGACCCGGCGATACAGATCGTTGAGATCGCTCGTCGCGAACCGGCCGCCGTCGAGCGGCACGAGCGGACGCAGATCCGGCGGCAGCACCGGCAGGACCGTCATGATCATCCACTCGGGACGGTTGTTCGACTCGATGAACGACTCGAGGAGCTTCAGCCGCTTCGACAGCCGCTTGATCTTCGTGTCGGAGCTCGTGCTCTTGATCTCCTCCCGGACCTTGTTGATCTCGGTATGCAGATCGATCGTCGCGAGCAGATCGCGCACGGCATCCGCGCCCATGCGGGCGTCGAAATCGTCGCCGTACTGCTCGATCGCCTCGAGATACTGCTCGTCGGTCAG
>CAYMAF010000302.1:0-3233 GCA_964388365.1 uncultured Gammaproteobacteria bacterium | reverse complement strand
TAGCGTTGCCGTTTTCAGCGAAACTGCGAACCTGCACTCAAAAAAGGCGAGCGACTCATGGAAAGCGCGTCACGCGAGCTCGGCGTCGTGATGGACCCGATCGAGACGATCAAGCCGTACAAGGATTCCACCCTGGCGATGCTGCTCGCCGCCCAGCGGCGGGGATGGCGGCTCGTCTACTTCACGCAGGATGACCTGCTGGTCCGGGACGGCTGTCCGCTCGGCCATGGCCGCCGCCTCGTCGTCGAGGACGACCCGGATCGGTGGTTTTCCTTCGGGGATCCGTGGAGCGGGCCGCTCGAACGGCTCGACGCGCTCCTGATGCGCAAGGATCCCCCGTTCGACATGGAGTACGTCTACACCACTTATATCTTGTCGCTCGCCGAGGAACGGGGCCTGCTCGTCGTGAACCGTCCGAGCGCGTTGCGCGAGATCAACGAGAAGGCCTACACGGCGTGGTTTCCTCACTGCACGCCGCCGACCGTCATCACCCGCGCGAAGGCCGAGCTCGGCCGCTTTCTCGACGAGCAAGGCGTCATCGTGCTGAAGCCGCTCGACGGCATGGGCGGACGCTCGATCTTCGTCGTCAGGAAGGGCGATCAGAACACGAACGTAATCTTCGAGACGTTGACCCATGACGGGCAGCGCTTCGCGCTCGCGCAGCGGTTCGTGCCGGAGATCACCGACGGCGACAAGCGCGTGCTGCTCGTCGACGGCGAGCCCGTCGAGTATGCGCTCGCGCGGATCCCCGCGCCGGGCGAGAGCCGCGGCAACATCGCGGTCGGCGCGCGCACCGAAGGCCGCCCGTTGACCGAGCGCGACCGTTGGCTCGCCGCGCAGGTCGGCCCGACGCTGCGCGACAAAGGGGTGCTGTTCGCCGGGCTCGACGTGATCGGCGACTATCTGACCGAGATCAACGTCACGAGCCCGACGGGAATACGTGAATTGGATCGGCAATTCGGCATCGACATCGCTGCTAGACTGCTCGACGCCGTCGAACGGCGGCTCTCGAGGTGACGACAGCCGAGTGAAGCCTGCGAACGCGAGAACGAATCGGCCGCTCGCCGGCCGCGCGGTCGCGGCGGGGCTCGCGGCGACATTGCTCGCAAGCGGCTGCGCCGAGCCGCTGCGCCTGTTCGAAGCACGGCTCTACGCGATGGGCACGTGGGTCGATATCGCCGTGCTCACGTCGGAGGACAACGCAACGCGGCTTTTCGACGAGGCCGAGCGGCTGTTGCGGCGTTTCGAGATCGACTACTACGCATGGGCCGACGGGGAGCTCGCGCGGATCAACCGCGAGCTTGCGGCGAACGGCGAAGCGGTTGCCGACCCCGCGATGGCCGCGCTGCTCCGCGAGGCCCGGCGCATCACGATCGCGAGCGAAGGTGCGTTCGACCCGGCCGTCGGCGCGCTCGTCGAGCTATGGGGCTTTCACTCGGCACTGACCGAGCCCGCGCCGCCGCGGCCCGAGGCGATCGACGCGTGGCTCCGCGGCGGCGCATCGCTCGCCGCGGTCGAGATCGAAGGCACGATGCTGCGCACCGACGCCGCCGGCGTCGTGCTCGATCTCGGCGGCATCGCGAAAGGCGAAGCCGTGGATCGGCTCGTCGCGCTCGTCGGCCGACACGGCATCCGCGATGCGATCGTGAACGCAGGTGGGGACCTGCGCGTGCTCGGCCGGCGCGGGCAACGCCCTTGGCGGATCGGGATCAAGGATCCGCGCGCCGAATCGGTGCTCGGCGTGATCGAGCTCGCGGACGGCGAGGCGGCGTTCACGTCCGGCGACTACGAGCGCTTCGTCGATCGCGACGGGCGAAGACTCCATCATATTCTCGATCCGAGAACCGGCTTCCCGGCGGAGGCGACGCGCGCCGTGACGGTGATCGCGCGGCGAGGCGTCGACGCCGATGCGGCCGCGACCGCGCTGTTCGTCGCCGGCGACGAGTGGCGTCGCATTGCGCCGGCCGTCGGCGTGGAGGCCGTACTTCGGGTCGATGCCGCCGGCGAGATCGAGGCGACAGAGTCGATGCGCCGGCGGCTCGTGTCGGGCAACGCGGACGAGTGGGATGTCGTCGCCTCCTCGTGAGCTGGGAGACCGCGCGCAGTCGGCCGTCCGGCGGACGTCGGAGCGGCTGAGCTCGACGCTGTTCTTCGCGGCGTTGGCGCACGGCGCCTTCATCCTCGGGGTGACGTTCACGTCGTGGCCGTCGTCGGACGAGCAGGCTCCGCCGGCGCTGAAGGTCACGCTCGTCGTCGATACGGCGAAAGTCGAGACGCCGCCCGACGACGACGCATGGCTCGCGCAGGCGACGCGCGCGGCCGGCGGCGAAGCCGCGCCCGGCGAACGGCCGACGACGACACTCGCGGCCGCCGAGCCGATGACGCTGACCGGTGACCCCGATGCCGCCGACGCCGCGGACGGCCGGCCTCGCGAGGCGGCGCAGCAGGCCGAGGAGATCGTCACGCGCGCACCGTCCGAGCGGCGCATCGACGCGCTGCCGAAGGCAACGGAGCAGCCGGCCTCGGAGCTCGAGAGGCAAATGGCGCTGCTCGATCGGGCGGCGCCCGAGACGCTCGCGGCGGAGATCGACGAGCGCGCCGCGCTGCCGGACAACGCCGACCCGAACCGGCCTGCCGCGCCTGCGACGCGCGAATCGGTCATCGCGGAATATCTCGCGACGTGGCGGCAGCGCGTCGAGCGCGTCGGCACCCTGAATTTCCCCGCGACGCTCGATCTCGACGACGACGTCGGGCGGCCGCTGCTCGAGGTCGCGATCGGGGCTCGAGGCGAGCTCGAGGACATCGTGATCCGCCGCTCGTCCGGCAATGGCGCGCTCGACCAGGCGGCGCTGACGATCCTGCGGCTCGCGGCGCCGTTCGAGCCGTTGCCGGACGCGATCAAAGCGGAGTACTCGGTCCTGCGTTTCGCGTACGAGTGGGACTTCGAGCGCGGCGGCCCGTCTGCGGCCGCCGCTGCCGCGGAGTAGCCCGGCCGACGCACCGGCAGCTGTTCCTCCGATCCAGCGCGGCGCACGACTCGTCGGCGGGTCGGCGCGCCGTCGCTCGTCGTGCTGGGCGTTCGTCATGAACGTTCAGACTTCGGCGGTGGGGCGGCCTTGGCGCGCACGCTCCCGCGAAGACCGATAACGTCAAGACCGCAAAGACACGGCGTGCCGTGCGTCGTGAACGGTCGGCGTTGGGTGGTGGGGCGGCCTTGACGCTATCGGCCTTCG
>CAYMAF010000301.1:0-3241 GCA_964388365.1 uncultured Gammaproteobacteria bacterium | reverse complement strand
GCGCACGAGACGCGCGTTCACGACGACCGTGATCGTGCTGCCGTTACGGCGCCTCATCTTGTACTCGAAGCCGCGAACGCTGCCGTGCGCCTCGAGCGCGGCGAGCAATCGTTCGCGATCCTTCGGGTCGGCGTAGAAGTCGATGATACGCTGCGTGCCGAGCGGCTCGTCCGGGGCGAGCCCGAGCATGCGCTTCAGCGCCGGATTCGCCGAAATCAGATCCCCGTCGACCGTCGTCTGGAAAACGCCGTCGACGACGTTGTCGAAGAGGCCTCGATAACGCGCCTCGCTTTCCCTGAGCGCGGCCTCGTCTTGCTTGCGGCGAATCGCGATGCCGGCGAGCTGCGTGAGCCGCGTGATGACGTCGAGCTCGTCGGTTTTCGGCCCGCGCGGCGAGCGGAAGAACACGCAGAACGTGCCGTGGATGCGGTCGCCGGCCGTCATGATCGGCGTCGAGCAGCACGCTGGGATGCCGGCCGCGGTCAGCGTCGGCCGCGCGGGCGCGGCGATCGGATCGGTCTCGACGTCGCGGATCACGACCGGCCGGCCGAGCGACGCGGCCGCGCCGCACGGCCCGGCATCGATCCCGACCGGCAGTTCCGCGAGCCCCTGCTTCAGGACCTGCGGCAAGCCGCCCGATGCGGCGAGCCGGATCCTCTTGCCGTCGGGATCGAGCAGCATCACGGCGGCCGAGATCTCAGGATAAAGCTGCTCGAACAGCCGCACGGCGGCCTGCAGCGTACGCTCGAGCGGCGCGTTCGCCGCGATCAGCTCGAGCACTCGCCGCTCGCCGTGCGCGAGCGTATCCGCGCGCCGCCGCTCGCTGATATCGATGATGCTCGCGCGGATCAGCTTGCGCGTCGACGACGGCAGACGGAACAAGCGCACCTCGCACGGGATCTCCTCGCCCGCAGAGTCGCAGTGCGTCCACTCGAAAACCGGGCTGCCGCCGTTCAGTGCCCGGTCGATATAGCCGCGGACGAGCCCGAACGACGGCAGACCGTCGGCCTGGCGATCGGGACTGATCGCTTGCGGTCCGATTTTGAGCAGCTCTTCGCGCGTGTATTTGAAGAGCCTTGCCGCGTTCTCGTTCGCGTCGACGAACCGATCCTCGTCGATGTCGAGCACGACGATCGCCTCGGGCGCATTCTCGACGAGCGCGCGGTAGCGCGCCTCGCTGTCCCGGAGTGCCTGCTCGCTTTGCACACGCTCGGTGACGTTGCGCAGGCACAGCACGTAGAAGCCGCGCTCGCCCTCCCCGACCGCGCTGACCGTGACTTCGGCCGTGAACGGCGCGCCGTCGCCCTGACGCGCCGCCAGCGCCGTCGGCGAGAGGTCGACGATCGTGTCGTCCGCCCGCTCGGCGAGCGCGGCGAGCCGCTCTTGCGGCGGCTCGAGATCCGGCAGAAAGGAAGTGACCGGCACGCCCGAGAGCTCGGCCGAATCGGCCGCGAACAGCCGCGACGCGGCCGAGTTCGCGCACAGCACGCGGCCGTCGAGATCGACCGTGACGATCGCGTCCCGGACGTGATCGAGGATCGCATGGAGCGACGGGTCGCACGCGCCGTAGCCGAGAGCCTCGTCGCTGCCCGGCGCGTCGCACGTTCGCCGCGGCTCGTCGGCGGCCGCGCGGGCTTCGGGCGCGGGATCGGCGCACGGCGGCTCGCCGCTGGCACGCAGCAGCGGGTCGACCTCGGCGTCGGTGAGCACGGCTGCTGCGCTTCGGCTCGCGGCCCCGCGCAGCACGTCGGCCAACGCGTCTCGTGCCGCTTCATTCGCGAGCGCTTCCGCGATGCGGCGCTTCAGGCGATCGTTGAGCATTCAGGCGATTCCGGCCGCGTCGGCGGGACGGGACGGACGAGCGCGGCGCCCCGGGGGCGCCGTATCCGGCGTCCGCCGGCCCGCCGGCGCTGGGCCGGCCAGCAGTAAATCGGCCCACACTATAAGGAGCGGCGGGCGCCGGTCGCCGTGACTGAACTCTCGCTTTGAGCCGACGCGCGCGGTTCGCTTACGGGACGGTGGGTCGGAGCCGCGTCCTGCCGTCGCCGGACCGCCGGTCAGCGCCGCTCGCTCGACGGCAGCCGAATCATGCGCCGCTCGCCGTCCCGTCCGGTACCGTCGCCGGACGAGCGGTCCGGCTCGAGCGACTTCGCGGCCGCGCTCGGCGACGCGCCCTCCTTCGCATCTCGGACGGCCTCGGCCGCCGCGCCGACGCGCAGCGTGATCACCGTGCTGCGGCCTTGCCGCTGTCCGCCGACGGCCGCTTCGGCGTAGACGCGAAGCCGCTGCACGCCTTCGGCGAGCGGCAGCACGGCGATGCGCCACTCGGCCGGCGCATCGGGCGCCGCGGCCGGCGCCGTGAGCCGCTCGTCGGACGCGTCCAGCGCGAGCCCTTCGTCAGCCGAGAGCATCAAGTCGACGGCCTCGACCGGCATCCGGGGCCTCAGCGTCAGAGAGATCTCGAGCGGCACCCCGAGCCTCGGCGGCGCGTCGAGCCCGTGCTCGATCGCGAACGGCGCGACCGGCTTACCCGCGGCCGGCTGCGCCGCGGCGCCGGACGCGACGATCGCCGCCGCCGCAAGCGCCGACGCGATCAGCGCACCGAGACCGAGACGTCGAAGCACGTTCGGCCGATCGGCGGATGATCGCCGTCGGCCGGTTGCGTATTCGTCCATTCGTATACCTCCAGCACATAATGGCCGGGGCCGAGAAACCGCTCGAGACGCTCGACGCAGCTCGAAGGCGTCTCGGCCGTGCAGGCATCGTCCGGCTGCGCCTCGGATCGGGCGAGCAAGCCCTGTCCGTGCAAGTACATGTCCGGATCGGCCCTCTCGCCCGGCGGCACGCGCGTCGCGACGGCTTCGAAGACGTACGTCCCGGACGACGGCGCATGGAACCGCGCGAACGCCCGCGTTCCGAGCTTGTTGAAGAAGCCGGTCTCGCCCCGGTAGTTGTACGCGTTCGTACTGCACAGCTCGACCGGCTCGCCGCCGACCTCGAGCGGCTTGTAGAGCGGCAGGATATCGCCGGGCTCGACCGCTGCCGCGTCGAGCGGAACCCCGGCATTGGTCTCGCCCTCGCCGTACGGCGTCTCGAACGGGCCGATCTGATGCGCGGCGAGCAGCGCGTCGATCGCGGCGCGCTGCTCCGGCAAGCGCGTGCGAAGCGCGTCGGCGAACGCGAACAGGCTCGTCAGCGCACGGCCGTCGCGAAGCTCCGTCGCGAGCACGTCGAGCATCGG
>CAYMAF010000300.1:0-3259 GCA_964388365.1 uncultured Gammaproteobacteria bacterium | reverse complement strand
CGACCTCCTCGTAGCGCCGGCCGAGATCGCGCGGGTCGATCGGCAGATACGCGACCTCCCACCTCGTCGCACCGTGCCGGCGGTGATGCGCCATCGACTTGCGGATCGCGTCCTGATGGCTGCCGGAGAATGCCGCATAGACGAGCTCGCCGGCCCACGGGTGGCGCGGATGGACGGGCATCGACGTGCAGCGCTTGTAGACGTCGACGATCTGCTTCATGTCCGAGAAATCGAGCTTCGGATCGACGCCGCGCGAGTACAGGTTCATCGCCATCGTGACGATGTCCATGTTTCCGGTCCGCTCGCCGTTACCGAACAGCGTGCCTTCGACGCGGTCCGCCCCCGCCATCACGCCGAGTTCCGCCGCGGCGACCGCGCAGCCGCGGTCGTTGTGCGTGTGCAGGCTGATGCGGATGTGCTCGCGATGCCGCACGTGGCGGCAGAAATGCTCGACCTGGTCCGCGAAGACGTTCGGAGTCGTCATCTCGACCGTCGCGGGCAGATTCACGATCACCGCTTGCCCTTCGTCGGGCCGCCAGACGTCGAGCACCGCGTTCACGACCTCGACGGCGTAATCGGGCTCGGTCCCCGAATAGCTCTCTGGCGAATACTGGAAGATCCAGCGGGTGTCGGGACGCTGCGCCGCGGCTTCCTTGACGAGGCGCGCCCCTTCGACCGCGATCCGGATGACCTCGTCGCGGTCCGCGCCGAAGACCTGCTCGCGCTGCACCGGCGACGTCGAGTTGTAGACGTGCACGACCGCCCGCTCGACGCCGTCGAGCGCCTCGAACGTCCGCTCGATCAGATGCTGCCGTGCCTGCGTCAGCACCTGCACCGTGACGTCGGCCGGTATGCGCTTCTCGTCGATCAGCCGGCGCGTGAACTCGTATTCCGTCTGCGACGCCGACGGAAAGCCGATCTCGATTTCCTTGAAGCCGATCTCGACGAGCAGATCGAAAAGCTCGAGCTTCTGCTCGACCGACATCGGCGCGACGAGCGCCTGGTTGCCGTCGCGAAGGTCGACGCTGCACCAGTCGGGCGCGGCGTCGATCACGCGGTCCGGCCAGGTCCGGTCGCGAAGCACGATCGGGCGGTACGGCACGTATTTGCGATGGTCGAACGACGGCCGATCGAGCGGCCACGACGAGGTCTCGCCGGCCGAGCCGGGCTCGCGGACTTCGATGCCTGAAGGGTCATGCGTGCTCATCTTCGTTGCTCCCGAGGGCGGCCTGCATCGGCCGCCGCAAAGATCTTATGGGGCATTTTATGCCATACTTTGCGCGTGAATCGTGCTAATTTTCTAATCTATAGCGATTAATGAGCAATAAAATTCTTTTTCACCTAAAAATTGGGCAATATTCTACCCCATCTAGAACACCCGGAACCGCAGGCTCGGAAGCCGCCGGGGACCCAAGCGCGGCGGCGTCGGGCCGGGCGACGATCGCGCAAGCGGTTTGCTCGTGCTCGCCCGTTCGCGCAAGCTGCCGCCACTGATCCTCGGATACTCAGCACCGAAATGCCGACGACCCCCATCAAGCTCGACAGCTACGACCTCAAGATCCTCGACCTGCTGCAGCACGACGGCGGGCTCAGCAACCAGGAGATCGCCGAGCGCATCGGCCTGTCCCCGTCGCCGTGCTCGAGGCGCATCAAGCAGCTCGAGGAAGCCGGCGTGATCCGCGAATGCGTCGCACGCCTATCGCCGCAGGCGCTCGGGCTCGATCTGACCGTGCTGCTGCACATCCGGATGGACCGGCACACGCCGGAGCGCTTCGAGCAGTTCGAGAAGGTCGTGCGGCGGTATCCCGAAGTGCAAGAATGCTATCTGATCACCGGCCAGGAGGCCGACTACCAGCTGAAGATCACCGTGCCGGGCATGGACGCATATCAGGACTTCCTGCTGAACAAGATCACGCGGATCGACGGGGTGATCGGCGTGCATTCGTCGTTCGTGCTGCGAAAGCCGATCGACACGACCGCGCTGCCGCTGACGTACGTGCAAGACGCGTCCCGCGCAGCCGCGCGCGAGACGCGGCGCCGCTGAGCGGCGGGATCGGCACCCCGATGAGCGTCGAGCGCTTCGAGCTTTCCGATTTCGGCCGCCGTTTCACGCGGCCGACCGGCGCGCTCGAGCTGATGGACGATCTCGGCCGCGCGCTCGGCGGCGAGCACGACGCAGTGTTCCTCGGCGGAGGCAATCCGGCGAAGATCCCCGACGTGCAGGCGCTCGTACGGCGACGGCTGCGCGAGGCCGCCGACGACCCCGGCGAGCTCGAGCGCATGGTATCGAACTACGCGCACCCGGCCGGCGACCTGCCGTTCCGCCGCGCGCTCGCGAAAAGGCTCGCGACCGAGTACGGCTGGCCGCTGACCGCCGACCACATCGCGCTCACGGCCGGCAGCCAGGCGAGCTTCTTCCTGCTGTTCAATCTGTTCGCGGGCCGCGGCGCTTCCGGCCGCATGCGCCGCGTGCTGCTGCCGACGACGCCGGAATACGTCGGCTATGCGGACGTCGGCCTCGACGACGGCCTGATCGTCGCGCGCCGCCCCGCGATCGAAGAGACGTCCGACCGGTCGTTCAAGTACCGCGTCGACTTCGAGCGCCTCGCGCTCGGCGACGACGTCGCCGCGATCTGCGTCTCGCGGCCGGCGAATCCGACCGGCAACGTGCTGACGGATGCCGAGCTCGCGCGCCTCGACGCGCTCGCGCGGGCCGCGCGCGTGCCGCTGATCGTCGACGGCGCGTACGGCCTGCCGTTCCCCGGCATCGTCTTCGTCGATGCCGCACCGCTGTGGAACGAGAACGTGATCCTGTGCCTCAGCTTGTCGAAGCTCGGTCTGCCCGGCGTGCGCACCGGCATCGTCGTCGCGCATCCCGAGATCGTCGCCGCGCTGACGAACATGACCGCCGTGCTGAATCTCGCGGTGGGCAGCGTCGGTCCGGTGCTCGTGCAGCCGTGGGTCGAGAGCGGCGAGATCCTGACGCTCGGCCGCCGCACGATCATGCCGTTCTACCGCGACAAGGCCCTGCGCGCACGAGAGAGGCTCGAACGCGAGCTCGCGGGCGTCCCGTTTCGGATACACGAGCCCGAAGGCGCATTCTTCCTATGGCTATGGCTGCCCGGCCTGCCGATCCCGAGCGCCGAGCTCTACCGTCGGCTCAAGGCCGCCGGGGTCCTCGTGCTCTCCGGGCATTATTTCTTTCCCGGGCTCGACGAGCCGTGGCCGCACCGGGACGAGTGCATCCGCATCTCGTACG
>CAYMAF010000299.1:0-3269 GCA_964388365.1 uncultured Gammaproteobacteria bacterium | reverse complement strand
TGCCGTTACGGTGGATCGTCAGCGTCAGCGACTCGGACAGCGCGTTGACGACCGATACGCCGACGCCGTGCAGTCCGCCCGAGACCTTGTAGGAGTTGTCGTCGAACTTCCCGCCCGCATGCAGCACGGTCATGATGACCTCGGCCGCGGAGCGCCCCTCCTCGGGATGGATATCGACCGGAATGCCGCGGCCGTCGTCGGAGACGGTCACGGACTCGTCAGGGTGGATCGTGACCTCGACGTGCGTGCAATAGCCCGCCAGAGCTTCGTCGATCGAGTTGTCGACGACCTCGAACACCATATGATGCAGGCCGGTGCCATCGTCGGTGTCGCCGATATACATTCCCGGCCGCTTCCGGACGGCTTCGAGGCCCTTTAAGACCTTGATATTCTTGGAGGTATACTCGCTCTGGCTCATTAGCGTTGCAAATCTTGCGTCAAATCGCCGCATTATAGCATTCGCGTACCCTCCCCTGTTCCACGTGGAACATCGGATACCGGGTATCGACCGGCAGCAGATCCGGCGATAGCCCGGTCACGAGAAGCTGCGACGGCAGCGCCTCGACTTCTCCCATCAGCCGCCCGAGGGCTCCCCGGTCGAGCTCCGCGGCCGGATCGTCGACAAGCAGGATCCCGCTCCGCCCCGCCGCTCCGCTCGCCTCGCGAACGTGGGCGATCACGAGCGCCGCGGCAATCAGCTTCTGCTGCCCTCGCGACGCCTCGTCCGCTGCGCTGTGTCCTTCGAGCCGGACCAAGAGATCCGCGCGATGCGGCCCGACCTGCGTATGTCCGAGCGCGACGTCCCGCTCCTCGCCTTCGCGCAGTGCCACGGCGAACGTGCCTTGCCAGCCCGGCCGAAGCTCGATGTGCAGCCGACGCCCGAGCAACCGCTCCCCGATCTCGGCCGCCGCCACCGCCAGCCGCTCGACGTAGCGCGCGCGCATCGCGGCGACCGCCTCGCCCGTCTGAATGAGCGCGCGGTTCCACGGTACGAGCCCAATCGAACCGACGCGCGCTTTCAGCGCGGCATTTCGCTGCCCGAGAACACGTCGGTACCGCTTCCAGACCTCGAGATACGAGTGTTCCACGTGGAACACGCCCCAGTCGACGAACCGGCGGCGCTCGCTCGGCCCACCTTCCATCAGGCGGTGGATGCTCGGGTCGATCACGTCGATGCCGAAGATTCGAGCGACGTCCGTGACCGAGACGCCTCCCTGGCGGTCGATGCGGTACTCGAGCCCCCCCGCATCGACCTGCGCGCCGATTCGCTGGACCCGCTCGCCGCTGCGATGGTCGACGACGACCGAGAGGCTCGTTCGACCGTGCTGAATTAGCTTTCGCGTCTGCCGAGTGCGAAACGAACGCCCGCGGCCAACCAGATAGCAGGCCTCGAGCAGGCTCGTCTTTCCGGCCCCATTCGGCCCGAAGAAGTAGTTCCGTTTCGGGTGCAGGCGACAGTCGACGCCTGTCAGTATGCGTAGGCCGTCGACTCTAAGTCGCTCGAGCGGCATGGATCGAGCTCCGCCCGGCGCGTCGGATCCGTCAGGTATCCGTCCGGGTCATCGGGAAGACGGGCGATCCCCCGTCAAGCCGCGCCGCCATGCGACGCATTCCGCGCCGAGGGATTCCAAGGACGCGCATTATCACCCGGGCCAGCGCCTAGAGGCGCATCGGCATGACCACAAACTTCGCGCCCTCGTCGTCGGCGCCCGTGATCAGGCAACTCGAATTGCTATCCGTGACGCCGATCCGTACCTGCTCGCTATCGATCGCGCCGAGCGCGTCGAGCAGGTAGTTGACGTTGAATCCGATCTCCATCGGCGCCCCGGCATACTCGACCTCGACGGCCTCGACCGCCTCCTCCTGCTCCGGGTTGTTCGCCTCGACCGTCAGCGTGTCCTCCTCGAGCATCAGCCGCACGCCGCGATATTTCTCGTTCGACAGGATCGCCGCGCGCTGCAGGGCCTGGCGCAGCAACTGCCGGTCCGCGCCGACGACGTTCTCGGGGCTCGTCGGGATCACGCGGCCATAGTCGGGGAAACGCCCATCGATCAGCTTCGACGTCATCCGCAGCCCGTCGGTCGTGACGCGGAGATGGTTCTTGCCGACGATCAGGTCGACCTTGCCCTCGTCGTCGAGCAGCCGGCTCAGCTCGAGCACGCCCTTTCGCGGCACGATCTGCTGCTCGTTCCGCTTCGCCGGTGCCTCGAGCGCGACCTCGGCGAGCGCGAGCCGATGGCCGTCCGTCGCGACGCCGCGGAGCTTCGGCCCGTCGGTCTCGAGCAGCAGGCCGTTGAGGTAGTAGCGCACGTCTTGCTGCGCCATCGAGAAGTGCGTCTTGTCGAGCAGGTGCTTCAAGGCCTTTGCATCGACGAGCAGCGCCTGCTGAACCTCGATATCGTCGACGGTCGGGAAATCGCCGGCGCGCAGCGTCGACAGCGTGAAGCGGCTACGCCCCGCTTTCACCGTCATCCGCTCTCCGCTCAGCGATGCCTCGACTCGTGCACCGTCCGGCAGCGCGCGGACGATATCGTGGAGCTTCCTCCCCGGCACCGTGATCTCGCCGTCGACCGCATCGTCGACACCGACGTCAGCGATGAGCTCGACCTCGAGATCCGTCGCGGTGACGCTCAGCACGCCGTCTCTGACGACGAGCAGCACGTTGCTCAGGATCGGCATCGTCTGCTTTCGCTCCACGACGCCGATGACGGCCTGGAGCGGCTTCAGAACGGTCTCTCGCGGTGCGCTGAACTTCATCTTGTATCTACCTGTTTATATATTTCTATGTTCGTTGCGATTAAGCTCGGGCAAGACGCTTAGAAAGTCGATTTTTACTTTCTTTCTCAATCACTTACGCATTGATCAACCGCGTGGGCAACTCCGGCTGGGCCTGTGGGCCGTCTGTGGATGAAATCCGCCGCCGAAGTTATCCACAGGCTGCTCACATTAAGACGTCAAAGTTCTCAAGAGGTTGTTGTAGTCCTCGGCGACACGCGTCTCGGTCTCCCTGAGCGCCTTGACCCGGCGGCACGCGTGCAGCACCGTCGTATGGTCGCGCCCCCCGAACGCATCCCCGATCTCCGGCAGACTATGCGTCGTCAGCTCCTTCGCGAGCGCCATCGCGATCTGCCTCGGCCGCGCGATCGAGCGGTTACGTCGCTTCGACAGCAGGTCCGATACCCGAATCTTGAAGTAGCCGGCCACGGTCTTTTGGATATTCTCCACCGTGACGAGCTTGTCCTGTAGGGCCAAAAGATCCCGCAGCGCCT
>CAYMAF010000298.1:0-3270 GCA_964388365.1 uncultured Gammaproteobacteria bacterium | reverse complement strand
CCGGCTGGCGCGACGGCGAGCTCTATCTCGAGGTCCATCGGCCGCTCGAGGAGGATGAGCGCGACCTCATGGAGGAGGCGTCGCGCGTCATCGCCGCGGCGCTCGTGCGCGCGGGACGTGCCGGCGTCGAGCTCGATGCGGCGGCGATCGAGCGCGTCGTCGAGGAACAGCGCGGCATCCCGTTCCCGATCGGCGTTGCGTCGCGATCGCCGGCCGAGTATCTCGCGGCCGCGCGCGTCATCGTCAACACCGTCGACGAGCCTCGGCCCGAGACGGCGGCGGCCCTCGATCGATGACCGTCGTCGCGTTCCTCGGAAGAACGGAGCGCGGCCCCGTCGATCGGGCCGTGCCGATCTCGGGCTTCGACGACTACCGCCGTGTCTTCGGCAGCCATACGCCGCACGGCTTCGTCTCGTACGCCGTGCAGCACTTCTTTCTGCACGGCGGCGAGCGCGCGGTCGTCGTGCGGCTCGCGAACGGCGCGGCTCCGGGCTGCATCGACGTGCCGGCCGGAGATGGAGCGCTGCGCCTCGTCGCTCGGCGGCCGGGCAGCCGCGAGCACCTGCGTGTCTCCGTCGACTATTACGGCGTCGAAACCGCGCCCGAGCGTTTCAATCTCGTCGTGCAGAGAGTCGCCCGGCCGGGATCGCAGCTCGTCGAGGATCAGGAGCTCTATCCCGAGCTCTCTCTCGATCCGGCCGATCACCGTTTCGTCGTCGACGTGCTGCGCGATTCGGATCTCGTCCGGCTCGTCGGCCCGCTTCCCGCGTGTCGGCCCGACGCGACCGTCCCGGAGCATCCCGGGCAGCCGTTTCGCTACGTAGACATGTCGATCGCGGGCACGGACGGCGGCGAGCTGACCGACTACGACATCGTCGGCTCGAAAGAGGAAAGCACGGGCCTGTTCGCGCTCGACCGCGCCGGTCGGGTCGATATCGTCTGCGTGCCGGCGCCTCCGACTCGAGATTTCGGCACGACGGCGCTGATCGCCGCGGAGCGCTACTGCCGCCGCCGAAGAGCGCTGCTGATCTGGGATCCACCCTGGTCTTGGCAGACGAGCGACTCGGCAGTGATCGGCATGCGCGCGTACGGCTTCTCGAGCTCGAACGCGATGATGTATTTCCCGCGGCTGCGCCCGCGGGGTGCGTTCGGCAATTTTCCGTTGGGCATGCCCGCGTGCGGTGCGCTGGCCGGGCTTCTCGCGAGAGGAGATATCGAGCGCGGACGCCCGGGGGGAGCCGTCGGCGGGATGAAGGCGAGCCTCACGACGCTTCACGATCTCGGCGAGCGCGAGGCCGCACGGCTTCGCCGTTTCGGCGTGAACCCGCTGATGCGGGTCGCCGGCGGCGCGGTCGTGCTCGACGGGAACGTTTGCCTTGCGCCCGAGGACGGCCTCGATCCCGCGGCGCGCCGGCTCGATCTGAGCCGCGCGACGCTGCACGTGCTCGCGACGCTCGAGGGCGGCATGCAATGGTCGGCGATAGCGCGGACCGAGCCCGACGCGGTCGAGCGGTGCTGTCGCGAGATCCGCGCGCGGCTCGAGGCGCTGCACGAGCGCGGCATTCTCGCGGGACGCCATGCGGCCGACGCTTATTTCGTCCGCGCCACGGCGAGCGGGCCGGAGACGATCGTGATCCGCGTCGGTGTCGCGATCGCGGGTCCCGGCTGCTTCAAGACTTACGATCTCGAGCTCGGCCCCGGCGGGCTCGCAGTGCGCGAGGTCCCGCCGCTCGACGGCGTGCAGCTCGTCGGTTGACTCGGTCCGGCGTCACGGCTCGCCGAAGCCTCCGCCGCCGGGCGTCTCGATGACGAAGCGGTCGCCGGGCGCGAGGGCGATCGACGCGACCGGGCCGAGGTCGACGATTTCCCCGCCGGAGCGCACGACGTAATTGCGTCCAGCCGCGCCCGGGCCGCCGCCGGCGAGGCCGAACGGCGCGTTCCGCCTGCGGTTCGACAGGATCGCCGCGTGCATCGGCTCGAGGAACTCGATCTCGCGAATGACGCCGTCGCCGCCGCGCTGCCTCCCGGCTCCGCCCGAGCCTCGCCGGATCTCGAAGCGGCGCACCCGCACCGGATAGCGCCACTCGAGGACCTCGGGATCCGTCAGCCGCGAGTTCGTCATGTGCGTGTGCACGGCGCTCGCGCCGTGGAACGTCGGGCCTGCGCCGGCGCCGCCGCATAGCGTCTCGTAGTATTGGAGCGCGGCGTTGCCGAACGTGAAGTTGTTCATCGTGCCCTGCGACGCCGCGGCCGCACCGAGCGCGGCGAGCAGCGCGTCCGCGATGCATTGCGACGTCTCGACGTTGCCGGCGACGACCGCGGCGGGATACCGGGGGCAAAGCAGGCTGTCGTCCGGCAGCCGGATCGTCAGCGGCACGAGGCAGCCCGCGTTCAACGGGATATTCTCTTCGACGAGCGTGCGGAACACGTACAGCACGACCGCGCGAGCGATCGCCGGCGGCGCGTTCACGTTCGTCGCGCTCGTCGGCGACGTGCCGGCGAAGTCGATCACGGCCTCACGGCGCCCCCGATCGATCCGAACGGCGACCGCGATGCGCTCGCCGCCGTCGAGCTCGACGATGTGCTCGCCGTCGGCGAGCCGGGCGATGGCCTCGCGCACGCACGCCTCGGCGTTGCGCTTCACGTGTCCCATGTACGCCTCGACGACGCGGCGTCCGTAGCGCGCGACGAGCTCGCCGAGCAGCTCGACGCCGCGCGCGTTCGCCGCGAGCTGGGCCTTGAGATCGGCGACGTTCTGATCGGGATTGCGCGCCGGGTAGGGGCCGCGCGCGAGCGCCGCCCGCACGTCGTCCTCGAGGAACCGGCCTCCGGCGACGATCCGCAGCCCTTCGATGACGACGCCTTCGTCGTCGATCGTCCGGCTGTCCGGCGGCATCGAGCCCGGCGTCAACCCGCCGATATCGGCGTGATGCGCGCGGCTCGCGACGAGGAACTCGAGCTCGCCGTCCGCGCCCGTGACCGGCGTGACGACGGTGACGTCCGGCAGATGCGTGCCGCCGTCGTAAGGGGCATTCAGCATGAACGCGTCGCCCGGCGCAAAACGCGGACCGAAGCGCTCGAGAATCGCGCGCACGCTTTCGCCCATCGAGCCCAAGTGCACAGGAACGTGCGGCGCGTTCGCGATCAGCTCGCCGTGTCGGTCGAACAGCGCGCACGAGAAGTCGAGCCGTTCCTTGATGTTCACCGAATGCGCAGTGTGCTCGAGGACGAGGCCCATCTGCTCGGCGATGTGCATGAACAGGTTGTTGA
>CAYMAF010000297.1:0-3271 GCA_964388365.1 uncultured Gammaproteobacteria bacterium | reverse complement strand
GAGCCTTCGGTGCGCAACACCTATCCGTTCAACCTCTACGGCATCCCGACGATCAGCGTGCCGTGCGGCTTCAGCCGCTCGGGTCTGCCGATCGGGCTGCAGATCAGCGGCCGCGCGTTTGGCGAGGTCGACGTGCTGACGCTCGCGCACGCCTACGAGCAGGCGACCGTCTGGCATCGCCGTAGGCCGCCGTTGTAGCCCGGAACGCTTCGTACGCGATTCGTCCCGCGCGGCGCTCGGAATGGAACTTGCATTTGCGTCCTACCGAATGACAGCCATGGAGGGACGCGATCATGGAACGGATCGAGAAGACGGTGGACGTGGACTGCCCGGTGCGCACGGCTTACAACCAGTGGACGCAGTTCGAGTCGTTTCCGAAGTTCATGTCCGGCGTCAAGGACGTGCGCCAGCTCGACGACACGCACATGCACTGGCGTGGGGAGCTGTGGGGCCGCGAGAAGGAATGGGACGCCGAGATCACCGAGCAGATTCCCGATCGGATCATCGCGTGGCGCAGCATCTCGGGCGATGCGCCGAACGCGGGCGCGGTGTATTTCGAGCCGCTATCGGCTTCGCGCACGCGAGTGCGTCTGATGATGGAGTACGAACCGCAAGGCGTGCTCGAGAATATCGGCGACGCGCTCGGTGCGATGGGCACGAGCGTCCAAAGCTCGGTCGACGGATTCAAGCGGTATATCGAGAGCCGCGGCGTCGAGGAAGGCGGCTGGCGCGGCGAGGTCCGCGGCAGTGAGCGGAAACTCTAGGCGCGCTCGACGGCGATCGCGGCGCGCGCCGTTCAGCGGCGCCGCGGCGCCCCCATCTCCGGAGAGTCGAGCAGCGCGCGTGCCGCGTCCGCGACAGCATTGATACGCTCCGTGCTGTCGAGCGCGATGCGCGACGAGAAGACGCCCGCAACGAGCAAGGTCAACGCATCGCCGAGCGCATCCGGCTTCTTCGCGCCCATCTCTTTGCAGAGCTCGCGAAAGCGGCGCGCCATCTCGGCGTGATGCTCGCGGATGACCTGTGTCGCCGGGTGGTCGGGATCGTCGATCTCGACCGCGCTATTCGTGATCGGGCAACCGCGCTTCGCTTCGTTCGCGCAGATCCGCCGCTCGAGCAGATCGAATAGCGCCTCGACCTGAGCTCGCGGATCGCCGTCGTGCTGTGCGACCGTCGCATCCCACCAGCCCCAGAACCGGCACGTCTGGTCCTTCAGACACTCGGTGATGAGCGCGTCCTTGGACTCGAACAGCCGGTAGAGCGTGACCTTCGTCGTCGCCGCCTCCGCCGCGATCGCGTCGACGCTGACAGCGCGTATGCCGTGCCGATAAAACAGATTCTGCGCAGCTCGCAGAATCCGCTCCTTCGTGCATTGCGGCGGACAGCCGCACTCGCTCGGACTCGCGAACGGCGGCGAGATCAATGCCTCGGGCACGATTTTTTCGTCAGAAGGAATTGACACTGTACTTACCGGTTAGTTAACCTGCGGCTTTACTGAACGGTATAGTAACAGACTGGTCATGAAACCGCACCATCGAGGAGCACCTTGTCGAGAAGGCCGCACGCCGATCGACCATGGACGTCTCCTCCCCTTCGTGACCGTCCGCTTGCTGAACGGATTCTAACCCGAAGGCAGACAAGGAATTTCCCGATGAGCTCGCACCGCGTTTCCTCCGCCGCTCCGCTGGTCGCCGCCCTGTCCGTCCTCGCCGGCTGCACGGCCGGCAGCGCCGAGCAAGCCGAGCCGCCCCCGCCTCCGGCCGTCACGGCCGCGCGTGTCGTCGTCCAGGATCTGAAGGACTGGGCCGATTTCACCGGCCGGCTCGAGGCCGCGAGCCGCGTCGAGGTTCGCCCTCGGGTCGGCGGCTACGTCGAGTCCGTGCATTTCGAAGAAGGCGGCCGCGTCGAGCAAGGCGAGCTTCTGTTCCTGATCGATCCCCGCCCGTTCGAGGCCGAGGTCGCGCGCCTCACGGCCGAGCGCGAACGCGCGCGCGCCGAGCTCGAGGTCTCGCGCTCCTATCGCGACCGTGCCGAGCGGCTGCTCGCGCAGAAGGCGACGTCGCGCGAGGAATTCGAGCGTCTGGCCGCCGACGCGGCCGTCGCCGAGGCCGCCCTCGCTTCGGTCGAGGCCGCGCTAGACGCCGCCGAGCTCGATCTGTCGTTCACGCGCGTAGCCGCGCCGATCTCGGGACGCGTCTCTCGCGCGCTCGTGAAGCCCGGCAACCTCGTCGACGGCGCGACGCTGCTGACGACCGTCGTCGCCGACGATCCGATCCACGCGTACTTCGACGTCGACGAGCATACTTATCTCGAGCTGATTCGCGGCACGGCCGACGCAGACGGCGAGCGCCACGGCCTCACGGCGTTCGTCGGCCTCGCGAACGAAAGCGGGTACCCGCACTCCGCACGGCTCGATTTCGTCGACAACCACGTCGATCCCGATCAGGGCACGATTCGCGCCCGCGCGGTCCTGTCGAACGACGACGGCAAGTTCACGCCCGGCCTCTTCGCACGGATACGCGTCGTCGGCGATCGGAACTACCGAGCGGCGCTCGTCGACGAGCGTGCAATCGGCACCGATCTCGACCGCAAGTACGTGCTCGTCGTCGACGAGCACGGCGTCGCGCAGTACCGGCCGGTCGAGCTCGGACGCAGCATCGACGGCATGCGGGTCGTGACCTCCGGCCTCTCCGGCAGCGACCGTGTGATCGTCAACGGGCTTCAGCGCGTGCGCCCCGGCATGCCGGTCGCCGCCGCCGAGGCGCCGCCGACCGAGCGGACGCCGCTGCTCGAGCGCTTCGCGGCCGCGCAGGATTCCCGACGAGCGACCGCGACGCTGATGCGGTAACCCGGACCGGCCGCCGGCTTCGATCGGGCCGGCGGCCGCGGACACGCGCGATCGAACTCGACCGCCGCTTCGACGGCGACCAGGCAATGATCGACTCGCTCGAGGCTGCCGCGTTCCCGACGTTCTCGAGCGCAATCGACTCACTCGCGACACGGACCAACGGAGCTCGAACCATGAACTTCTCGCAGCATTTCATCGAGCGGCCCATATTCGCCGGCGTGCTCTCGGCGCTGATCTTCATCGCCGGGCTGCTCGCTTTGAAGCTCCTGCCGATCAGCGAATACCCGGAGGTCGTGCCGCCGACGGTCATCGTCACGGCGCGCTATCCCGGCGCGAACCCGGACGTGATCGCCGAGACGGTCGCGTCACCGCTCGAGCAGGCGATCAACGGCGTCGAGAACATGCTCTACATGTCCTCGCAGT
>CAYMAF010000296.1:0-3273 GCA_964388365.1 uncultured Gammaproteobacteria bacterium | reverse complement strand
CTCGAGCTCTTCAGCCACCTCGCGAACGTCGGCGATGCGAAGAGCCTCGCGATCCACCCGGCCACGACGACGCACTCGCAGCTCACGCCGGAGCAGCAGAAGGCCGGCGGCATCACGCCGGAGCTGGTGCGTCTGTCGATCGGCATCGAGCATATCGACGACATCATCGAGGACATCGAGAAGGGTCTCGCTGCGGCGAAGAAGTAGGGGAGGCGCCCGCGGCACGGCCGCGGGCGCCGTTCCGAGGTGAACGAGAGCATAGAAGTCTTTGCGGGTTTCCGGCTCGAGGACGGCACGACGCTCGAGCAGGTGCCGGTCGCGTATCGGACGTGGGGCCGCCTCGCGCCGGACGGCGCCAACGCCGTCGTCGTGTGTCACGCGCTGACTGGGAACGCGGATGCCGCGGCGTGGTGGCGGGAGCTTCTCGGCCCGGGCCGGGCGCTCGATACCGATCGGGATTTCATCGTCTGCGCAAACGTGCTCGGCTCGCCGTACGGCACGGCGTCGCCGGTGACGACGAATCCGGCGACCGGCCGGCCGTACGGCGCCGATTTCCCGGTCCCGACGATCCGCGATACCGTCGCGCTGCATCGTCTGTTGCTCGAGCGGCTCGGCGTCCGACGCGTGCGCTTCGCGATCGGCGGGTCCATGGGCGGGATGCAGGCGCTCGAGTGGGCGTTCCACGGCGATTTCGTCCGGGGCATCGTGCCGATCGGCGTCGGCGGCCGCCATTCGGCGTGGTGCATCGGCTGGAGCGAGACGCAGCGGCAGGCGATCTTCGCCGATCCGGCCTGGCAAGGCGGCGGCTATGCGCCCGGGGAGGGCCCGGTCACGGGGCTCGCGATTGCGCGCATGATGGCGATGATCTCGTATCGCTCGTTCGCGTCCTTCGAGCGCCGCTTCGGGCGCGAGCGGGGCGAGAGTGGCGACTCGCGCTTCGCAGTCGAAAGCTACCTCGGGCACCAGGGCGAGAAGCTCGTGCGCCGCTTCGACGCGAACTGCTACGTCCGGCTGACTCAGTCTATGGATACGCACGACGTCGCGCGCGGCCGCGGCGACTATCACGACGTGCTCGCCGGCGTGAAGCAGCCCGCGCTCGTGATCGGCATCGATACCGACGTGCTGTACCCGCTCGACGAGCAGCGCGAGCTCGCACGGCACATGCCGCTGGCGCGGCTCGCGGTGCTCGAGTCCGAGCACGGCCACGATGCTTTCCTGATCGAGCAGGACCAGGTCAACGCGCTAGTGCTCGAGTGGCGGCGGGAGACGATCGACCGCGAGGTCTGAGGCTTTTCCGCGTCTTCTGCGCGCCGCTATCGCGGGAGGCCCTCGTCGCCATTCGCGGCGACGAGGCGAGCGGCATCCTACGAGCGTCGAAACAGCATCGAGAGCATGAACAGCACGAGCCGGGGACGGAGCAGCCTCAAGCCTCGGCGGACCTGCTCGGGCTTCAGGCGAGCGGTGATCGGCATCGTGCCGAACACCTTGCCCTTGATCACGAGCTCGTTGCCGTTGCGCTCGATGCTCTGAACCTCCATCAGCGCGGAGTTGTCGGGCGAGTAGAGGATCATTGGCGCGCGCCGACCTTCGAGAAATCGAGTCCGAGATCGTCGAAGACCCGGATGGCCGTCGCGCGCCCCGCGCCGAACACGCCGCCGCCCGGATGCTGGAACGGACCGACGAGGTACAGACGGTCGCAGCCGGGCACCGTGTTCTGTCCGAGATCGGGCGTCGGACGATGCGCGCCGTACTGGTACGTCGTCGATGCGACGCCGTGCAGATCGCCCCGGCGGAAGCTCGACGACGTCCTCTCCATGTCGACCGGGCTGTCGCTGTGCCAGGCGATCACGTCGCCCGGCAGGTTCTCGATGAAGCCGGACATGTGCTCGAGCATCCGCTCGACGTAGCTCGCTTTCGTGTCGTCCCAGCTCTGGCCGTCGGCGCGCTCGTACGGGACGTAGTCCCAAGCGTGCATCGTCGCTTTGCCTTCGGGCGCGCGGGACGGGTCGAACATCGTCAGCGAGCCGACGCCGACGAGGGGATAGTCCGAGAACTCGCCGTAGCGCAGGTTATCGAAGGACTTGCGCATCGTCTCGTAGCGGTTCGGCAAGAGCTCGATCATCGCCGCGCGGACATGATCGCCGGCGCGGAACGAGAGCGGCCGCTCGAGCGCCGCGATCAGCGTGATGCAGCCGACGCCCGAGATATGCGTGCGCTCGGCGTCGTGCACGACCTCGGGCGCGAGGCCTTCGACCATCCGGCCGATATCGTGCGGATGCAGCGCGCCGATCACCGCGTCGCGAGCTTCGTACTTGTGCCCGTCGGTCGTTTCGACGCCGACCGCGCGGCCGTTGCGCACGAGCACGCGCGCGACATCGGTATTCGCGAGCACCTCGCCGCCGTGCTCGCGAATGCTAGCGATCAGCGCGTCGGTCAGGCTGCCGGAGCCCCCGATCGGCACGCCGATGCCGTAGGCCTCGAGGAAACCGACGAACACGAACACGCCGAACCCCGTCGCCTTCTCGTCCGGCGAGACGAGGTTCTCGCCCGCGATGCGGGCGAAGTGCATGATGACGCGCTCGTTCTCGAACCATTCCACGAGCAGGTCGTGCATGCTCATCTGCATCGTCCGCCAGAGCTCGCGGCCTTCGCGGCTCTGGTCGAGCATCGCATAGGTCGCGCCGAGCGGCGTCGGCGGCGCGTAGAGTCCGGCGAGCACCATCGGCAGCCACGCGGCGGCCTGCTCGGCGAGTCGCCGGTACGCTTCGGCGTCCTTCTCGGAGAACTTTGCGATCTCCGCGCACGTCCTCTCGCGGTCGCGATAGAGCGCGAGCGTCTGGCCGTCCTCGAAGACGGAGATCATCGGCATCTCCGGGAAGACGTAGCGGAGGCCGTGCTTCGATTTCAGCCCGAGCTCGTCGTTCGCAAGGAGCGGATTGCCGTGGATGAAAATATGCGCGATCGAATGCTGATCGTGGCGAAAGCCCGGCAGCGTCAGCTCGCGGGTCACGACTCCGCCGCCGAACCACGCGTTGCGCTCGAGGACCAGCGTCTTCTTACCCGCCGCCGCGAGATACGCGGCCGCGACGAGGCCGTTGTGCCCGGAGCCGATCGCGACGATATCGTAGGTTTCGCTCATGATTCCGCCAGCTGCTGAAGGATGTAACCGGTATCCATGTACTCTCGGATCGCGTAAAGCTTGTCGTCGCGAATTTCGAAGATCCAGGCGTAGCGGTTATGGTACGGCTTGCCGTTCGCGAGCGTGCCGTGTGC
>CAYMAF010000295.1:0-3319 GCA_964388365.1 uncultured Gammaproteobacteria bacterium | reverse complement strand
CCTTGACCTTGCTCCATGCCGTCGACACGTAGATCACGCCGTCGACCATCAGCGGCGTCGCTTCCTGGCCGCGGCTCGTGTCGAGATCCGCGTACCACGCGAGCCCGAGCCGGGTGACGTTCTCTTTCGTGATCGCGGCAAGAGGACTGTATCGCTGCTCGGAATAGGTGCGGCCGTGCGACATCCACTGCCCTGGCTCGGCCTCGGCGGCCGCGAGCCGTTCGGCATCGACGGCTGCGGCGCTCGGCGCGGCGATCGAAGCGGCACCGCGAGCGCTCTGCATCGCCGGCTCCGCGGCCGCGGCCTCGTCGTCCGGCACGGAGCGCCCATCGCAGGCAGCAAGTCCCGCTGCCGCCGCCAATGCGAGCAGACTGACTATCCGACGTCGAAACATTGATCTCCCCCCGCTATGAAGTGCGGCCCGGAGCCGCGCTGCCGGCGTGCTCTATTCGGATGACGGCCGCATGCGTCGATCAGTGCCGGCGCCGATATGATCTATCGTTATCGTGTCATTTTCTACCGACCCGGAGCCGCTGCCGTGCGAGCGGGCCCGGACCGGCGCGCCGAAACGGAGCTGTCGGCTTCGTGCCGATACGTGCCGGACTCGCGAAGGTTAGAGCGTCGAAGCGCGCGGCGTCCCGCTTCGACGGCCGCGCGCTCGCCTCGGTCCGCGGCGGGAACGGCTGGCGTGCTTCTTGCTTCTCGTCCGCCGCTCGTTTCGTTGCCGGGGAGTCTTTTTGAGCCGCGCGATCCGCCGAGCCTGCGCAGCGGTCGTGCCGATCGCTGTCCTCTGTCATGCCGCTTGCGCGGAGACGGTGGCCGTTCCGCAGGATCATTCGACGATCCAGGAGGCGATCAACGCGGCCGAGGAGGGCGATATCGTTCTCGTCGAGCCCGGCAGCTATCGCGAGAACATCGAGCTGCGCGGCGGCATCGACGTCGTCGGCCGCGAAACGGCGCGCACGCTCATCGCCCCCAACGACGCGAGCCTGCCTGCCGTGACGATCGCAGGCGCGGACGGCGTGCGCCTGTCGAACGTCATGATCGTCGATGCCGGGATCGGCGTGTCGGTCGAGCGGAGCAGCGGCGTCGCTATCGCGAACGTCGTGATCGACGGCGCGGCCGACATCGGTATCGAGATCGACGCGTCCGCGGTCGCTGTCGTGAACAGCGTCTTCTACCGCAACGCGGTCGGCGTGAGCCGAGGCGGGGCCGCGGCCGAGATCGAGAGCAGTATCTTCGCCGAGAACGGCAGCGCGATCGTGATGCGGGAGCAGCTCGCCGACCCGTTCCGGAATGTCCGCTCGAACTGCTACTTCGCGAACGAGAGCTCGCCGGGCGGTGCGGGCGACGGCGGCGGCTCGCCGGCGACGTTCGGCGACCCGCGCTTCGTCGATGCCGACGTCCGGGACTTTCATCTGCGCGAGGGCTCGGCATGCATCGACGTCGGCCGCGGGCTCGACGCGATCGACGGCACCGCGGCCGATGCCGGTGCATACGGCGGCGTGTTCGCCGATCCGTTTCCGTTTCCGGTCGCGCCGCCGTCGCTCGAGGCGATCGAAGGCGATGGCGGCGCGATCGGGCTCCGCGTCGCGTGGACACCGAACCTCGACCATCGCGTGACGAGTTCGACGAATCCCGGCGGCTATCGCATCTACTACGTACGGGGCGCGCCGCCCGAGGACGGCTCGGCGGACGATTACGACGGCACCGGCGCCGCGGACGGCCCGTCGCCGATCGACGTCGGCGACGCTACGTCGTATACGCTCGAAGGCCTCGATACGCGCGTCGAGCCGCCGCTCGCGCCGCGACTCACGGACGTGCAAGGCCGCAACGAGGCCGCGATCCTCGTCTGGGAGACGGTCGACGAGGCCGACGGCTACCGGGTGCACTACGGCGTCGGCGACGTCGCCGAGAACCGCGTCAACGTCGGCGATACGACGAGCTTCACCGTCACACCGCTCGAGAACGGGACGACGTATCGTTTCGCGGTGACCGCGATCGCACGCGCGACGTATCACGTTGCGGTTTCGGCCGTCGACAACACACCGGCGCGCAACGAGAGCGTGCTGTCGCCGCCGGCATCGATCGCGCTCGGCGACGACGCGGAGAGCGCTGCTTCGGAGATTCTTTCGGCGACGCCGAATCCGCTCGCCGCAGAGCCGCCGCTGCCCGACGACGACGCGTGCTTCATCGCGACCGCCGCGTACGGCGGAAAGGATGCGGCGGACGTCGCAGTGCTGCGGGCCGCTCGCGACCGCTTCTTGCTGCCGTATGCCGCAGGGCGGTGGCTCGTGCGGCGCTACTACGCTGCAAGCCCGGAAGCCGCGCGCTTCATCGAGCGCCATCCGCGGCTCAAGCCGGTCGTCCGAACGGCGCTGAAGCCGTTCGTGCTCGTCGCGCGCGCGTCGCTCGAAGGCCGCTTCGTCGCGCTCGCGGTGCTCGCCGCGCTGCCGATCGCCGCCGTCGTCGCGGTCTTCGCTGTTCGGCGCCGCGCGCGGCGATCTGTTCTCGGGCACGCCGTGCTTGCTTGCGCCGGCCTTGCCGTGCTGCCGTTCGACGCGCCGTTGGCCGACCCTTCCGGCGAGCCGAATGCGGCGCTGACATCGAGCCCGCGTTGGATGTACGAGATCAAGGGCGGGTACGCGTATCCGAGCCTCGATGACTACTCGTCGACGTACGGCGACGATCGCGACACGGTCTTCGCGGCCGCCGGCGCGTATCGGCTGCGCGATTGGCTCGAGGTCGGCGCGAGGATCGGCTATCGGCGCGACCGCGGCTTGGGCCGCACCGCCGACGGGGTCGACGTTTCGGATGCGGTGCGCCTCGAGGTGCTGCCGGTGCACGCATTCGCCGATTTCATCCTCGAGCGGCGGAACCGGCGATGGGCACCGTACGCGGGGCTCGGTTTCGGCTGGGCTCTGTACCGGCAGAAAATCGAGCTGCAGGACGACGCCGACGGGCGCAGTGATATCGGCCTTTATGCGCGCGCTGGCATTCGCTTTCGGTTCGCGAGCACCGAGCGCGGCACCGGGCGCGGCGGTCTCTTCTCGCGCAGCTACGCGTTCGTCGAAGCCGAGCATTTCGACGCCGACGTCGACGGCATCGAGCTCGGTGCGACGGCCTATCTCGTCGGGGTCCGCTTCGAGCTCGAGCTATGACGCGCCGGCGGCCGCCGCCCCGAGGCCGACGCGGGCGGCCTCGGGGCGGGCTCATGCGACCTGCGGCTTCGCGTCCCGCTCGTGTCGCTCTTCGCCGGCGGCGGCCGGCTCGAGCGCGATGTCGAGCGCGTCCTCGACCTTCTCGAGCCAGACGAACT